>NZ_JBGCCL010000026.1:0-107954 GCF_041262505.1 Streptacidiphilus sp. MAP5-3
TTGCCGGCCGCGCCCCCGGCCGCCCGCCCCCCGGGTGCCGCGGGGCGGGGGGGGGGGGGGGGCCCGCCCCCGGGGGGGGGGGGGCGCCCCCCCCCCCCCCCCCCCCCCCCCCCCCCCGCGCCCCTTGGGGCACGAAGTGCCTAGTCCCGACCGCCGGCGAGTTCACGGAGCGGCATGGTGTAGATGCCGCGCCCGTGCGTCGCCGCGTACACGTTGCCGTCCGGGCCGACGAGGATCTGGTCCACCGCCACTGCGGGCAGCTCGCCGATCGCGGCCCAGTGGCTGTGGCCCGGGGCGCGGTACATCGCGCCGAGGTCCGTGCCCAGCAGCAGGCCGCCCTGAGGCGTCAGCGACAGCGAGTCCGCCGGGATGTCCGGCAGGTTCGCCGAGATGTCGGACCAGGTCGCGCCCGAGTCGTGGCTCTCGAAGACGTGGCCGATGCCCGCTCCGGGGCCCTCGTTCCAGTTGCGCGAGAACCCACTGACCGTCAGATAGACGTGGCTGCTGTCCTTCGGGTCCACGACCACGTCGCTGAGGTAGCGGTCCGGTACGCCCGCCGGGAGCGTGAGCTGCTGCCAGCCCGTGCCGTCCGCGTTGCCGACGGCCACGCCGCGCTGGAAGCCCTGCGGGTTGCACGGGCCGCACCACGCCGCGTAGATCTTGCCGCCGGAGGAGGCGACCGCCGTCGCCACGCGTCCCGCGCCCAGGTCGTACGCGCTCGTCCACGCGCTGGAGGAGCGGATCGCGAAGCCCTGCGACTGCACCCAGACGTTCTCGCCGCCCGCCACCCACAGGTTCGGGTTCTGCAGGTCGGAGGTGAACGGCGCGATGAAGCGGGCGTTGGACGTCGCGTTGTCCGGCGGGGCCACGTTGTACGTGGTCGGCGCCACCAGACCGCTGTTGACCGCGCAGTCCTGGGTGACGTTGATCTCCAGGTAGACGTACTCCTGGGCCTCGTTGCAGCCGTTCTTCGGGTCGACCAGCGACATGCCGCCGTCGCCGCCGAAGTTGGAGCCCATCACCGTGTCGACGGCCTTGGAACCGTAACCCCGGAGGATCGACTGGCCGTTGTCCTGCATGCCGCCGGTGACGACGGTGCCCTTGCCGTTCGGGTCGGCGCCGACGCCCACCGAGTAGTACTGGAGGGTGTCGATCGTGCCGTCGTTGAGCGAGACCCAGTCGGTGGCGTGGCCCAGCGAGTTGGCCTGGCCGTCGAGCGGACGGCGGTAGGCGCCACCGTCGTTGCCCGCGTAGACGTAGGTCTGGCCCTTGTAGCTGCCGATGGCCAGGGCGTGCTGGTCCGGGTGGGTGGTCTGCGGGCAGGTGCCGCTCTGCTCGCTGGGGTCGAGGCTCCAGCAGGCGAGCGGGAAGTTCCAGTACGGGCCGGGCGTGGTCCACGTGGTGCCGCCGTCGGTGGTCTCGAAGACCTCCTCCAGACCGGCGTAGACGTGGTCGTGGTTGTTCGGGTCCACGATCAGCGACTCGTCGTACCAGGACTGGCCACCGACGTTGGTGAGCACCGAGCCGGAGGCCCCCAGCGAGGCCGCCGTGGCGACCTGCGTCCACGGGCCGAACGGCGAGCCGTTCTTGGAGACGTAGATGCCGCCCAGGCCGCCGCCCGCGTTGAGCGAGTTCGGGGACTGGACCAGGGCGTAGTAGCGCTGGTGGTCCGCGGAGGGCGCGAAGGTGACCGTGCCGATGTCGCCCGGGTCGGTCGGCAGCGCGCCCATCGAGGTGAGCAGCTGCCAACTGCCGTTGACCTTGGTGTAGTAGCCGTTGTAGGTGTCGCCGGAGCGCCAGCCCGCGGCGACGACCACCCGGCTCGGGTCGGCCGGGTCGAACGCGATGTCGTTGACGATGTTCTTGTAGGCCGCGTTCGGGTCGTTGGCCAGCGAGTGGCCGGGCAGGTAGTCGGGGCTCGGAGCGAACTCCAGCTTCCAGGGCCCGCCCAGGTGCGTGACCGAGTGCGACCAGAGGCCCTCGGAGGTGGCGGCGTAGATGGTGTCGCCGCTGATGCGCAGCTCGTGGATCGCGGTCGACTGGAGTTCGTCGCCGCCGACCCGGTCGCGCGAGGTGAACTGGCCGTGCCGCGGGTCGGCCAACAGGTAGACGCCGGAGCCGAGGTAGGCGTCGGCGTTGGTGTTGGCCTCGCCGGTGCCGAGCCAGAGGCGGCCCCGGCCGTCCAGCGCCAGCGCGCCGGTGGCCTGCGCGGAGAGCCCGTCGCTGATCGGCGTCCAGTTGCCGCCGGCCTGCGTGGACCGCCAGACGCCGCCGCCCGCCGAGCCCGCGTAGACGTCGCCGTTGCTGTCGGCGGCCATCGCGGTCATGCGGCCGGTCACCTGGCCCATACCGGCCGTGGAGTTGGAGTCCTGGTCGCGGTAGCGCGAGTCGTCCGAGTTGTACGGGAGCATGGTGGCCTGGCGCCAATTGCCGCCCGTACGCGGCATGTTCTGCAGAGCGGTCCAGGCCGCGCCGTACGCGCCGGGGGCGACGATGCCGGGAGCGTTGACCTCGTCGGCCGCCTGTTGGGCGCCGTTGGATATGTCGTCCGACTCGTCGTCTCCGCCGTCACCACCGCCGACCATGGCGTGCACGCCGCCGCTCTGCGGGTGGTTGTGGTGGACCGGCATGGCGATGGCCGGAGTTGCGGCCATCAGGCCGCCGACCGCGGCCAGGGTTATCAGTGTGAAGCGACGGCTGGTGCGGTGCGGGGTCGTCAACAAGTCCTCCCCGAGACTGTGGGTGTGCACCGGGTGATGGAGCTGGGCAGGGCCTGTCGGTTCCAGGCCGCGTGCGACTTGACCACACGGGGAGGGGTGGCAGCTAGTGCCATGGCACACGAATTTACGGAACCGTTATGGCATCACTTCTCGCTCAGTGATCGCATTCTCACGTACCGTCACATCGTGCAGGTGGCAAGGCCGTAGAGCTGCCCCGCGTTCTCGCTGCCGATCAGCGAGGCAATCCTGGCCGCTTCAACGGCGTTGCCGGGCACGGCCTCTGCCAACCAGGAGCCGAGCGCGTGGCGAAAGGCAGCCGCACCCGCGCGGTGCAGCTCCGGCAGGCCGTAACCGTCGGTGGAGAACAACACCTTCCGGAACGGTGCGAGTTCGAGCGTCTCCGCCAGTACCTGACGTGCGCCGGCAGCGCCGGTGTGGGTGAGCGTCAGACCGACGTCGCAGTAGACGTGCGGGAACGACTGCGCCAGCCAGGCCGCCTGGCGGTGGTAGGGCCAGCAGTGCAGCAGCACCAGCGGGGTGCCCAGCGGTTGGGCCGCCCGGACGAAATCCGTCAGCAGGGACGGGTCGGACCGGTGCAGGGTGAGGTCGGGATCGCCGAAGCCGGTGTGGAGTTGGAGCGGAAGGCCCAACTGGAGCGCCGTCCAGAGCAGGTGGCGCAACAGCACCGGATGCGTCAACCGGCCGCCCCCGGAGGCCAGATACTCCCCCGCCGCACGCCGCGTCTCGGCCGGCGACGGTCGTGCGGGATCGAGGTCGAGCCCGTAACGGTAGGCGACAACGGACTTGAGGCCGACCGCATGCCGGGCGGCCCGGTGCAGCGCGGCTCCGACACCCTCCGCCCAGCCGTCGGCGGTCAGTCCCGGGGCCACGTGCTCGGCGACGCGCTCGATCCGGACGATCTCGTGCACGTCCGCGCCGGCCAGACCGCCGAACTCGTCGGGCGAGAGCAGCGGGACGCCCGCCGCCTCGGTCAGGCCGGTGTCGACCAGGCAGACGTCGAAGCCCGAGCGGCGCAGCATCCGCCGGGTGACCTCGGCCGCGCCGAGCTCGCGGCGGCGCTCCAGATAGGCCGCCACGGGCGCGAACGCGGGCAGGTCCAACTCCGGTGCGCACCAACGGCGGACGGCCAGCCCGAGCGAACTGTCCCAGACGGCGTGCGGATCGGCGGGCGGCTGGTCCGACTCGGTCAGCAGCGAGGCGAACGCCGCGTCGCCCAACTCCGAGGCGACGACGGAGTGGCAGTGCTGGTCCACCAGCCCGCCGATGTCCCAGAGCGCCGACTCCCCCTCGCCCGCCGGCATCAGTAGCGCCAGCGGGTCGCGGCGATGACATCCTCGGGCGGCCGGGCCCCGTAAGCCTCCTGCTCGGCGGCACGAACGGCGGCGACGGCCTCGAAGAGCACCTCACCGAGCGCCTCGTGGAGCACCGTCGAGACCCGGAAGGCCGCGAGCGACTCCCCCAGGTCGGTCGGCAGTCGAGGCGGCCGGCGGTCCGGCGGCAGCAGCGCCGGGTCGCCCTGGGCCGGTTCCGGCAGCTTGGCGCCCGTGTCCATCCCGGCCAGGCCCGCCGCGATCACGCCGCCGACCGCGAGGTACGGGTTGGCGGACTGGTCGAAGCACTTGACCTCGACATTGGCCGGAGCGCCCGACTCCGCCGCGGCCTGCTCGGCGTAGCGGCGGCGCTCGCTCTCGTCCAGGTCGCGCAGCAGCGCCTGCGTCGCCTCCTCGGCATCCGTGTCCTGCCGCAGCAGCCCGGGGACGGGCGGGTAGGCCCGCGTGGCGGGCCTCGGCGGACGGGGCAGCAGGTGCGGCGCCTCGACGACGCGAAGGGCGGCCTCGCGGTTCTCCACGCCCCAGCAGCGGTACACACCCGCCCAGTGCGACGGCACCAGCCGCAGGTAGCTGGCCACGCTGGGCGCGCCGAGCGCCAGCAGGGCGGGCAGCTCGTCGAGGATCCCGCCCAGGAACGACTCACGGGCGACGGGGTCGGCCATCAGGTTGTGCCCGTCCTGCCAGGCGCTGAGGTGCAGGTGGCCGCCGTTGCCGACGCCGCCCGCCTCGAAGGCCGGTGCGAACGAGGCCCGCAGCCCGTGCCGCGCCGAGACGGCCCGGATCGTCGCCCGGACCAGCACCGCGTCGTCCGCCGCCGCGACCGGGTCGGCGGCGGCGATGGAGACCTCGAACTGCCCTGGCGCGTACTCCGGGTGAATCTGCTGCACCGTCAAACCCTGGGCTTCCAGGGCCAACAGCACGTCGCGCAGGTAGTCGGACAGGTCGGTCAGCCGGTGCAGCCCGTACGCGGGGCCGTCGGTGGGGTAGGTCGGCGGCTCGCCCGGAGCCGCCTGCCGCTGGACGATCCACTCGGTCTCGAACGCGGCGCGGAAGGTGATCCCGAACTCGGCCCCCCGCGCCGCCATCGCGGCGGCGAACTGCCGCTGGCAGGCCGGATGCGGCGTCCCGTCCTGCGCGTACCGGTCCACCGGCACGAAGGCCCAACCGGGCTGCCCGGCGAGCCTGACGGCGCGGTCGAGGTCCGGGAAGAGTCGCAGATCGCCGTCGGGGCCGCCGATATGACGGCTGGTCGTGATCGCGTCGTCGACCAGGAAGACGTCGAAGACCGGCGACATCCCGATCCCGTGCACGGCCGCGTCGGGGAGGCGGCTCAGCGGGATGCCCTTGACCCGGGCGATCCCCGCGTTGTCCACCCAGGTCAGCGCGACCGCGTCGACCTCCTCGGCGCTGAGCCGCGCGGCGGTCAACCGCGCCTGCGCCCGGGCCTCGTCCCGCTCCGCCACCTGCCGGCCTCCCGTCGTCGCACCCACGTCGAACCGTTGTCGAGCCGTCCTGGAACCAGGGTCGTCGAGCCGTCGTCGTCAGGCGGCGTCTGCTCAGGCCCCGCCGTCGTGCACGCTGAACGCGCTGCGCCGCGCGGCCCGCGCGACTCCAGGATCGGGGTGCGCCGACGCCACCGCCGCCAGGACATGCCCGGCACGCGGGTGACCGACCTGGCGGGCCAGCGCGAAGAGCCGTCCCGGGTCGCCGTCGGCGGCGCCCTGGACGTGGCGGACCAGCATCCCGGTGTCACCGTGCTCCAGCACCGCCGCCCCCGTGTCCACCCAGAGCCAGGCGGCGTCCTGCTGGTCCAGCACGTCGGCGGGCAGCACGCCCTCGTCGCTCTGCTCGGCCAGCCACAGCAGCGCGTAGGGCCGCAGCATCGGCTCGTCGCAGGCGTGCCGGACGGCGGGCTCGGCCGGATGTCCGGCGACGCGCAGCGCCTCGAAGGCCAGACCGCGCAGCAGCGCGTCCTCGCCGCGCGCGACGTCGAGCAGGTCGGTCACGGCGCGGTCGACCTGACGGGCCGCCAGCCAGGCCCGGTACTCGGCGCGCGCGGGGCCGGGCGTGTACCCGGCACAGGCGGCCAGCAGCTCGTAGGCCGACTGCTCGATGTGCCCGGCGGCGGTCTGCGCCACCGTGCAGATCTCCTCCAGCTTGGCCCGCACGGCCCAGTGGCCCAGCGGGGTCAGCTCGACGCTGTCCTCGGGTCTGCGCACCAGCGCGCCCACGGCCGCGAAGCCCTCCAGCATCCAGCGCAGCACCGCGGCGATCTCCCCCGGCGTCGGCGGCAGCGCTGCGCCGGCACGCGCCTCCGCGTCGCGTGCGTCGGCGCGGATCGCCGAGACGGCCAGAGCGGCGTGCGGCACGGGTGAGGCGACGGTCGGGTGCAGGCCCGCATGCCACTGCTCCTCCATGCCGCGACGCAGCAGCTCCAGCAGCTCCGCCTCGTCGACCGGACCGGCCACCAGGTGCAGGAACGAGAGCAGTTGCGGGGCGTGGTCGACCGCCTGCCCCGCGAGCTGGGTCAGCGCCCGGTCGGGCACGGAGACCAGCAGCGTCCAGGCGTCGAAGAGCGCGGTCCAGCCGCGCAGGACGGCCTCGTCGTCGTGCTCCCAGGCGTGCAGTCGCCAGCCCGGCCCCGCGCCGCTGCCGCGCAGCTCGATCAGGCCGGTCAGCCGCGCCCGTTCCCAGGCCGCGACGGCCTGGTCCAGCGTCAGCGCGAGCGACTTCGCGGCGGCCTCGGCGTCGCCGGGCAGGAGGTCCCCCCGGCGGTCCACGGCCGGCAACTCGCCCGCCCAGTGCGCGATGCGGACTGCGTCCGCGAGCAGGCGCCGGGCGAGGGGCGCGAGGCGCGCCGGGGCAGACTGGTAGGAGGGGGGCGTGCGGCGCACCTGACCGGCGGGTCGGGGCAGTCTCGCTACGCGGGCATCACGGTCGCGCGGATTCCGGGACGTCACGCCGTGCAGTCTTCCCCGTCGCACGGCAACTTGTCACATCCTCAGGCGTGGCGCAGGTCAGGAGTGCGACGAGGTGCGCGAGTGGCGCACGATTTGCGCCTACAACGGCGGAGGTTGGGCGTTGCGAGGCTTTTACTCCGGGTCGATACGGGGACATTTTTCGCTCCACGGGTAGGTGCACAACCAGGGGCGCGGGGAACTGCGCGACAAGCCACCGGCGTGCAGATGGTCCTCAAAGCGCAGGGCCATCCGCACAGGGTGGGTTACTCGCGCAGTTCCCCGCGCCCCTGGGCAAAGTGCAACCGTCCTCTCGGCAACCGTTAAAGGAGGGGCGTCAGGAACCGCCTCAGCAGATCCTCGTACCCGTGGGGATCCGCGTTCCACAACGCCTCGTGCTCGGTGCCCGGAAACTCCCGGTACAGGACGAGATCGTCCCTCCGCTCCGCAAGCCGCCGTACCGGTGCGATCGGGGCCACCGTGTCGTCCGGGCTGTGGAGCAGCAGCGCCGGCGCGGTCAGGCCGTCGCCCTCCGCCAGGCGGTCGAACGCCGCCGTGTCGACGCCGCTGCGGCCCTCCGCCGCGCGCATGCCGAGCTCCGCGAGGGGCTGGGGGACGCCGCGACGGGTGGCGCGGCGTCGCGCCGCCTCGCGCCAGTCCAGCACCGGCGAGTCCAGCACGAGCCCGCGCACGATGTCCCGCCACGCGGACCGCTCCGCCGCCTGCAGGGCCATCGTCGCGCCGATGCCCCACCCGTAGAGCAGGACCCGGCTCGCGCCCGAGTCGACCGCCAGGCGGATCGCCGCCTCGACGTCGCGCCACTCCGTCTCGCCGAAATGGCCCATGCCGTCCGGGGACGCCGGTGCGCCCGGGTCGTTGCGGTAACTGATGGCCAGCACCGGCATCTTGAAGTGTTCGAACACCGGCAGCAGCGGCAGCACCTGTCCCCGGTCCGCGCCGTCGCCGTGGATCGCGATCACCCACGGGTCGCGCAGTCCGGGCAGGTACCAGGCCGGCATCGGGCCGAGCTCGCCGCTGACGTGGGTGTCGGAGAAGTCCATGCCCAGCGCCTGCTTGGGGTCGCCGCGCAGCACCCACGGTGTCAGGACGACGGTCTCGCCCTCCTCCGGCAGCACGGAGCCGCCCGGCAGGACCTGGCGGATCACTGTCTGCGCGGTGGTGGAGAGGACCGGACCGATCACCACATGGCCGTCCGTGCCCCACTCCAGCGCCCAGCGGCCGTGCCGCTCGGTCTCCGGGGTCCGGGTCAGCTCGATCATGCCCGGCGCGACGGAGTGGACGCGCAGCCCCCCCGTCGAGGCGGGCGCCGCGCCGCTGGAGCGCACCGAGAGCTCGGAGACCACCCGTCCGACCGCCAGGGCGACCGCGCCCACGCCGACGGCGGAGACGGTGGCCACAGCGGCTGCCTTGCCCCAATGCATGTCGCTACCCCTGCTCCCCGCTGCCGCCGTACCGGCACGTGCTGCCGCACCGGAACCGCTGCCGCACCGGATCGTGCCGACGTTCTCTCCATCCCAGTACCCGCTGGGCGCCCGCGCCACCGGAGCGCGGCCGGACGGGAACACGGGACGCGGGTGACCGCACCCTCGACGGTTTGTCCGGAAACCCGCGCAGGACCTTGACACTGTGTGCATTGCCGCTGCTCCCGGCCCTGGATAGCGTGCCCGAACCGGCGGAGCCCGGCGCTCCGCACCGAGGCACCCGCTCCGCACCTCCTCAAGGAAGCAGGTCTCCCGTGGGCACCTCCGCCACCGCCAACGGCGGTGTCTCCTTCTGGTACTCGGCCATCGGCCTCCCCGACCCGCGACGGCCGCTGGACGGTTCGACGGAGGTCGACGTGGCCGTCGTCGGCGGGGGCTACACGGGGCTGTGGACGGCCTACTACCTCAAGCAGGCGGACCCCTCGCTGCGCGTCGCCGTGCTGGAGCAGCGCTTCTGCGGCTACGGCGCGTCCGGCCGCAACGGCGGCTGGCTGTACAACGGCTTCGCCGGGCGCGGCGTCTTCGCCAAGCACTACGGCAAGCCGCGCGCCATGGCGATGCAGCAGGCGATGAACGAGAGCGTCGACGAGGTGCTGCGCGTCTGCGACGCCGAGCGGATCGACGCCGACCAGGTCAAGGGCGGGGTCCTGGAGGTCGCCTACACGCCCGCGCAGGTCGGGCGGCTGGACGCGTTCGTCGCGGGCGAGCACGCGTACGGCGAGACCGAGGTGGAGCGGCTGACGGCCGCCGAGGCCTCGTCCCGGATCGCGGTCTCCGGTGTCCTGGGCGGCAGTTGGACCCCGCACGGCGCGCGGATCCAACCGGCCAAGCTGGTCCGGGGCCTTGCCGAGGCGGCGGAGCGACTGGGCGTCAGGATCTACGAGGGCACGACGGTCACCGAGATCCTGCCCGCCGTCGGCACGGCCCCCGCGCGCGCCGTCACCGACCAGGGCACCGTCTCGGCCCGGTACGTGCTGCGCTGCACGGAGGGCTTCACCGCCAACCTGCGCGGCGAGAAGCGCACCTGGCTGCCGATGAACTCCTCCATGATCGTCACCGCACCGCTGCCCGCCTCCTTCTGGGACTCCGTCGGCTGGGACGGCCGCGAGACGCTGGGCGACTTCGCGCACGCGTACATGTACGCGCAGCGGACGGCGGACGACCGGATCGCGCTCGGCGGACGCGGCGTCCCCTACCGCTTCGGCTCTCGCACGGACAACGACGGCTCGACGGCGGCGAAGACGATCGACCAGCTGACCGAGATCCTGACCGGCTTCTTCCCCGCAGCGCGGGGTGTCGCGGTCGACCACGCCTGGTCGGGCGTGCTGGGCGTGCCGCGCGACTGGTGCTCCACGGTCGCCGTCGACCAGGCGTCCGGCCTGGGCTGGGCCGGAGGCTACGTCGGCAGCGGCGTCACCACGACGAACCTCGCCGCGCGGACGCTGCGCGACCTGGTGCGCGGCGAGGCGACGGACCTGACGGACCTGCCGTGGGTGGACCACACGGTCCGCCGGTGGGAGCCGGAACCGTTCCGGTGGATCGGGGTGCACGGGCTGTACGCGGCGTACCACTTCGCCGACCGACAGGAACGCGGCGGGCGCGCGGGGACCTCCCCCGTCGCGAAGGTCGCGGACGTGATTTCCGGGCGGCACTAGAAACGGCACTGAACGTAGTCGCACCACCTGCGGGAACAAAGCCTCAAGCAATACCCGACGTGCGGATTCCGCCAGGGTGACGGACGCTGTTGGAGGGACGGATCGGGGTCCGTCCGGGCCTGCAGCATTCGACACCTTGGGGTGCCCATGTCTGTCTTCCTGTGCCTGCTTGTCGCCCCGCTGGGACTGATAGTCATCCTTGGCCTTTCCTGGTTCGAGGATCACGTCCTCAGCCCGCCCACGAGCCCCGCCGACCAGGTGGTGCAGAAGTCCGTCGAACTGCTCAAGCAGCAACGTCCGTGATCCGCGACACCGACCCGGTCGGTTGACGCTGCGTCCGGCGACATGGTGGGATCCTTACGCCAATCGGAGGCAAGGAGAGGAAGCCGGTGCAAATCCGGCGCGGTCCCGCCACTGTCACCGGGGAGCACCTGCGAACGACGGCCACGGCGGCTCATCGCCGCTGGAAGGCCCGTAGGTGCGTCGATCCGGAAGCCAGGAGACTCTCGCCTTCGGATCGTCGATCCAGGGCGCGGACCCTGAGTGAGGACACGCAGCGGTGCGCAGCAGCGCGTTCGCGTACGGGGCCGTGGTGGGCTATGCCGCCGACGCCGTGTTCGGCGACCCCCGACGTGGTCATCCGGTAGCCGGGTTCGGGCGTTTCGCCGCCGCGCTGGAGCGGCGTCTCTACAAGGACCATCGCGGCTCGGGAGCAGTCTTCACGCTCGCCGCGGTCGGTTCCGTCGCCGGGGGCGCGCTGGTGACGGAGCGCACGCTGCGGCGCTCGCGCCCCGCTCAGGCGGCCCTCGCCGCCGCGTCCGCCTGGGCGGTTCTCGGGGGCGCGTCACTCGTCCGCGAGGCGCGCGGGATCGCGTCCGCGCTGGAGCGCGGGGACATCGAGGCGGCGCGCGAACGTCTGCCGCACCTGTGCGGGCGTGACCCGCGTCAGCTGGACGCGCAGGAGATCGCCCGCGCGGTCGTCGAGTCCGTCGGCGAGAACACCGCCGACGCCGTCGTCAACGCGCTGATCTGGGGCGCCCTCGTGGGCGCGCCGGGGCTGCTGGCGTTCCGGGCCGTCAACACGCTGGACGCGATGGTGGGTCACCGCTCGCCGCGGCTGCTGCGGTTCGGCTGGGCGTCGGCGCGGCTGGACGACGTGGCCGGGTGGCCGGGTGCCCGGCTGACGGCGCTGCTGACCGTCGCGGCGAGCGAGGACCGGGGGCGCGCGTGGCGCGTCTGGAGGCGTGACGCGGGCGCGCACCCGAGCCCGAACGCCGGTCATGCGGAGGCTGCCTTCGCGGGCGCGTTGGGAGTGCGGCTCGGGGGCACGCTCCGCTACGGGGAGCGGGTCGAGCACCGACCGGTTCTGGGTGCGGAGTTGCGGCCGGTCGCGGTCGCGGACGTGGAGCGCGCCTGTCGGCTTTCACGCCGGGTGGGCGCGCTGGCGCTGGCGACCACCGTGACGGTCGCCCTGCTGAGGGGGACCAAGCTGAGGGGGGCAAAGAAGTGAGCGGGGCACTGCTGGTCGCCGGGACCACCTCCGATGCGGGCAAGAGCGTCGTCACGGCGGGTATCTGTCGCTGGCTCAAGCGACAGGGCGTCAAGGTCGCGCCGTTCAAGGCGCAGAACATGTCGCTCAACTCCTTCGTGACCCTTGACGGCGCGGAGATCGGCCGGGCCCAGGCGATGCAGGCGACAGCCGCGGGCGCCACGCCCGAGGCGGCGATGAACCCGGTGCTGCTCAAGCCGGGTGGCGACGGGCGCAGCCAGGTCGTGGTACTGGGCAAGCCGGTCGCCGAGGTCGGCGCGCTGGACTACCGCGAGCGCAAGCCCGCGCTGCTGCGGATCGCCCTGGACTGCCTCGCCGACCTGCGCGACCGCTACGACGTGGTGATCTGCGAGGGCGCCGGCTCCCCCGCCGAGATCAACCTGCGGGCCGGGGACATCGCCAACATGGGCCTGGCCGTCGCCGCCGACCTGCCGGTGGTGGTGGTCGGCGACATCGACCGGGGCGGCGTCTTCGCGTCCATGTTCGGGACGCTGGCGCTGCTCTCCGCCGAGGACCAGGCGCACATCGCGGGCTGGCTGGTCAACAAGTTCCGCGGCGACGCGCGCCTGCTGCAGCCCGGACTGGACATGCTGCACCGGGTGACGCACCGTCCGTCCCTGGGCGTGCTGCCGATGCTGTCGGGGCTGTGGCTGGACGCCGAGGACTCGCTGGACCTGGCCGGCGTGATGGCGCGCGGCGACGCGGGCGGGCCGGTCGGCGCGGACGTGCTGCGGGTGTCGGTGGTGCAGTTGCCGCGGCTGTCGAACTTCACCGACATCGACGCGCTGGCACAGGAGCCCGGTGTGCTGGTCCGCTGGGCCACGCGCCGGGAGGAGCTCGCCGACGCCGACCTGGTGGTGCTGCCCGGCACCCGGGCCACGGTCGCCGACCTGGCGTGGCTGCGCGAGCGGGGGCTGGACCGGGCCGTCGCCGAGCGGGCGGCGCGCGGGCTGCCGGTGCTCGGCGTCTGCGGCGGGTACCAGATGCTGGCGCGGACGATCACGGACGAGGTCGAGTCGAAGGCGGGCAAGGTCGCGGGCCTCGGACTGCTGCCGGTGGACATCCGCTTCGCGGTCGAGAAGACGCTGGCGCGCCCGGTGGGCGAGGCCTACGGCGAGACGGTGCACGGCTACGAGATCCACCACGGCGTCGCCACCGTCTCCAGCACCGCCGCTGGCGGCGGCGAGCCGTGGCTGGACGGGTACCGGGCGGGGTCGGTCTGGGGAACCACCTGGCACGGCGCGCTGGAGAACGACGGGTTCCGGCGGGCGTTCCTGCGCGAGGTCGCTGCCGCCAGCGGGCGTGCGTTCGTGCCCGCCCCGGACACCGGCTTCGCCGCCGCACGCGAGGAACGGCTGGACCGGCTCGGGGATCTGATCGAGCGTCATGCCGACACCGACGCGCTGTGGCGGCTGATCGAGGACGGGGCGCCGGGCGGGCTGCCGTTCGTGCCGCCGGGGGCGCCGACGTGACCAAGAACTCTTCACCAACAAGCTCGACAAGCAAGGGAGTTGACCGGGTGGACCAGGACCAGCAGGCCCCGACGGAGCACGAGAGCGGGGGCCAGGATGCGGACGGAGCCACGGTCCTGCTGCTCTCCACCGCCGACACCGACCTGCTCGCCGCCCGCGCCTCCGGCGCGCGCTACCTGATCGGCAACCCGACCCGGACCGACGTCGCGACCGAACTCCCCGCACTGCTGGCCGACGCGGACGTCGTGGTGGTCCGGCTGCTCGGCGGGCGGCGCGCCTGGGAGGACGGGCTGGCGGCCATCGCCGCGTCCGGACTGCCGACGGTGCTGCTCGGCGGCGAGGCCGTGCCGGACGCGGAGCTGATGGGCATGTCGTCCGCCCCGGCGGGCGTGGTCGCGGAGGCGCTGCGCTACCTGGTCGAGGGCGGCATGGCCAACCTGGCCGAGCTGGCGCGCTTCCTCTCCGACACGGTGCTGCTGACCGGCGAGGGCTTCTCGGCCCCGCAGGCCATGCCGCAGTTCGGCGTTCGGGGGGCTGCGTCAATCGAGGCGGGCGAACTGCGGGACGGCCGCCCGACGGTGGGCGTGCTCTTCTACCGGGCGCACGAACTCTCGGGCAACACCGCGTTCGTGGACACGCTCTGCGCGCAGATCGAGGCCAAGGGCGGCAACGCGCTTCCGGTGTACTGCGGTTCGCTGCGTGGCGCCGACGCCGGGCTGTTCGCGCTGCTCGGGCAGTGCGACGCGCTGGTCGCCACCGTGCTCGCCGCCGGTGGGACCGTCGCCGCAGACGCCTCGGCGGGCGGTGACGGTGAGGAGAGTTGGGACATCGGGCAGCTCGCCGAGCTGGACATCCCGGTGATCCAGGGCCTCTGCCTGACCACCTCCCACGCCGTCTGGGACGAGTCCGACGCGGCGCTCTCGCCGATGGACGCGGCGATGCAGGTGGCCATCCCCGAGTTCGACGGCCGGCTCATCTCCGTCCCGTTCTCCTTCAAGGAGACCGGCGCCGACGGCATCCCCGTCTACGCCGCGGACGAGGAGCGCGCCGGGCGGGTCGCCGGGATCGCGCTGCGGCATGCGGCGCTGCGCCACAAGCCCAACGCCGAGAAGAAGTTGGCGATCGTCTTCACCGCCTATCCGACCAAGCACTCGCGTGTCGGCAACGCGGTCGGCCTGGACACTCCGGCCTCGGCCGTGCGGCTGCTGGACGCGCTGCGCGCCGCCGGCTACGGCGTCGACGGCTACCCGGCGGGCGGCGACGAGCTGATCCACTCGCTGATCGCCGCCGGTGGCCACGACGTCGAGTGGCTGACCGAGGAACAGCTGCGCGCCGCGCCCGCCCGCGTGCAGCTGAAGGACTACCAGCAGTGGTTCGACGCGCTGGACGACGAGCTGCGCGAGGGCGTGCTGGAGCACTGGGGCGAGGCTCCCGGTCAGCTCTACGTCGACGGCGACGAGATCGTGCTGGCGTCACTGGCCTTCGGCAACGTGGTGCTGATGATCCAGCCGCCGCGCGGCTTCGGCGAGAACCCGATCGCGATCTACCACGACCCGGACATGCCGCCGTCCCACCACTACCTGGCCGCCTACCGGTGGTTGGAGACTGCGACATCGTCGGGCGGGTTCGGCGCCGACGCCGTCGTCCACCTGGGCAAGCACGGGACGATGGAGTGGCTGCCGGGCAAGGGCCTTGGCCTGTCGCGTGGTTGTGCGCCGGACGCGGTGCTGGGTGAACTGCCGCTGATCTACCCGTTCATCGTCAACGACCCCGGCGAGGGCACCCAGGCCAAGCGCCGCGGGCACGCCACCATCGTCGACCACCTGGTCCCGCCGATGGCGCGCGCCGACACCTACGGCGACCTGGCCAAGCTGGAGCAGCTGCTCGACGAGTACGCACTGGTCAGCGATCTGGACCCGGCCAAGGCTCCGGCCGTGCGGGCGCAGATCTGGACGCTGGTCAAGGCCGCCGAGCTCCACCACGACCTGCATGTCGACGAGCAGCCGGACGACGAGGCGTTCGACGGGTTCGTCATGCACATCGACGGCTACCTGTGCGAGATCAAGGACGTGCAGATCCGCGACGGCCTGCACATCCTGGGCGGCGGCCCGGTGGGCGAGGCGCGGGTCAACCTCGTGCTGGCGGTGCTGCGTTCGGCCCAGATCTGGGGCGGGCGCGCCGACGCCCTGCCCGGCCTACGGGCAGCGCTCGCCTCGCACTTCGGGCTGGTGGAGAAGGAGTTGCTCGCCGAGCCGGGCGCTGCCGTGCACGTCTCCGAAAAGCTGCGCGCGCTCGTCGACGGCCCGGCGCGCACCGGCTCGGACGCGCTGGACCTGCTGGAGCAGCTCTGCCGTCGGCTGGCCGAGGGCATGGAGGCGCGGGACTGGGCCGTGGACACTGCTCCGGGCCTGGTCCTCGATGTGCTGGGCGGGCCGCTGGACACCGCCGTCGCCGTGCTGGAGTTCGCCGCCGAGGAGGTCGTGCCCCGACTGGCGCGCACCACGGACGAGTTGGACCACATCCTGCGCGCGCTGCGCGGCGGCTACGTGCCCGCCGGACCGTCCGGCTCGCCGACGCGCGGGCTGGTCAACGTGCTGCCGACCGGCCGCAACTTCTACTCGGTCGACCCCAAGGCCATTCCCTCCCGGCTGAGTTGGGAGGTCGGCCAGGCGCTGGCCGACTCGCTGGTCGCGCGCTATCTGGAGGACACCGGCGCCTACCCCAAGTCCGTCGGCCTGACGGTCTGGGGCACGTCCTGCATGCGCACGCAGGGCGACGACATCGCCGAGATCCTCGCGCTGCTGGGCTGCCGTCCGGTCTGGGACGACGCCTCGCGCCGGGTCACCGGCTTCGAGGTCGTGCCGCTCGCGGAGCTGGGCCGTCCGCGCATCGACGTGACCGTGCGCATCTCCGGCTTCTTCCGCGACGCATTCCCGCACGTCGTCGGCCTGTTGGACGACGCGGTGCGGGCCGTCGCCGAGCTGGACGAGCCCGCCGAGTCCAACTACGTGCGCGCCCACGTCGACGAGGACGCGAGCGAGCACGGCGACCGGCGCCGGGCCAGCGCACGCATCTTCGGTTCCAAGCCCGGCGCGTACGGCGCGGGCCTGCTGCCGCTGATCGACGCCCGCAACTGGCGCTCCGACGCCGACCTGGCCGAGGTCTACGCGGTCTGGGGCGGCTACGCCTACGGACGCGGCCTGGACGGCCGGGCCGCGCGCGGGGACATGGAGCAGGCCTTCCGCCGGATCTCGGTGGCGGCCAAGAACGTCGACACCCGCGAGCACGACCTGGTCGACGCGGACGACTACTTCCAGTACCACGGCGGCATGGTGGCCATGGTCCGCCACCTGACCGGCGAGTCCCCCGCCGCCTACGTCGGCGACAGCGCCACGCCCAGCCAGGTCAAGACCCGCACCCTGGGCGAGGAGACGCACCGCGTCTTCCGCGCCCGCGTGGTCAACCCGCGCTGGATGGCGGCGATGCGCCGCCACGGCTACAAGGGCGCCTTCGAGATGGCCGCGACCGTCGACTACCTCTTCGGCTACGACGCCACGGCGGGCGTGGTCGACGACTGGATGTACGAGAAGTTGGCGTCGGAGTACGTCTTCGATCCGACCAACCAGGAGTTCATGCGCACGTCCAACCCCTGGGCGCTGCGCGGCATCACCGAGCGGCTGCTGGAGGCGGCGGACCGCAAGCTCTGGGCCGAACCCGACCAGTCGACCCTGGACCGGCTGCGCGCCACCTACCTCGAGCTCGAAGGCGACCTGGAAGGGGACGCGGAGTGACTGTCCGTCAGGATTCCCGGTATCCGTTCACCGCCGTGGTCGGCATGGACGACCTGCGGCTCGCGCTGCTTCTGAACGCGGTATCGCCGCAGGTCGGCGGCGTGCTGGTGCGCGGCGAGAAAGGCACCGCCAAGTCGACCATGGTCCGCGCGCTGGCCGGGCTGCTGCCCGCGCTGCACGTGGTCTCCGGCTGCCGCTTCGCCTGCGACCCGGCGTCCCCGGACGCGCAGTGCCCGGACGGCCCGCACGTCGTCGAGGCGGCTGCCGTCGCCGAGCGCCCCACCTCGCTGGTCGAGCTGCCGGTCGGCGTCAGCGAGGACCGGATCGTCGGCTCGCTGGACCTGGAGCGGGCCCTGGCCGAGGGCGTGAAGGCCTACGAGCCGGGCCTGTTGGCGGCGGCGCACCGCGGCGTGCTCTACATCGACGAGGTCAACCTGCTCCACGACCACCTGGTCGACCTGCTGCTCGACGCGGCGGCCATGGGCCGCTCCTACGTCGAGCGCGAGGGCGTCTCGGTCCGGCACGCGGCGCGGTTCCTGCTGGTCGGCACGATGAACCCGGAGGAGGGCGAGCTGCGTCCGCAGCTGCTCGACCGCTTCGGCCTCACCGTCGAGATCGCCGCGACCCGCGAGCCGGAGCAGCGCGCCGAGGTGGTCCGGCGTCGCCTCGCCTACGACGCCGACCCGGAGGGCTTCGCCGTCCGCTGGCAGGACGAGGAGCGGGCGCTCGCCGAGCGGATCACCGCGGCGCAGGAGCTGCTGCAGCAGGTCGTGCTCGGCGATGCGCCGCTGCGTCAGATCACCGCCGTCTGCGCCGCGTTCGAGGTGGACGGGCTGCGGGCCGACATCGTGATGGCCAGGACGGCGGTGGCGCTGGCCGCTTGGGCCGGACGCACCCAGGTACTGGCCGAAGACGTGCGCATCGCCGCGCAGTTGGCGCTGCCGCACCGGCGTCGACGCAACCCGTTCGATGCGCCAGGGCTGGACGACGAGAAGTTGGACGAGACGCTCCAGCAGTTCGCCGGGCAGGAGCCCGAGAGCGATCCGGACGGTGACCCCGACGGCACCCCGGACGGAGACGGCCCGGACGACTCGGGTCCCGACAACGGCGGAGGCGGGGGCGATGGCGGAGGCGGCGGTCAGGACGCGCCCAACGCGCCCGAGTCCCCGGCCGAGGCCACGTCCGACGATACGGGCGATGCCGGCGAGGCGGGCGGGGCGGGCGAGCCCGGCAAGGCCCAGCCGCAGCAGTCCCCCTCCGCGCCCGCGCCACGCGAAGCCGCTCCGGTCGCGGCCGACCAGCCGTACAAGACGCGGCTGTTCAAGGTCCCCGGCACCGGCGAGGGCGTCCAGGGACGCCGCTCCCGCGCGGAGACCGACGCCGGCCACACAATCCGCGCCCAGCGCCCCACCGGCGCGCTCCAGCGGCTGCACCTGGCCGCGACCGTCCAGGCCGCCGCACCGCACCAGCGGGCGCGCGGGCGCAACGGACGGGCGCTGGTGCTGCGCAAGGACGACTTCCGGCAACAGGTCCGCGAGGGCCGCGAGGGCAACCTCGTCCTCTTCGTCGTCGACGCCTCCGGTTCGATGGCGGCCCGGCAGCGGATGTCGGCGGTCAAGGGCGCGGTGCTGTCGCTGCTGATGGACGCCTACCAGCGCCGGGACAAGATCGGGATGATCTCCTTCCGGGGCTCGAACGCCGATCTGGTGCTGCCGCCGACCTCGTCGGTGGAGGCGGGTGCGGCCCGGCTGGAGCTGCTGCCGACCGGCGGCCGGACGCCGCTGGCCGCCGGACTGCTGCGCGCGCACGAGACGCTGCGCGTCGAGCGGCTGCGCGACCCGATGCGGCGTCCGCTGGTCGTCGTGGTGACGGACGGCCGGGCGACCGGCTCGCGCTCGGCGCTGGACGACGCGCGGCGCGCCGCCGGACTGCTGGCTGCGACCGGTACGGCGAGCGTCGTGGTGGACTGCGAGAGCGGCCCGGTCCGGCTCGGCCTGGCCGCCGAGTTGGCGCAGCACCTGCAGGGCCCGGCCGTGGCGCTGGACGAACTGCGCGCGGACACGGTGACCTCGCTGGTGAAGACGATGGTCGGGACCATGCAGAACTCGAAGCGGAACTCGAAGCAGCACTCCAAGCAGAGGGAGGCGGCGTAACCATGCCGCAGGGACAGCCGACCAGTGTTCCCGACGACGGTCTGACGACCCGTCAGCGCCGCACCCTGCCCGTGCTGGCCGTCCACACCGGCCCCGGCAAGGGCAAGTCCACGGCCGCGTTCGGGATGGCGCTGCGCGCCTGGAACCAGGGCTGGCCGATCGGGGTGTTCCAGTTCGTCAAGTCGGCCAAGTGGAAGGTCGGCGAGGAGCACGCGCTCAAGGTCCTCGGCGCGAGCGACGAGGGCGGCACGGTCGCCTGGCACAAGATGGGCGAGGGCTGGTCCTGGGTGCAGCGCGAGATCGCCGAGAGCGAGGACGCGGCGCGCGAGGGCTGGGAGCAGGTCAAGCGCGACCTGACCGCCGAGACCTACCGCTTCTACGTGCTGGACGAGTTCACCTACCCGATGCACTGGGGTTGGATCGACGTGGACGAGGTGCTGGACGTGCTGGCCGCGCGGCCCGGCTCGCAGCATGTCGTCATCACCGGCCGGTACGCGCCCGAGAAGCTGGTCGCGGCGGCGGACCTGGTGACCGAGATGACCAAGGTCAAGCACCCGATGGACGCCGGCCGCAAGGGCCAGCGGGGCATCGAGTGGTAGCGGTCCCGCGCGTCGTCCTGGCCGCGCCCGCCTCGGGCACGGGCAAGACGACGGTGGCCACCGGCCTGATGGCCGCGCTGACCGCGCGCGGCCTGCGGGTCTCGCCGCACAAGGTCGGCCCGGACTACATCGATCCGGGGTACCACGCCTTGGCGACGGGGCGTCCGGGCCGCAACCTGGACGCGTTCCTGAGCGGGCCGGACCGCGTGGCACCGCTTCTGCTGCACGGCGCTTCCGGTAGCGACATCGCCGTCGTGGAAGGCGTGATGGGCCTCTACGACGGCGCGGCGGGCCGCGGTGAACTCGCGTCGACCGCGCACGTCGCCAAGCTGCTGCGGGCACCGGTGGTGCTGGTCGTGGACGCGTCCTCGCAGAGCCGCTCGGTGGCGGCGCTGGTGCACGGCTTCGCGTCGTGGGACCCGGAGGTGCGGATCGGCGGGGTGATCCTCAACCGGGTCGGCTCCGACCGGCACGAGGCGATGCTGCGCGAGGCGCTGGAGGAGGGCGGCGGCGTTCCGGTGCTGGGCGCACTCCGGCGCAGCGACGCGGTCGCCACACCGAGCCGCCATCTGGGCCTGATCCCGGCCGTGGAGCGCGACGCGGACGCGTTGCGCGCGGTCCGGGAGATGGGCGAGTTGGTCGCGGCGGGCGTCGACCTCGACGCGGTGCTGGCACTGGCGCGCAGCGCGCCGGAGTTGCGGGCGTCGGCATGGGACGCGGACGAGGAGATCGCCGCGCTCGGTCATTCCCTCCCCACCGGGCAACGTCCGGTCGTCGCACTCGCGGGCGGTCCCGCGTTCTCGTTCTCCTACGCGGAGAACGCGGAGCTGCTGACGGCGGCGGGGGCGGACGTGGTGACGTTCGACCCGCTGCACGACGAGAAGCTGCCCGAGGGCACGTCCGCGCTGGTCGTCGGCGGCGGCTTCCCTGAGGTCCACGCGGCGGAGCTGTCCGCCAACCGTCCGCTGCGGGAGGCGATCACGGCGCTCGCCGCGTCCGGCGCGCCGATCGCGGCGGAGTGCGCCGGTCTGCTCTACCTCTGCCGCACGCTGGACGACCGCCCGATGTGCGGGGTGCTCGACGCGGACGCGGCGATGTCACCGCGACTGACCCTCGGCTACCGCGAGGCCGTCGCCCTGACCGACAGCCCCCTCGCCCCGGCCGGCCTCCGCGTCCCGGGCCACGAGTTCCACCGCACCGTCACCACCCCGGGCGCAGGCCCCACTGCGGCGTGGGGCTGGCGCACCTTCGAGGGCAGGCTGACGACCGAGGGCTTCGCCACCCCGACCCTCCACGCGTCCTATCTGCACCTCCACTGGACGGCCGCGCCGAGCCTCGCGGCCCGGCTGGTGACCAACGCCGCGCGGTACGCGGAGCAGCGCCAGGGCTAGCCGCGCGCAGAGCGGCGCATAAGACAGTTACCCCGGCCATCCGTCGCGGGAGACGGCCGGCCGGGGCTGGTGCCGACAAGCGCGAACTCCCTAACTCGACCCGACGTAGATCTGCGTGTCAGTCAACGAACAGGGAGACCCACTGCTGGACCGACCTGGCACTGGCACGCAATCCCGTTGGGGATTGCGTGACGTGTTCGGGGTACGGGTCGTGCTCACGAATGATGAACCCGGCCGGGTCCTCTCCGGGCAGACGCGTGCCGCACAGACGTATGACGCTACCCTCCGGGTCGGCCCACACGAGATCTGCCGGCCCTGGGCGCAAGCCGTCCGGAGCCGACACGCGTAGGGGCCTTCCCAGCCGTCGTCATCTCCTCGTCCGTGGCACGGAACTGGTCGAACTGGCCGGACCGCACGCCCTCTACGAAGATGGTGAACTCAACTCGCGAGAAGGCCAGCACGGGGGCCTTCTCGTCCTTGTCGTCCGAGACGCCGACCATGCGCTTGCCGTCAGCGTCGGGTAGCTCCGTGACGATGACGGAGTCCTTGACGATGGGGTCAAGGTCGGTGTCGTACGCCTTGATCCAGCGCACACCCTCCGGCGCGTTGGGGTTGTTCCACGGGATCGTTGTCCTGCTGTTCGTCAGTGTGCCCATCATGATCTGTCTCCTCTGTGTCGTCGATCGGCGACCTGGAGTGCTCGCAGTCTGCGATGAAGACCAGCCCGTGAGCTGATGTGCGGTGTCGACGTTGCTCCTCGGCCGCACGCCTCATCCATGCGATGTCCCGCAGGACCGCCGCCGACAGGCGAGCCTGCCGCAGCCGGCTGCACTCTTCGCAACGGGCGGAGCTGCCCGGATTCCCTTCCGCTTGCAGAGCCCACACAGACGCGCTCATCCGTCACCCCAGGTGCACCGATTCGTGGTTTCGTCACGACGGTAGGGGGCTGCGACTGCGAGAATCCATGATCATTCAAGCGCCTGCATAGAAGCATTCAGCGGTCCCGCCGAAAGTCCTCGGACCACGCTCGCAGCAAGGTCCGCGCATCGTCCTCCTGCGCAGCCTCGCCGGCGAAGAAGTCGAACAGCTCCCGGTAGTGCTCGACATCCTTCGGGTCCCTCAGAGCCAGTCGGCCCGTGAACAGTTCCACTGTCACCAGCTTCGCCCCGTAGACGGTGAACGTGTGGAACGGAGCATCCGCTACCTGAGCGGACAAGGGCAGCACGGCAACGTTCACATTGGGCAGCAGAGAGACGGAGAGCAGCCGGTCCAGTTGCATCGCCATGACCAAGGGATCACACAGCCGCCACCGGACAGCAGATTCGGTCAGGAGAAAGTCGAACCGCTTCGAGCCGTTGAGGAGAACGGCTTGGCGTTGCAACTTGAGGGCGACTGCCGTGTTCACGTCGCCGTCCACCGGATCGATCGGTGGACTCATCGCCGTGCGCATGTAGTCCGGGGTCTGGAGAAGTCCCGTGATCATCGCTGGGAGGAAATAACGGATGTGCTGCGCCCCAGCCTCGAGAGACGCCAACTCACGCTGCCGTACGTCCAGCCCTCTGCGTACCGAGGACCGCACGTCCTCGTACTCGGCGTTCGCAACTCGGGCGAGGGCCAACAGTTCTCGGCCCAACTCGTCGTCTACGCCCAGGGCATTGAGGATCTGTTGAACGTCCACCACGGTCGGCAGAGTGCGCCCGTTCTCCAATCGGGACACCTTGGACTGACTCATGCCGCAACGGACAGCCAACCGTTCACCAGAAAGGCCGGAGGCACGTCGAAGATCCCTGAGCGCTGCGGCCAGGTCCCGGCGTTGCTCTCCGGCCTTGCTGGGGTCGAGGGTCAATCTGCGCTGTACTCCATGAACGGAACCGACAGCGAGAGGGCAAGGTCCCGCCACTTCCGGTACTGATCAAGGTCGGGTCCGTCGAGCAGATCCCGGCTGATCTGCGATCCGTCCGACCGGTAACGCATCTCTACCACGTTCTGGTCATCGAACAACCAGAAGTCCTGATCAGGTAGGCCAGGGTTCGGCTGGTCGGTGAGATCGAGAATCCGGACTTCTTCGCCGGCGGCCACGTTGTGCACGTAGGCCGCGAACTCGTAGCGGAGGTAGTCCGTCAAGGGCCGAGTGAGGACATGCACGCGGCCGATCCACCGGCCGGACGCCCGAAAAGCCCGAATCCGGGTGAGCCACGGGTCGTCGTCCGGGATGTGCAGTCCACCTGTCTCCAGAAACGCCATGAACTCTTCGTCTTCGTCCGGCATCGCGTACGCGTTCCGCGTTTCCAGCCGGAACGCCTCCCGCTCGAACGCATCGAAGTACGTCCTCCAGGCGTCACCAGCCAAGTGCACGGACCGCCTCCCTGAGCACGCTCTCGGGGATGCTGACGACAGCCTCACCCTCCGGGGTCCTGTGCTCCACGATGTCGCCCTGCACCGCGATCATGCCGGGCTCATCCGTCGTATAGATGGTCGGGCAGTCGTCGTTACAGCACTCCGGGTCTCCGCCGGCGATCCTCACAAGCTGCACGGTGCCTCCTCCGTTATGCGGTGACGTGCATAGGACGCTACGGACACGCCGCCCACCCCAGCAAGGCCCATTCACGTTCCCGCATAGACCCGCGCTACTCCGGCTCTGTGCGGAATGGGGCCCGGAACGCGGGAGAATGGCCCGCATGAGCAGCAAGTCCCGGAAGTCGTTCTCCGCCTGCCCCTGTGGTGGGCCCCGCCCGTACGCCGAGTGCTGTGGCCCGCTGCATGCGGGCAGCGCGCAGGCGGCCACGGCCGAGCAGTTGATGCGGTCGCGCTTCGCCGCCTTCGCGAAGCAGGACGCCGCGTACCTGCTGCGCAGTTGGGCGGCGGAGACGCGGCCCGGACGGGTCGACTTCGATCCGGGACTGCGGTGGGAGCGGCTGGAGATCCTGGGCACGACAGAGGGCGGGCCGTTCCACTCCGAGGGGACGGTCGAGTTCCGCGCCCACTACCGCGAGGGCCGCGCCGCCGGCTCGATGCACGAGAAGAGCCGGTTCCGGCGCGAGGGCGGCGCGTGGGTCTACGTGGACGGCGACATCCGCGACTGAACGTCTCCTGTACACCCGCCCAAGCGCCCCCGATCACCGGTCCTGACGTGCTTTCATGGGTCACGTGGGGGGTCTACTCGGACCGTGCCGGGGGGCGATGCGGCCGCGTCCGCGCCACTGGGCCGCTGTGCTGGCCGTGGCGCTGACGCTGGGCTGCCTGGTCGCCCTGCTGAACTCCGGCACCGGCGGGGGCCACCCGGCCTGGCCGCCCGACACCTCCGATCTGACGCCGGGTTGGGGCTTCACCCATACCCAGTACAGCGCCGACGACAGCGACGCGTCCGCCGCGGCCGCCGTGCGGCGGGAGGTGGGCGCCGTGCCGCTGGCGCAGGACCAGGCGCTGATGGGCTGGGGCGCGGACAACCCCGAGCCCTCCCCCGGCGTGTACGACTTCAGCCGCCTGGACGCCCGGATCGCGCTGATCACCGGCAGCGGCGGGCGGCCGGTCATCACGTTGTGCTGCGCACCCGACTGGATGAAGGGCGGCCAACCGGGTCGGACCGACTGGAACCAGTTGGAGACCGCCCCGTCCCCCGCCCACTTCGCCGACTTCGCCGCACTGGCCGCGACCGTGGCCCGCCGCTACCCGCAGGTCCACGACTTCCTGGTGTGGAACGAGTTCAAGGGCTTCTTCGACAACACCGCCGACGCGTGGGACGCGGCCTCCTACACGGCCCTCTACAACGACGTCTACCGCGCGCTCAAGGCGGTCCGGCCGGACATCCTGGTCGGCGGCCCCTACCTGCCTGTCGACAGCTACCCGACCGGGACGACCGCCCGTCCCTCGACGGTCTCCGGCCCGTGGGGGACGGTCGACCAGCGGGCGGTGGACGCGTTCCGGTACTGGCTCGCGCACGAGGCCGGGGCGGACTTCGTCGTCGTCGACGGTTCCTCCCTGCCCAAGGACGGCGGCTCGGGGGTGGACGCGTTCGCGGCGACGGCGAAGTTCAGCGCCGTCACCCGCTGGATCCACTCGCTGACGCCGCTGCCCGTGTGGTGGTCGGAGTGGTACGTCGAGCCGCCGGACTCCGGCTGGACCGAGCCGCACCGCGACGCGGTCCTCGCCGCCGGGATGATGGCGCTGGCCCAGGGCGGTGTGGCGGCTGCCTTCTACTGGAACCCGGAAACGCCCACCGGTCCCTGTCCCGGCTGCCTCTGGGACCAGTCGGGTCAGGCGCTGCCGCCGCTGACGCTGCTCCAGGGCTTCGCCCGTTGGTTCCCGCCGGGCACGCGGGCGGTCCCGCTCACCACCGGCGGCCCGGACGTCCTGGCCCTGGCGCAGCCCGCCGAGGGCGTCGCCGTGAACACCGCCGACCGGCCGGTCAGCGTCGTGCTGAACGGCCGGACGCGGACCTTGGGGCCCTACCAGGTCCTCTGGTTCTCCCGCTGAGAACGACCCCGCAAACTAACGCACCGTCAGAAATCGCTCGACGACGGCGGTCAGGAAACCCGCCACCAGCAGGCCCGCGCTGAGAGCGAAGGCCCAGCCCCGGCCCCGCGTCATCCGGCTCGCGCCCGCCCGCAGCGCGACCACCTCCCGCCGGAGCAGGAACGGCACCAGTACGGCCAGCAGCACCGCCTCCGTCAGCGTCCAGCCCGACCAGTGAACCACCGGGCCGATGGGGCCGATCCCGATGTCGGTGGCGGCCTTGCCCGGTGGGGGCGCCGAGAGGCGGTAGAGGGCGGCGTCCGGAGCCCGCACGACCGCGACCAGGTGCGGATCCGCGTCCAGAGCGGCGCGGGCGCGGGCGTACCAGTCGGGCGCATAGCCGTCGTTGGCGGCGAGATCCGCGCCCTCGGTCTGCGTCACGATGAGGTAGCTCTGCGGCCCGGCGCTGCGCAGCGCGGTCTCGAACGACCCGACGTCGGCCGGGTCGGACGGCGCGGTCGTGCCGACGTAGTCGATGGTGTCCATGCCGCGCTGGTTCCACGGAATGTCCGGCGTGGTCGTCGGGGCGCCGACGGGGCCAAGGTAGAGCACGCGGGCGCTCGGCGTGGCGTGCTGGTAGACCCAGCCGAGGGCGGCCACCTCGCCCGGCGTCACCCGCTCGAACGGCTCGTTGCCGTACCGGGCGATGCCGAAGGCGGCCACCGCGATCGCCGCCCAGGCCGTGACCAGCACGGAGATGCTCCGCCCCGGCCGCTCGCGTCCCGGATGCTCGCGCGGGTAGAAGAAGCAGGCCGCGAGCGGAGCCACGCCCGGCAGCGCGAAGAGGAAGACCCGCAGTGCGATCTCGCCGCCGTAACTCTGCATGCCGAGGGTGAAGAACGGCATGAAGGCGAGCACCAGCAGCACCCGGTCGCCCCGGTCGGCACTGTCCGGGGCGTAGCCCGCGCGACGCCTGCGCCACCAGCCCAGCACCCCCAGCCCGAACCAGGCGGCGCTGAGCAGCACCCGCAGCTCCAGCACCGCCTGGTGGGCCGGATCGCCCTTGACCCGTCCGGCAACGCCGCTGCTGACGTTGGAGCCGAGGTGTCCGAGCCCGCCGAAGATGGTGTCCAGGTGGCCCGACCAGAAGCCCTCCGCCGCCAGGCTGATCCACGCCAGCGCCAACGCGCCCAGCAGCACGGCGAACCAGAGGCTGAGCGTGGTCCGCCTCAGCAGCCGCAGCAGTCCGACGGCGGCGATCATCACGAACGGCGTGAGCTGGTGCGAGACCAGCGCCGCGGTGAAGAGCAGCAGCAACAGGCCCAGCAGCAGCCCGCGTTCGAGGCCCGATCTGCCGCAGACACTCCGTTCGCTTCCCGAGCGCCCCCGGAAGACGGTCAACAGGACGGCCAGGAAGCACAGGTAGAGCGCGTAGGTGTAGGCCTGCGGCGAGAAGTAGTCCTGGCCGATCCAGGAGCCGACCGAGAAGAACCAGAGCGCGCACCACCGTGTCCGCCGCGGCAGGTCGAGAGCCCGCAGCACCACGGCTAGCGCCGTCAGGCACAGCAGTTGCGAGCCGACCTGGCTCCACTGCAGCACCGGCAGCGGGTTGCCGATCCCGCCGGAGCGGAACAGCAGCGCGGCCAACCCGAAGAAGCCGGGCCAGCTGAACCGCGCGTCCCAGAGCGGGAGGGTGTGACCGGTCCGCTCGATGTAGTCCACGAAGCCGAGGTGCTGCCAGGCCGTCGGGAACCGCGGCAGCGGCTCCACCAGCGCCGCCGCGCCGTGCAGCGCCAGCACCGTGGCCAGCAGCAGGAAGAGCTGCAGCCGGGGACGGGCCACGGCTGCGTTGAGGCCGAGGAAGTAGAGCACGCCGAGCCCGCACGCCGACGCCAGGGCGGCCGGGGGCAGCGCGGAGACCAGGCCCAGGCCGTCCATCCGGTCGAGCGCGGCGCCGGTGACGGTGGCCATCGACGCCAAGAAGACGCCGAGGGCCAGGGCCGATGTGGTCCAGAGCACGGCCGTGGCCGGACGCGAGCGCCGCGACCCCCCGGGCTCGGGTCGCGGCGTCGCTCCGGTCGGGTCGTCAAGGACGACGGGCGGTGCGGTCACGTGGCGTCCTCCGTTGCGGCCTCCGTTGCGGCTTGCGGTACGACATGCGTTGCGGCCTGAGCTCCGACACCCGGCCTGTCGCGCAGCACGCGGAGCAGGCCGGGCAGTGCGCAGATTGCGACGGCGCCCTGGCTGATCAGCACGGCCAGGCCGACACCCGCGATGCCCATCCGCGGCATCAGCAGCAGCGAGAGGCTGAGCACCAGGGTGCAGAGCAGCCCCTGGAACAGTGCGACCTCACGGGTGCGGCTGCGGGCCCGCAGCGTCCCGAAGTAGAGTTCGATCAGCACCCGGAGGAAGCCCGCCGCCGCCAGCCAGCGCAGCAGCGGCGCGCCCGCGGCGGCGTAGCCGGACCCGAAGACGTCGAGGATCGGGCCCGCCAGCAGCCCGAGCAGGGCGAAGCAGGGCAGCGTGACGCAGGCCATCCGGGCCAGCGCGCCGCGGGTGTTGGCACCGAGCTGGGACGGCTGACGCGAGGACTCGACGGTCAGGGAGGCGGCCATGTTCACCGCGAGCAGGTCCAGCGTGCCGCCGATGGTGTTGATGATGTAGTAGACGGCGTTCTGGTCGGAGCTGACCTTGGCCGCGACCAGGACCGGGACGAAGTAGGTGACGACCAGGTTGAAGACCGAGCCGGTGTAGTCACCGGCCAGGAACCGGCCGATCTGCCTCTCCGTCGGCGGCAGCAGGTCGCCGTCGGCAGCCGCGACTTGACGTGGAATCAGTCGCCGTAGGATCAACCAGCCGAGCGGCAGCACGGAGAGCGCGATCGCGGCGACCCAGGAGACGAAGACGCCGGTGGCCGGGATCGCCCCGGCCAGCAGGACCAGCAGTACCGCCTTGCCCACCGAGAAGGACAGGTTCCCGACCGGCACCCAGACGGCGGACCGCAGTCCGATCAGCACGCCGTCCTGCAACGTCAGCCAGGACCAGGCGAGCACCGCCAGCAGGAACCCGGCGGACCGCTGCCAGCCGCTGAGGAAGGCGTAGTGGGAGCCCCAGAGCGGCAGCGCGGCCAGGAAGACCACCGTGATCGCCGATGAGGCCAGCGCGTTGACCCCGTACGCGCGGCGCAGCAGCCGTCCGGTGGCACGGCCGGCGACCGGGACGAAGCGGGCCAGGGCGCCGGTGAACCCGAGCGCGGTGAGGCTGGACAGGAACTTCATGGCGGCGATCGCCGCCGAGCCCTGCCCCATGTCGGCCTTGCTGTAGTAGACGGCGGCCAGCCACCAGTAGACGAGGCCCAGGCCACCGGAGATGACGGTGTTCACCATCAGCGCGTAGCCGTTGCGGAACAGCGGTGCACGCGCGTCGGAGCGTGCCGGCTCCGGGTCCGGCCGCCGATCGGGCCGGGGCTCGGGCTCGGGTTCGGGCTGCGTGACCGCGTCGTGCGGGGAGGTCGCAGTCACCGCAGGCTCCGCCCCCGGGTCCGCGCGAGCGTGCGGGTGCGGCGGACCACGGCGTAGCCCTTGGTCAGGGCGTGGTCGCCCAGGAAGTGGAGGGTCACCGAGCACCCCTGCACCAACTGCCGGAAGGCCGTGTCGGTCGTTCTCCGACGGATCGTCAATCGGGTGAGCTGATAAGGGCCTTGCGAGCGGCACGCGAGCGTGTTGGCCACCACGCTCGCGCCCGTCCATCCGGCTGCGCGGACGGCCGCGCGGACGCACGCGTCCGAGTAGCCGAACGGGTAGCCGAAGACGCGCTCCGGACGGCCCAGCCGGTCCTCCAACAGGTCGCGGCAGCGGACCAGTTCGTCGCGCATGGTCGCGCGGTCGACGGCGTCGAGCGCGGCGTGGCTGTGGCTGTGGCCGCCGACCTCGATCCCGGCCGACTCGATCTCGGCCAGCTGCGACCACGTCAAGGTGTCGTCCGGCCGCACGCCGGCCCGGTCGCGTCCGGCGTCGGCGAGCCAACCGGTGGTGGCGAAGAGCGTCGCCGGGAGCCCGCGGTGCACCAGCCTCGGCAGCACCTCGCTGTGGAAGTCCGCGTATCCGTCGTCGAAGGTCAGCACCACCGGCCGGTCCGGCAGCGGCGCGCCGCCGCGCCATCGGGCGAGCAGCGCACTGAAGGGGACCGGCGTCAGGCCGAGTTCGGCGAGCGCGTCCAACTGGGCGGCGAAGGCGTCGGGGTGGACGGAGAGTGCGGCCGTCCCGGCGGGCGGGTCGGCGCGGACCGAGTGGTACATCAGCACAGGCACACGCTCCTGCGCCGGTCTCGCGGGGTCCGACAGCTCGGACCGGTTCGGGTGGTTCACGACGCGTGCCTCCTCGCGCGCAGCCCGGCGGCGTAGCCGCAGGCCGTGATCAGCAGTCCGGCGGTGATCGCGCCGGCGCGCCCGAGGCCGTCCGGCTGCCCGCGCAGTACATCCCGCAGGCCCCTGGCGATGCCTGCGGGCAGCACCCGCCGCACGTAGGCGCGCTCGGTCGCGAGCCCGTCGGTCGCACCGACCTGCGCGGTGACCTGGGCCTTGGACAGGCCCTCCGCCCAGCACCGGCGGCACAGATAGCGGAACCGCTCGCGTTCGGACGGGACATGATGGTGGATCACGGCCCGGTCGTCGTATCGGAAGGAGGCGTCCGGGCGGGCCTGCTGGATCCGGATGCAGAGCTCCGTCTCCTCGCCGCCGCCCGCCGCTGCGCCCGTGGTGCCGGCGCCGCGCCCGATCCCGGACGGGAACCCGCCGGTCACGGCGAAGGCCGAGCGGCGGAACGAGGCGTTGCCGCCGAGGACGTTGCGCACCCGTGCCCGACCGACCGGCATGCCGCGGTAGCTCGCGCCGTGCACCCAGTCGAACTCCTCCGGATACCAGCCGGGTCGGCGTCCTGAGGCCCAGACGGGCAGGGTGCGGCCGCCGACGCCCATCACTGACTGATCGTCATATCCGGTGGTCAGTACGGACAGCCAGTCCGGCTCGGCGGAGGCGTCGTCGTCCAGAAAGGCCACCACCTCGCCAAGGGCCGCCTCGGCCCCGGTGTTGCGGCCGCCGGAGAGCCCCTTGCCGTGGGCGTTGGGCAGGACCCGGACCAGCGGATCGTCCTGGTGCCTGGCCCGCAGGCGGGCCAGCAACGCCTCGTTGTGGTCCACCACCACCAGGACGTCCACCGGTGGCACGGGCTGCTGCGCGCACGCCGAGTCGATCGCCGCGCAGAGCTGCGGCCAGCGTTGCTCGGTGTAGACACAGATCACCACCGAGGCGGTGACGACGGCGCGTTCGCGAGTCGGTGCGCCCAGCGGTGCGTCAACCGGTGCGTCAATCGATGTGCGTGGATCGAGAATTCCGGCTTCGTCGGATGCCGTCATGGTGCGGCGCTCCCCCTGGGATCGGTCGTGCGGGCCGACGGACGCGCGGTCGGTTGCGCGCTCCCCCGGCGGGTGCCCAGCGCGCCGAGAGGCCTCAGCGCGAGCAGGACGAGGGTCAGTGCCAGCGCGGCCAGTGCTCCCCCGGACGGCGACCAGAGCCGCAGCGTCAGCATCGCCTGGGCGATCACGGCGTCGGCGGCCAGCCCGCCGAAGACGCCGATCAGCAGGCGCAGCGGCAGTTCCTGTCCCGGCAGTGCCCAGGCCAGCGCTGAGCCGGGACCGGCCAGCAGAAGGAGCAGCGTCAACGCCGCGACGGGCTGGGCGTGCAGACCGATCGAGGAGAGCACCGTGGCCGTCGCCGCCAACCCCAGCAGGGCCCACACGGCCACGGCCAGCGCGCGTGCCGCGTGCCGCCCGATCTCTGATTGCGCGCGGTCAGGTCGCGGGCGGTCGGGACGCGTCCGGTCGGGTTGCGTGTGGTTGTCCGTCACCGCTGCCACTCCTCGGCGGAGAGCACCACGGACGGATACGGCCGCAGCGCGGTGATCGGCGGCGCGGCGTCCGACCGGGACGCGGCCGGATAGACCGGCAGCACCCGTTCCGTGGCAAAGCCGCAGGCCACCAGCCGGGCCGCGACCCGACCCAGTGCCGCGCCGGTGTGCGGCGGCCCGTCACAGAGCAGCGCGACGCCGCCGATCCGCCGCACGCTCTCCGCGAGCTGCGGCTCCTCGGGCAACAGCGGTCCCTCGGGGCGGACGGTGCGGCAGACGACGTGCCGGAAGTCGAGGTCGGTCAGCGCGGCGGCTATCAGGGGGGCCAGGTAGGAGCCCTCCGGACGGACGCCGAGGACCAGCAGCACCCGGTCGCGGTCGGGGTGCTGCTGGGCGAAGCGTCCGGCCAGCGCGGCGCAGTCGGCCGGACGCAGACCGCCTCCGCTCCCGGCCTCCGCCGAGGGGGCGAGCCAGCGCGGCGGTTCGGCGCGCAGACCGCGCAGCCAGCGCAAGGCGGCGCTCGGCACCCCGGCGCGCAGTGGCTCCAGCGCGCCCTTCAGCCCGGCCAGCGCCGCCTCCCGCTCCTGCTCCGGCTCGACCAGGACCGCCTCGGCCAGCACGTTGGCCAGGTCCCTGATGGTCACGTGCCACTGCTCCAGTCCAAGACGTCCGCGCAGCAGCACAGCTCCCCGGGCCAGCCGCTCGTGGCCGAAGCGCACGGCACGGACGCCCGCCCGCACCGGCAACGCGGCTCGCGCTGGCACCGGCAGGAGACGCGGTGCGCCCTGGAGCCGATCGGCCGTCAACTGTGCGAGCGCCGAGGCGGCGACGAACGCCGCCTCGGCGTCGGCGCGTTCGGCGGCCTGAACGACGCTACGGGCCAGCGCCGACGCGGTGCCGTCGGCACCCGGCCAGCGGTCAGGCATGACCCGCCCCCGGCGCGACGGGGGCGGCCACCGCGGAAGTCACCGCGGAGGTCACCGGCGTGGCCTCGGAAACCGGCTGCAGATCCGTTTCGGCACGCTGCACCGCGCGGACGGCTCCGGCCCGGCCGGTGCCGGCCGTGCGCTCACGCAGCAGCGTGCGCAGCACCCGGTGGCCGTCGCGGAACGTCCGCAGGTTGGACTGCCCGGTGCGGCGCGGGAGTTCGAGCGTCGGCACCTCGGCCACCCGCAGCCCTTCGAGCAGGGCGCGGCAGACCATCTCCGTCTCGATCTCGAAGCCGGAGGAGCGCAGGTCCAGCCTCTCCAGAGCCTCACGCCGGAAGCCGACGAAGCCGTAGCAGAGGTCCGTCAGCGAGGCCTGGTACAGCAGGTTGGTGAGGGCCAGCAGCGCCCGGTTGCCGCACCGGCGCAGCGCGGTGATGTCGAGCGAACCGCCGCCCCCGGTGAACCGGGATCCCTTGACCACGTCGTAGCCGTGCTCCAGGAAGTGCACGTAGCGCGGGATCTCGCGCGGCGACATGGAGCCGTCGGCGTCGATCATGACGATGAAGTCGCCCTTGGCGTTGAGGAATCCGGTACGCAGCGCGTTGCCCTTGCCCGGACCCGACTGCGGCACCACCCGCAGCGACGGCAGGATGGCGAGCGCCCGTCCGGCGGTGTCGTCGCTGGACTCGCCGTCGACGAGGATCACCTCGTCGACGCAGTCGGGGATCCGCCCGAGCACCCAGCTGATGTTGGCTGCCTCGTTTCGTGCCGGGACCACCAGGCTGACCGAGCCGCGGCTGCGGCCGGCCCGGAGGCCCGCGATGTCCTTCGCGGCGTCCCTGGCGGATTCCCCGACCGGCGTCCGCGCTGAAGCACGGACAGTTCCGGCCGTTTCGCTTGCAATGTCGATGGGTTGCACCTCGGTCCCCCCACAGGTCCCCCCTCACGACGCAGCACGGCGTCGTGACGGTGCGCGAAAAAGAAGGGCCATTCCCCCTGGGCCCGGTGAAGCGGCTCCCCCACGCCGCCTCAAGCAAGGTATCCGGGCCGAAGGCTCCGCGATAGCGATACGCGACAATCGATGCTCACCCGCGCATAACTTTCGTGACCTGAGCGGAACAGAACAATGCGTCATGCATTCGATCGTTGCTCACGCGTCACATCCGCACTCGTCCGTCACAAGAAGCAGACCGCTTCGTCGCGTGCGCCGTTGTGCGCCCCCACAGGTCGTCCGAAGTCCCTTGTGGACCAGTCGAGCTGCGGGGTACCTTGCGATTCGGTCAGCGCCAGAAATGGCGTCGCCGCCGTATCCCGGGGGGGACTTGTGGCACATCGGCCTTTGGCGCCGGATACCCGCACGCCCGCGCTCGTGCTGAAATTCGGTCATTATCCGCTGCATCACGGTGGAGTTGGCGCGATCCGCTCGCTCGGCCGGCTCGGCGTACCAGTGCACGCGGTCACGGAGGACCGGCTCACCCCGGCCGCCGTCTCCCGGTACACGCGCCGCGCACACGTCTGGCGCACCACCGGGACCGAGCCGCCGGACCGGCTCCTGGCCGGCCTGTTGCGCGTCGGGGAGCGGATCGGACGCCCCGCGCTGCTGATCCCGACGGACGAGGAGGCCGCGGTCCTGGTCGCCGAGCGGCAGCGGGACCTCGCCGACCGGTTCCTGTTCCCGCGCACGCCGGACGGCCTGGTCGCCGCGCTCGCCAGCAAGCAGGGGCTGCACGACCTGTGCCTGCGCCACGGCGTCAGCACGGCCCGCGCGGCGTTCCCGGAGACCCGGGCCGACCTGCTCGCGTTCGCCGAGACAGCGGTCTTCCCGCTGGTGGCCAAGAACCGCGACCCGTTCACCCGGCGCTCGCGTCCGGCGGTCCCCGGCACCACACGGATCGACGACGTGGACGCGCTGCTCGCCCTCGCCGAGCGTTGGGGTGAACAGCCTGGCGTCGTGCTGCAGGAGTACCTGCCGCGGGCCGACGCGGAGGACTGGATCGTACACATGCACACCAGCACCGCCGAGGATGCCCGTGTTCTGTTCACCGCCGTGAAAGCGCGCTCCTGGCCGCCGCACGCGGGAATGACGGCGATGGCGGTCACCACGCCCAATGAAGAACTCGCACAGTTGTCCGCGGATTTCTGCAAGGAGATCGGATTCGCCGGCGTCTGCGATCTCGACTGGCGGTTCGACCGGCGCGACGGACGGTACAAACTCCTGGATTTCAATCCCCGCATCGGAGCACAGTTCCGGCTTTTCGAGACGGAGGCACGGGTGGATCTCGTCCGGGCACTCCATCTCCACCTGACCGGACGGGAGATTCCCCGCGCGGAACAGATCCAGGGCCGCCGGATCGTGGTGGAGAACATCGACCTGCTGGCCCGGCTCGCCTACCGCCGCTCCGACTACCGCACTCCCTCCCTGCCGCCGCGCGCCCGGTGGACCGAGCGAGAACTGGGGTGGTGGGCGCCCGACGACCCGCTGCCCTTCCCGGCGATGCTGGCCCGTTCAGTGGCGCCCGGCCTCAAGTACCTGGCCGCCAGCCGGGCGCGGCGCTTCCGACAGCGCTGAACCGACCCGACACGACCCGACACGCCCGTGGCGGTGCGGCTGTCGTGGCACGCCCCGAGCCGATCGCGCCGAGCCAACCGCGCAGCAGCCGTCCGTCCAAAAGCCGTGCACCGAAAAGGAGCAGCTCCATGTCCCAGTTCTCCTCCGGTAGTTCCCGGACCGTCGCAGTGATCGGCGCAGGTCCCTACGGGCTGTCGGTCGCCGCCCACCTGCGCGCGACCGGTCTTGCGGTGCGCGCCTTCGGCGACCCGATGTACAGCTGGCGCGACACCATGCCGGTCGGGATGAACCTCAAGTCCACTCCCGACGCCTCCAACATCTCCGCGCCGACGGCCGGGTACCGTCTCGACGACTACTGCCGGACCAACGGGGGGACGGCCCCGAGCGGACACGACCGGGTCCCGGTCGACCTCTTCGTCCGCTACGGGCAGTGGTTCCAGCAGCAGGCCGTGCCCTTCCTCGAGCGCGAGCACGTACGGAGCGTCCGTCAGAACATCGGTGGTGGCTTCCGGCTGGAGCTTGACGGAGGGGAGGCCTTCGACGCGGCGGCGGTCGTGGTCGCCAGCGGACTGACCGGCTTCGCACACATCCCGGGCATGCTGCGGACCGTCCTGGGGGCCGACGGCCCGTCGCCGGACGGCCCCCTCTCGCACACCTCGCAGCACCGCGACATGGCCGCGCTTGCCGGACGGTCCGTCATCGTGGTCGGCGCCGGACAGTCGGCGCTGGAGGGTGCCGCCCTGCTCCACGAGGCAGGTGCGCAGGTCGAGTTGGTGGCCCGCACGCCGCACGTGCGGTTCGGCGCGGCACCCGCGTACGGCCTCAGGTGGCAGCCGGAGTCCCCGATGGGCGCGGCCTGGTCGCTCTGGACCATGGCCCGGTACCCGCAGTCCTTCCGCGCCCTGCCCGTGCAGGCGCGGCTGCAGCTGGTCAAGAGGGTGCTCGGGCCGAGCGGGGCCTGGTGGCTGCGGGCCCGCGCGGACGGCGTCTTCCCCGTCCACACCGGCCAGTCGCTGCGCGGCATCCGGCGCGAGGGCGACAAGGTGGTGCTGATCACGGAGGACCGCGACAGCCGCGCGACCCGCGAGCACACCGCCGACCACGTGCTGTCCGCCACCGGCTACCGGGTGGACCTGTCCGCCGTCCCCTTCCTCGCCCCCGAGCTGCGCGGCCGGATCGCCCGGGTCGGCGGCTTCCCCGAACTGGACGCCGGGATGGCCGCGTCGGTGCCCGGCCTCTGGTTCACCGGGCTCCCGGCGGCGGCGAGCTTCGGCCCGTTCATGCGCTTCGTCTGCGGTACGGACTTCGCCTCGACGCGGATCGCGGAGGCGGTGCGGGCGCGGTTGGCGTAGTTCCGGGACAGCGTCAGGGGCTCGATCCCAGCGTGGGCCAGGCCACAGCAGGTCCGGTTGACTGCCATACGCGCAGCATGGTGGGATTTCGAGGCCTGAAAAGACCTGAAGAACTGAACACGGCGGCAATGACGAGGAAGTCCGGTGCGAATCCGGCGCGGTCCCGCCACTGTCAGCGGGGGTATGAAGCCCCGTGAGCCAGGAACTCTGGCCGCCGTTACCACGAGCCGGGGCGCGGACCCCGAGTGAGGACTGCTGCCGTGCGCGTACGCGCGTCTGGCCCACGCCTGGTCGGCGTGGGTATGGGACCGGGTGATCCGGAGCTGGTCACCGTCAAGGCGGTGCGCGTACTGCGCGAAGCCGACGTCGTCGTCGTGCCGGTCATGGACAGCGGCGAGACCGGTCGGGCCGAGGCCACCGTGCTGCACCACGCGGACGCCGCCAAGGTGGTGCGGGTCGTCTTCGCCCTCAACGAGCGCGAGGACCGGGCCCGCCGCGAGGCCGCCTGGGACGCCGCCGGTGCCCGCGTCGCCGAGTTGCTCCGCGCAGGCGAGGACGGGGACGAGGACACCGGGGTGACCGTCGCGTTCGCGACGATCGGTGACCCGAACGTGTACTCCACCTTCACCTACCTCGCCCACACGCTGCGCGAGCTGGTCCCCGGCCTGACGGTCGAGACCGTGCCGGGCATCACCGCCATGCAGGACCTCGCCGCCCGGAGCGGCACCGTGTTGGCCGAGGGCACCGAGCCGCTGACGCTGGTTCCGGTGACCGCGGGCGCGGACGTGCTGAAGGACGCGCTGGCCGGTCCGGGCACCGTGGTCGCCTACAAGTTCGGCCGCTTCGCGCGTCAGGTCGCCGCCGCGCTGGCCGAGTCCGGGCGCGACGCCGACACCGTCTGGGGTGCGTCGCTCGGCCTGCCGGACGAGCAACTGCACCCGGCCGGCTCGCCGCTGACCGGAGAAGTGCCGTATCTGTCGACGCTGATCGCCCCGGCGCGGCGCGAGGGCCGAGGGGGAAAGCTGTGACGACGCACGCAAACGGAAGCACTGGCAAGGTGACGTTCGTGGGCGCCGGTCCCGGCGCCGCCGACCTGCTCACCTTCCGCGCCGCGCGCGCCATCGCCGAGGCGGACGTGGTGATCTGGGCCGCCAGCCTGGTCCAGGCCGAGGTGCTGGAGCACGCGCGTCCGGACGCCGAGATCCTCGACTCCTCGCTGATCCCGATGGAGGACGTGCTCGCCGTCTACGAGCGCACCGCCCGCGAGGGCGGCCGGGTGGCCCGGATCCACTCCGGCGACCCGTCGCTCTGGGGCGCGGTGCAGGAGCAGCTGGACCGCTGCCGCGCGCTGGGCCTGGAGACCGAGATCGTGCCCGGCGTCTCCTCCTTCTCCGCCGTGGCGGCCCTGGCGCAGCGGGAGTTGACCATCCCCGAGGTCGCGCAGAGCGTGATCCTGACCCGGCTGGGCGGCGGCAAGACGCCGATGCCGCCGGGCGAGGAGGTCCGCGAGTTCGCGCGCCACGGGACCACCATGGCGATCTTCCTCTCCGCCGCCCGCACCAAGCAGCTGGTCGAGGAGCTCGTCGAAGGCGGCTACGCCCCAAAGACCCCGGTCGTGGTGGCCTACCAGGCCACCTGGCCCGAGGAGTTGCTGCTGCAGTGCACCGTCGCCACGCTGGAGGCGACGGTCAAGGAGCACAAGCTCTGGAAGCACACGCTGTTCCTGGTCGGCCCGGCGCTCGGCGCCGAGGGCACCCGTTCGCACCTCTACCACCCGGGGCACTTCCACACCTTCCGGAAGGCGGAGCGCGGCGCGCGCCGGACGCTGCGCGCGGCCGGGGCGAACGTCGAGGTCGACGTCACCGTCGACCGCGTCGCTGATCTGCCGTGATCACCGTTCTCGGCGAGGAGCACGGCTCCTCCGCCCCGCTTTCGAACGGCCCGCACCAGGCACTTTTGGCGCGTGCCGCGCTCGTCCTCGGCGCGCGGCGGCACCTAGACGCGGCGCAGGTACCGGCTGATCGGGCGCTCCCCCTCGGGCCGCTCGCGCCCGCGCTCGACGCCGTCGCCGCGCTGGTCGAACGCGCCCCGGACGCCGATGTCCTGGTGCTGGCCTCCGGCGACCCCGGCTTCTTCGGCATCGTCCGGGCGCTCGCCGAGCGCTTCGGGCCGGGCGCGCTCAACGTGCACCCCGGCGTGAGCAGCGTCGCGCGCGCCTTCGCGCGCCTCGGTGTGCCGTGGGACGACGCCATCGTGGTCAGCGCGCACGGACGCGATCCGCACCCGGCCTTCGCCGTCTGCCGTGCACAGCGCAAGGTCGCCGTGCTCACCGCCCCGGGCGCGGGCCCGGCCGAGCTGGGTGCGGCGCTCGCCGCGATCCCCTCGTCCGGACCAGCAGACGGCTGGCAGCGTCGGATGGTCGTCGCCGCCGATCTCGGCGGGCCGGACGAGAGCCTGGTGACGGTCACCCCGGCCGAGGCCGCGTCCCGCGACTGGCCCACCGTCAACCTCGTGCTCTGCCTGGCCGACACAACGCCCGTAGGTCCCGCGATGCGCAGCGTGGCCGGGTACTCCGGTCCGCCGCACGGTGGTTGGGCGCTGGCGGAGGACGCGTTCGAGCACCGCGACGCGATGCTGACCAAGGCGGAGGTCCGCGCCTTCGCGCTGGCCCGGCTGGGCCCGCGGCTCGGTGAGCTGGTCTGGGACATCGGCGCGGGCAGCGGCTCGGTCACCGTCGAGTGCGCCCGTCTCGGCGCGGCCGTCGTCGCGGTCGAGCGCGACGCGGACGGCGTGCAGCGCGTCCGCGCCAACGCCCGTGCGCACGGCGTCGACCACGCGGTCGCGGTGGTCCACGGCAGCGCGCCCGCCGCGCTCGCGGACCTGCCCGAGCCGGACGCCGTCTTCGTCGGTGGCGGTGGGGCCGACCTGCCGGCGATCGTCGCCGCCGCCTGCACACGGGCCCGGCGGACCGTCGTGGTCACCCTGGCCGCACTGGACCGGGTGCCCGAGGCCCGCCGCGCCCTGCTCGACGCCGGATTCCGCTGCGACGGCGTGCAGTTGCAGGCCAACCGGCTAGCGCCGCTGCCCGGCGACTCGGTCCGGCTCGCGGCGACCAACCCCGTCTTCGTCCTCTGGGGCCGACGCCCTCCCCTGACCGAACCGTCCACCGCCAACCCCACAGGAGCACCGTCGTGATCGGCCTGATCGCCGCCACCGCCGCAGGCCGCCGGGCCGCCGTCCAACTCGCCGACGCCCTGGGGCCCGACACCTGCCGGGTCTACGACGCGCCCGTCGGCGAGGCACTGCGCACCGCGTTCGGCGAGTGCGAGCAACTGGTCTGCTTCCTCGCCACCGGGGCGACCGTCCGCCTGCTCGCACCGCTGCTCGCGGCCGAGGGCTCGGACAAGCACACCGACCCCGGCGTGGTCTGCGTCGACGAGGCCCGCCGCTTCGCCGTCGCGCTGATCGGCGGCCACGAGGGCGGCGCGAACGCGCTCGCGGCCCGGGTCGCCGACGCGCTGGACGCCCAGCCCGTGGTCACCACGGCGACCGACGCCACCGGTCTGGCGGGCCTGGACACGCTCGGCCTGCCGGTCACCGGCGACGTCGCCGCCGTCAGCCGCGCGCTGCTGGACGGCGAGCCGGTCCGCCTGGTCGGGGCGGAGCGCCACCCGCTGCCCGCCTTCCCGGCCAACGTCTCGGCAGAGGTCTCGGCCGACGCGCCCGCGAGCGCCCCGGCCATCGTGGTCGGCGACGAACTCCCGGCCGACGGTGCCGCTTCCGCGACCGTCCAGCTGCACACGCCGAGCCTGGTCGTGGGCGTCGGCGCCAGCAAGGACGCACCCGCCGAGGAGATCCTGACGCTGATCCGCGAGACGCTCGCGGAGGCCGGGCTCAGCGAGCGCTCGATCGCCTGCCTGGCCACCGTCACCGCAAAGGCCGACGAGCCAGGACTGCTGACGGCTGCTCAGGAGTTCGGCGTCCCGGTCGAGATCTTCGAGGCCGACGCGCTCGCGGCCGTCGACGTGCCGAACCCGTCGACCGCACCGCTGAGGGCCGTGGGCACGCCGAGCGTGGCCGAGGCGGCGGCGCTGATCGCGGCGGGGGCGGACGAACTCCTGGTCCCCAAGCGGAAGTCCGCGCCGGAGGGCCGGGCCGCGATGGCGACGGTCGCGGTCGCCCGCAAGCCCGTCCGTGGTCGGCTGGCGATCGTGGGCCTCGGCCCCGGTGCCCGCGACCTGGTCACCGACCGGGCCCGCGCCGAACTGCGGCGCGCCTCGGTGATCGTCGGCCTGGACCAGTACGTCGACCAGATCCGCGACCTGCTCCGCCCCGGCGTGCGGATCGAGGCCACCGGCCTCGGCGCGGAGGAGGAGCGCGCCCGCAGCGCCGTCCGCCTGGCCCAGCAGGGCCTGGCCGTGGCGCTGATCGGCAGCGGCGACGCGGGCGTCTACGCCATGGCCTCCCCGGCGCTGGCCGAGGCGGGCGACGACATCGACGTGGTCGGCGTGCCCGGCGTGACCGCCGCGCTGGCCGCCGCCGCACTGCTGGGCGCGCCACTGGGCCACGACCACGTCTCGATCAGCCTCTCCGACCTGCACACGCCGTGGGAGGTCATCGAGCGCCGGGTCCGCGCAGCGGCCGAGGCGGACCTGGTCGTCACCTTCTACAACCCGCGCAGCCGCGCCCGGGACTGGCAGTTGCCCAAGGCGCTGGCGATTCTCAGTGAGCACCGTGAGGCGGCCACGACGCCGGTCGGCATCGCCCGATCCGTTTCCCGTCCCGACGAGTGGCACTCCGTCACCACCCTGGCGGCGCTGGACCCGGCGGACGTCGACATGTTCACCGTGGTCACGGTCGGCAACACCGCCTCCCGGCAGATCGCCGGACGGTTCGTCACCCCGCGCGGCTACCGGTGGCAGGGGTGAGCGTCGCCCCTGAACCGGGAACCCTGGTCGCTCCACAGCCGCAACACCTCGGAGGTGCCGCTTCCATGACTCGCCGTCAGGTCCACCCCATCGAGCAGGAGTCGTACCGCAGGCTGCGCGCCCGCGCCGACACCTCGCACCTGCCGCCGCTGACCCGCGCGGTCGCGGAGCGTGTCGTGCACTCCAGCGCCGATCTCGCCTACCTGGACGACCTGGTGATCGCCGACGAGAGCGTGCTGCGCTCCGCCGCCGACGCCCTGGCGGCCGGCGCGCCGCTGGTCGCGGACGTGGAGATGGTCGCCGCCGGGATCACCGCGCGGCGCGCGCTCTGCCATGTCCGGGACGCCAAAGGCGATCCGGCGACCGGGCTCACCCGCTCCGCCGCCGCGATCCGCCTGGCGCTGGAGGAGGTCGGCCACGGCGCGGTCTGGGTGATCGGCTGCGCGCCGACCGCGCTGGAGGAGTTGCTGCGACTCGACGCCCGCCCCGCGCTGGTGATCGGCCTGCCGGTCGGCTTCGTCGGCGCGGCCGAGTCCAAGGCCGCCCTGCGCGAGTCGGGGCTGCCCGCCGTCAGCAACGTCTCCGAGAAGGGCGGCTCCGCCGTCGCGGCAGCCGCCGCCAACGCCCTTCTCTACCCCGACCTCTACGAGTCCGCCTGCGACGACGTCGCTCCTGCACCATCCCCGAAGGAGTCCCTGTGACTGCCCCCGCGCTTCTCCTGGTCGGCCACGGAACCCGCGACGACGCCGGAGCCGAGGCCTTCCGCGCCTTCGTCGACTCGCTCAAGGACCGGCTGCCGGACACGCCCGTCGGCGGCGGGTTCATCGAGCTCTCCCCGCCGCCGCTGGCCGACGCCGTCGCCGAGCTGGTCGAGCAGGGCGCACGGCGCTTCGCCGCCGTGCCGCTGGTGCTGGTCTCGGCCGGGCACGCCAAGGGCGACATCCCGGCCGCGCTGGTCCGCGAACGCGAGCGCCATGCAGGCACCAGCTTCAAGTACGGCCGCCCGCTCGGCCCGCACCCGTCGCTGCTGACCGTCCTGGAGCGGCGGTTGGACGAGGTGCTGCGTCCGGAGGAGCGCGCCGACACCATGGTGCTGCTGGTCGGCCGCGGCTCGACCGATCCCGACGCCAACGCCGAAGTCGTCAAGGTGGCACGGCTGTTCTGGGAGGGGCGGGGTCTGGCCGGGGTCGAGCCGGCCTTCGTCTCGCTGGCCGCCCCGGACGTGGCAACGGGCCTGACGCGCTGTCAGCAGCTTGGCGCCAAGCGGGTCGTGGTGCTGCCGTACTTCCTCTTCACCGGCATCCTGCCGGACCGCGTCGCCGAGCAGGCCCGCAGCTGGGCGGAGACCCACCCGGACGTCGAGGTCCGCCAGGCCGATGTGCTGGGCGCCACCGAGGAGTTGGCCGAGCTGGTGCTGGAGCGCTACCGCGAGACGCTCGCGGGCGACCTGCGGATGAACTGCGACACCTGCGTCTACCGCATCGCCATGCCCGGCTTCGAGTCCAAGGTCGGCGCACCGCAGCGCCCGCACCACCACCCGGACGACCCGGGCCACGACCACGGGCACGGCGACGACCACGGGCACCACCCTCACGACCACGCCCACGGGTCGCACACGCATGCCCACTGACCCTGGAGCCGCTCGACCGACCGCTCAACCCGGTTCCGCCGAGCCGGATCTGCGCCACCACGGCGACAGTGAGGTCGGCGGCGGGCTGGTCGACCTCGCGGTCAACGTCCGGACCGGAACGCCGCCCGCCTGGTTGCGGCGGGTCCTGGCCGACAGCCTCGACGGGCTCGCCGCCTACCCGGACGGCAGCACCGCACGTGCCGCGGTCGCGGCCCGGCACGGCCGGGCGCCCGAGGAGGTGCTGCTGACGTCGGGCGCGGCGGAGGCGTTCGTGCTGCTCGCACGCGCGCTCCGACCGCGCCGCGCGGTCGTGGTGCATCCGCAGTTCACCGAGCCCGAGGCCGCGCTGCGCGACGCCGGTCACCCGGTGGAGCGGTTGCTGCTGCGCAAGGAGGCGGGGTTCCGACTCGACCCTTCGGCGTTCCCCTCCGAAGCCGATCTGGTCGTGGTCGGCAACCCCACCAACCCCACCTCCGTGCTGCATCCGGCCACCACGCTGGCCCAACTGGCCCGGCCCGGCCGCGTTCTGGTCGTGGACGAGGCCTTCGCCGACACCGTCCCCGGCGAGACCGAGAGCCTCGCCGGGCGGTCGGACGTGCCGGGCCTGGTCGTGCTGCGCAGCCTGACCAAGACCTGGGGTCTGGCCGGGCTGCGCATCGGCTATGTGCTGGCGGAACCGGAGTTGATCGCCACACTCGCCGCCACACAGCCGCTCTGGCCGGTCTCCTCCCCTGCGCTGGCCGCGGCGATCGCGTGCAGCTCCCCCGCCGCACTCGTCGAGGCCGACGCCGCCGCCAAGGCGACCGCCGCCGACCGCGACCACCTGTTGGCCCGCCTCGCCGAGCTCCCGGACATCCGGGTGCACGGCACCCCCGAGGCGTCCTTCGTGCTGGTCGAACTGCCCGGTGCGGACGAGGTCCGACTGCGGCTGCGCGCGGCCGGGTTCGCCGTCCGACGCGGCGACAGCTTTCCCGGCCTCGGGCCGGACTGGCTGCGCATCGCGGTGCGCGACCGCGCCACGACGGACGCCTTCTGCGCCGCATTGGCGCGGGTGCTGGACGCCTGACGATTTGACGACCCGTCAGTCGCGCCGACGGCGCCGGGTCAGGGTGACCGCGCCGGCGCCCGCGCCGAGGAGGAGAAGCGCGCCTCCGGCGATGGCCGGGGTGGCGCTGCTGCTCCCGGTCTCGGCGAGGTGGCCCGTCGTGGTGTCGGAGGCGTCCGACCCGGTGCCCGAGCCAGTGCCCGTGCCGGAACCGCCGGAGCCGGACGCCGCCGAGGCGGAGGAGCCCGGGGTCGGCTGCCCACCGCCGCCGCCCGTGACGCCGCGCGTGCTGCCGCCGCCGGCGCTGCCCCCCGAGGCCTGAGCGGGCGAGCTGCTCGACGGCCCACCGGACGGCGTGCCGCCACCGGAGCTGCCGCCACTGCCACCGGTCCCGCCGCCGCTGTCACCGCCGCCGCTGCCGTCCCCCTTGGTGCAGGAGACGTCCGCCAGCAGGAACTTGCCGGTGACGGCAGCCACGTTGAGGTTGAGCGGGTTCACCGAGACCTCCAGGTCCAGCGCCGTCGCCGCCGCCGAGTCGGAGGTGGTGCTGTGCTTCGACAGCCACAGGTCGACCTCGCCGAGCGCGGGCACCGGGACGCGCGTCTCCCCCGACGCACTGAGGTGGACGTGCAGGCCCAGCACCGTGATCTCACCGAGCACGTTGGCCTCGGCGGTCGGCGCACCGTTCGCCGGGCAGTCCGCCGTCGCGGTCACGGCCTGGAGGCCGAGCAGCTCGGTCAGCGGCAGGCCGGGCAGGTGCAGGTGCGCCTCGGCCAGGGTGACGCTCGCGTGCGAGCCGTGCGCGTCGGCGGTGGCCGAGCTCTCGCCGACCTTGGCCAGCAGCAGGTTGACCGGCTGCCGCCGCCCCGGGCCGCCGACGCCGCCGACCACGGCGGTCAGCGCGGTGTCCTGCTTCGACGACGGGGCGGTGATCCGGTTCAGCGACACATCGATGGGCACATCGATGGCGCCGTTGAGCAGCCTCACGTCCAGCGCGGCCTCGGCGGTGGTCGCGGAGGCGGTACCGATACCCCCGCCCGATCCCCCGTCGGCATGCGCGGGAGTGGCGACCCCCAGCATGGAAACGGCGGCGAGCGCGCCGGAGAGCGCAAAGGGCGTGGCGAAGCGACGACGGGTGAACAAGGTGAAACCCCCACCTGGGAACGTGCGTACGCCGCTTCACGCTGACGGGCATCGAATTGCACGGACGAGCGGCGCACGATCTCGGACGCCGCCCATCCTTGCGAACCCTCCGTCACAGTGGCAGCACTCACCGTCAGTTCACTCTTAAGGGTGACTATGAATCAGAAACCTCAGGCACCACACACTCGTTAACGCCCAAACCTGGTAACACTGCAAGGCGGCCTCACCACGGAAATCCGGCGCCCGTCTCAAGGCCCATGGCCCAAGGCTCAAGCCCAAGACTCAAGCGCCAACCGCCAACCGCCAAGCAAAATCCCAGCAGCACTCAGGACGGTCGCAGCGCCGTGACCACGTCCGCCGCGGTGAGCAGTCGGACCCGGGCCGCGTCGGGGGACGCGGACGCCGGATACAGGGCGTAGACCTCGGCGTCCTCGGCAAGCCGGACGGCGTCGCCGCGCAGCAGGTAGGCGAGCCGGGCGGGTGTCGAGGCCAGCAGTTCGTCGGCGCTGCCGTCGTGGTCCGGCGAGCCGATGCGCCCCGCGAACGCAAGGGTCTCCTCATCTGCCCGGCGGGTGTAGCGGGTGGCGGTGCCGTCGACGTGGCGGAGGGCCACATCGGTCGCGCGGGCGGCGGCGTTCCAGGCGGCCAGCTCACCCAGGCCGACACGGGCGCCGCTTGCGTAGAGCGCGGTGAGTTCCCGTGCCAGCAGGCCGAGTTGATCCTCGTGCCGGTGGACGGCGTGGTCACTGCCGGTGACGCCCTGAACGACGTCGAGCCAGCGCAGCGTCCGCGCCGCGGTGTCGAAGACGAAGGGCACGCTCGCCCGCGCGCGGCCGACCAGGTCGAAGCGCTGCTCGACGGCGCGCGGGTCGAAGATCTCGCCCACCTGGCCGGGCTGATCACGCACCATGACCCCGGCGAAGGCCTCGGCCATGTCGTCGAAGGCGACATTGTTGAAGGAGAAGCAGACCGCGACGACGTAGCGCACACCCGTGTCCACCAGGAGGTCCAGGTCCAGGTCCGCGAACTCGGTGGCCCCGTCCGGTGCGGGCGCGCTGGTCAGGTCCCCGGAGTGGACCGCGGCCGAGTCGGCGAAGCGCAGGTGGGTGTAGTCGCACGTCCCGACGTGCTTCCAGTCGGTGTCGAACATCGCCAGCGCGAGGTCGAGGTCGACCCGTCCGTGCTCCTCGTCCTCCATCCAGTGCAGGAACAGGCGCACCGATCGGCCTTCCGCCACCGGCAGTTCGCTGCCGCGCGGCAGGGTGAGCAGCGCCCGGGAGGCGGTGCGCTCGGCGAAGGGCGCGACGATCCCGTCGAGCGCCGCATCGAGCACGGCCAGCTCGACACGCGGTGCGGCAGCGGCACGGCGTGCGACCTCGCCGGTCAGCACCGTCACCGCCGCAGCGACGACCTCGACCGGGATGGGCGCGCGCTCGTCGGCGACGATGTGGGCCTTGGCGTTCCCGCCCTTGGGGAAGAAGACGCGCTGCGGCACGGTCGGCGCGAGGCGGGCCCGCAGGGCCCCGAGCGCGGAGAGCAGCACCGCCGGAGAGACCTTGGGCACGGCTGCGCGCGCCGCGCCGAGGACCGCGCCGGTGTGGTCGTCCGCCCGGCCGACATCGCCTCCGGCGGCGAGGCGCAGCATGAGGTCGAGACGCCGCAGCAGTTCCCCCGGACGCCGCGTCAGCAGTGCCAGCGCCTGCGGCAGATCCCGGTCGTGCAGCGCGGTCTCGACCTGACAGCCCCAACTGGGCAGCGAGACACGGCCGCAGGCATCCAGCGTGAGCGGGGCCGAAGCGCCCTCGGACAGGGTTTCGGCGAGCGTCGTCCCCGTCGTCCCCGTCGGCCGGGTCCGGCGCAGCGCGGCGACCGCCAGCGCGGCGCTCGGGTACCGCCCGGCGTACTCGAAGACGTGCAGCAGTTCCGCCAGCGGGAGCCAGCGGTTGCGATACCGGCGCATCTCCTCCGCCGCCACCGTCGGGTCGAGGCGGTCGAGAGCGGTCAGCAGGGCGCGGCGGACGGGCCTGCGCAGGCTGGTGAGACGCGGGCGGGTCAGCAGACCCGCGTCGCCGCCGGCCAGCACCGAGGCCAGGCGCAGCACGTCGGTGGCCGTCGTCAGACGCACCGTCACCTCGGGCAGGGCCATCTCGAGGTGACCGGGGTCGGCCAGCAGCCAGGCGAGCACCAGGGCCTTCGTCTCCCGCCCGGGGATCTCGGCCGGGAGCCAGGAGACATCGGTGCGGCCGGCCGCGTCGAGCAGCGCCAGCAGGTCGTCACGGTCCTGCGGGCTGAGCGCGCCGGAACGGTCCAGCAGGCCCGCGAGCTCGGCCCGCAGGTCGGCGGCAAGCTCATCCGCTCCGCCACCGAACGTCAACATCCGTAGCCGGTGCGGAAGTTCACGCCCCTGGTCGGCTTCGGCGCGGGCCCGACCGGGCCGCAGGAAGGGATCGGCCGGGTCGATCCGGCGGTGGCAGATCGGGCACGCGGAGAACTCGGCGCCGTCGAAGCAGGCGCCGCAGACCAGATGCGCACACGGTGCGACCGCCCGCACCACGCCGGTGCGCCCACACAGCACACAGGGCTGCTCCGGCTCCTGGAGCAGCACCGTCAGCACCCGCCGCACGTAGAAGTCGGCGGTGTCGGCGGGGACGGTCTCCGGGAATCCGCGGAACAGCGGGACATGCGGCCGGTCCGCACCCAGGGCCGCGTCGACGTCGGCCAACAGTGCCCGCCCGGCGGCGGCGAGCGCCACGTCGCCGAGCGAGGCGAGCGCGTCCCGGAGCGGCCCGGCCAGCAGGTAGCCGCGGTCGAGCAGATCCGCTTCCAGCAGCGCCACTCCGATCGACCCCCGCGCGGACTCCGTCGACCCCGTCCGCCGCCCTGCGACGGCGGTCGGCAGGTGGACGACGCCTCGCCGCGCCAGCAGCACGCTTGCCAGGCTGCGCGTGACGGCGGCCGTGCTCGGAGCGTGCGGGCCGGTCGTCGCGGTGGCGGGCATGCGTCGGATCCCTCCTGGGGTGCCCCGCTGTGCAGACGCAGACGCAGGGGCGGGCGCGGGCTTGGGCACGGGCTTGGGCGTGGAAAGTCCCGCCCGCCGACGAAGGCACAGAAGACGGCGAGCGGGACGGGAAGTCGAGGTGCGACGGAGATGGAGCGCACTCGTGTCAGGTGAGAGTCGGAGAAGGAAGCACCCTCGGGAGCCGCCGCACAGCGCCGAAGCTACCAGGCCAACAGCGCACGTCGCCAATGGTTTCAGGACCGGAACGCGGGCCCTTCCGTTACGGCTGACGCATCAACTGTTAAACCTGAATGCGATCTTCCGCAGCCCTCTTGTCGCGCTGCGGACAGGCGGATAGGTTCACGCCCAGTCGCCACCACTTCAGAGGGTGGTCAGAAGTTCCACGCAATTCCCTGCTCAACCCGCAGACGGGGGCGCCCCCTTCTTGCGGTCGCACCTGCACTCCCCCGGTCCCCAGTTCCAGGAGAAGTCCGTTGCGTACCAGCTCGATATCGACCGCCGCCCGCGCCGCCGTCCCGCTCATCGGGTCCGCCGCCCTCGCCATCTCCGGCCTGATCGCCGCCATGCCCGCGCAGGCGGCCACCGGCCACGGCGTCGCCTGGTCCCGCTCCTGCGCGGTGGACCTGACCCCGGGTCACGCCTTCTGCAACGCGCTGCACGTCACCAGCGCCTCCGAGCACGTCAGCGCCAAGGGCATCACGCCGAACGCGACCCCGTCGGGTTACGGACCCTCCGACCTGCTCTCGGCCTACAACCTCCCGGCCAACGGCGGCGCCGGACAGACCGTCGCCATCGTCGACGCCTACAACGACCCCAACGCCGCCGCCGACCTCTCGGTCTACCGCTCGCAGTACGGCCTCCCGGCCTGCACCACCGCCAGCGGCTGCCTGAAGATCGTCAGCCAGACCGGCAGCACCACCCTGCCGAGCAGCAACTCCGGCTGGGCCGGCGAGGAGTCGCTCGACCTCGACATGGTCTCCGCGATCGCGCCCAACGCCCACATCATCCTGGTCGAGGCCAAGACGGCGAGCATGACCAACCTCGGCACGGCGGTCAACGAGGCCGCCAAGCTGGGCGCGACGGAGATCTCCAACAGCTACGGCGGCTCCGAGTCCTCGGCCGACACGGGCTACGACTCCACCTACTTCAACCACCCGGGCATCGCCATCACCGCCTCCTCCGGCGACGGCGGCTACGGCGTGGAGTACCCGGCCGCGTCCCCGAACGTCACCGCGGTCGGCGGCACCTCGCTCTCCAAGGCCTCCAACACCCGCGGTTGGAGCGAGTCCGTCTGGTCCACCTCCTCGACCGAGGGCGCCGGCTCCGGCTGCTCCGCCTACGAGCCCAAGCCCGCCTGGCAGACCGACAGCGGCTGCAGCAAGCGCACCGTCGCCGACGTCTCCGCCGTGGCGGACCCGGCCACCGGCGTCGCCGTCTACCAGACCTACGGCGCTTCCGGCTGGACCGTCTACGGCGGCACCTCCGTCGCCTCCCCGCTGGTCGCCGGCGTCTACGCCGACGCGGGCGCGCACAGCACCTCGGTCCCGACCAAGAACCTGTACGCCAACACCGCCTCGCTGAACGACGTCACCACCGGCTCCACCGCCAGTTGCTCCCCGGCCTACCTCTGCACCGCGGAGACCGGCTACGACGGCCCGACCGGCCTCGGCACCCCCAACGGCCTGACTGCCTTCACCGGCTGACGTTTCACCATCTGAGTCAGGTCACCCAGAAGCACGCAACGACCCGGCCGCCCCCCGCGCGGTCGGGTCGTTGCGTGTTCCTCCTTGCCAACCCGCCGTTCCGGCGAGCGTCAGTGCTGGGTGGCCGCCGCGATCACCAGGAGCAGCATGAGGATGCCCACAGCGACCAGGCATCCGGCGCCGCACCCCGACGAGCCCTGGCGATACTCGACGATGCCACCGGGATCGAGGTAGGGGTGCCGCTTCTCGTAGTGACTCGCGATGCCACGCTCACCCTGTGACTGGTGCCCCCTGGGCGTGCGGTACCCGCACTCACCGCACCGGTACCGATAGCTGTCGGCCATGTCGCTCTCCCTCCTGTGCGCCGTTCGCGGCCTCCCGCATCCCCCGTGTTTCGGTCAGCCGGCCTGCGGCGACCGGTGCGCGAACCGCTCTTTACGTCCGCGGCGACGCGGTCAGCAGCACCTTCGCCAGCAGCACGGCCACATCACCTCGGCGCCCGCGGTCGTATGACCCGGAGCCGGGGCCGAAGCGGGCTTGGCGAACACAGCGGTCCCCCTCCATCGCGACGAGCAGTCGAATAGCGCTACTATCCGACTACGCGATGGTTGGATAGTGACACTCACCGAGGGGCGTACGCAAGGGCGTCCACAGGAAAGGCGCAAGACATGCGGTTGGCAGAGCTGAGTAGGAACAGCGGGGTGTCCACCGCGACGATCAAGTTCTACCTGCGCGAAGGCCTGTTGCCGCCGGGCCGTCAGATCAACGCCAGCAACGCGGAGTACGACGAGGAACACCTGCGCCGCCTGCGCCTGATCCGGGCGATGATCCAGGTCGGCCGGATCCCGGTGGCGACCGTCCGCCAGGTGCTCGGACACATCGACGACGACTCCCTCAGCGGCTCGATCCGACTCGGCGCGGCCATGTGGGCGCTGCCGCAGGTGCCGGAACCGGACGAGGAGGACAAGCACATCCGGAGCGTCCGCGAGGATGTCGACGCCCTCCTGGAGCAGCTCGGCTGGACCAACGCCCTGGCGCTGCGCACGATCTCGCCGTCCTACCGCTCACTGGTGTTGGCTCTGGCCTCCTTCCGCCGCCTCGGCTACGGCGAGAGCGCTGAACTGCTGGTGCCGTACGCGAAGTTGATGCAGCAGATGGCCAACCTGGACCTGGACTTCATGGAGACCCACCCATCGAAGGCCGAGCAGGTCGAGGTCGCCGTCCTGGGCGCGGTCCTGCTGGAACCGGCACTGACGGCACTCCACCGGCTCGCCCAAGAAGAGGAGTCGACGCGCCGCTTGGGCTGGACCGACGAGTCCTGACTCCTTCCGCCTCGGGCCCAGGCGGGCACGATCCGTAAGAGACGGGGCGAAGGCGACCGCCGTTGGTTCGAGAGAGCCTGCAGTCCGTTCCACGTCCCGGATCAGCCACGGCATATGACCGATCATCACTTCCGGGAAGGAGGGTGAGCAGCATGGGCGACACCTCCCGCAACAAAACCCGGGAGATCGCCGACGAGGAGCTCGACAACGTCGCGGGCGCCCTGGGTGCGAGCGGCAGCATCAGCGACCCGACCGCTCTTCGCCCAACAGCGTTGAGCGGGCAGTCCGGAAGATCCGTCGATCCTATGAGCGTTACGGCAGGCGCCAGTCCACCGGCTGCGCGCCCTGCTTGACCAGCAACTCGTTGGCGCGGCTGAACGGGCGCGACCCGAAGAAGCCGCGGTCGGCCGACATCGGGCTGGGGTGGGCCGACTCGATGCACGGGACCTGGCCGAGGAGCGGACGCAGGTTGCGGGCGTCACGGCCCCAGAGGATCGCCACCAGCGACGCATTGCGGGCGACCAGGGCGCGGATCGCCTGCTCGGTCACCGCCTCCCAGCCCTTGTTGCGGTGCGCGCCGGGGTTGCGGGGAGCAGTGGTGAGCACCCTGTTGAGCAGCAGTACACCCCGGTCGGTCCACGGCGTGAGGTCGCCGTTCGACGGCGCGGGCAGGTCCAGGTCGCGCTGGTACTCCGTGAAGATGTTCACCAGACTGCCCGGCAACGGCCGTACCTCCGGCGCGACGGAGAACGAGAGCCCGACGGCATGTCCGGGCGTCGGGTAGGGGTCCTGCCCGACGATCAGCACCCGGACCCCGTCGAGCGGCTGCTGGAAGGCGCGCAGCACGTTGGCCCCGGCGGGCAGGTAGGTGCGCCCGCCGGCGATCTCCGTGCGCAGGAACTCGCCCATGGTGGCGATGTTGCCCGCCACGGGCGTAAGGGCCTGGGCCCAGCCGGTTTCGACGATCTCGTTCAAAGGACGTGCTGCCACGCCGTCAGCCTAGCCACTTCCACCGACGGCTCGAACCAGGGCCCCGAACCGGCCTCCCCGGCCCTACAGTTGCGCCCGCCCTACAGTCGCGCCCGAGCCGCCTCCGCCAGCCCGTCCGCCGAGCAGGCGACGGCCAACTCGGCCGCCTGCTCGAAGGTTTCCCGCGAGGGCAGCCCCATGTCCCGCCGCGCGACGGCAAGGTCGAGCATCGCGCGAGCCCGCTCGTACGGAGCCGGAGCGCGCTCCAGGACCTGGACGGCCGTCCCCAGCCGGGCGACGCGCTCGGCCGGGTCCTCGGTCACCTCCGCGGCGGCCCGCAGCGCCGTGCCGATGGCCGAGAGCGTGCCGTAGCGCTCGGCCCGCTCCAACTGGTCCTCCGCCAGGGTGCGCGCCCGGTCCAGGTCGCCGAGCCCGGCACAGGCGGACATCAGGCCACGCTCCCAGCCGCACCAGCCCGGGTTGCGCATGCCACGGGCGTCCAACCGGGCTCCGGCCTCGGTCAGTTCGGCCTCGGCGTCGACGAACTCGCCACGGGCGAGCAGCAGCGTGCCGCGCACGGACTGAGAGTCGGGGAAGACCACAGCGTTGGAGTACGGCGCATGGAACCGGTAGCGCTCGGCCAGCGCGCCCGCCTCGTCGAGGGCGCCGCGCGAGGTCAGCACCAGGATCAGCGTGCCGACGGCGTACCAGTGCACCGGCGTTCCCTCGCCGACGCGGTTGGCCAGGTCGAGGCCGAGCCGGGCACTCTCCTCCGCCGCGGCCAGGTCGCCGGTGCGGTAGTGGACGTAGCCGCGGATGGTGTGGCCGAAGGCGAGGTGCGCGCCGCGCCAGCCCGCCTCCTCGTACTCGGCGATGCCCTTGGCGAACAGCTCCAGGGCGCGCTCGGGCCGGTCCCCGTACATGTAGGTCAGCGCGACCAGCACCGGGACCTCGAAGCCCCACTCCGGGTGTGCCCAACGCAGTTCGCCTTCCAGGGCCAGGTCGCTGTAGTGCAGCGCGACGTCGACCGGCTCGCCGCGCACGGTGGCGTCCCAGGCGCGCAGGCCCAGGATGTAGCGGGCGGCGATGCTGCGGTCGCCCTCGACGTCGAGCCGCTCGGCCAGGTCGGCCAGCCGCTTGGACCGCTCCTCCGAGCCCTGTTCCCAGGCGTCGAAGGCGCACCACATGAAGTTCCAGACCAGCAGCTTGAGGCGGACCTCGGCGGAGTCGGTGCGCAGCGCCTCCGCGGCCATGGTGCTCGCGGCCTCGGCCAGGTTGTTGCTGTGCGCGAGCGACTGGGCCAGCCGGACGCTGATCTCCTCGCGCAACCGCTCGGGAACCACCGGCTGTTCCAGCGCGGTGCGCAGTTGCCCGGCGGTGGCGGCCGGGTCGTAGAGCAGGGTGGAGCAGCCGAGTTCGTAGAGCACGTGCGCCCGCTCCCCGACCGGCGGCGGCTCCTCGGCGGCCCTGGCCAGGCAGCGCTGCGCGGTCTCCGGTGCTCCGGACTGCATGAACAGCTGGGCAGCGGCACGCAGTTGGTCCACCAACGCGGCGTTCCCGCTGGGCGGGACCTCCAGCCAGTGGCGGGCGGCCACCACCGGGCTGCGTCCGGCTTCCAGCACCGCCCAGGCGGCCCGGTCGTGGAGTTCCGCGCGCATCTCCTCGGAGATGCTGCGGTAGACCGAGGAGGCGATCAACGGGTGGACGAACTCCAGTGTCTGACGTCCAGTCAGTATACGTGCCTCGCGCAGGCGCTCGGCCGCCGCCTCCGCTTCCCCCGGCATCAGGGCGGCCACGACGGCGGCCAGGGGCCGCGGCGTGGCGATGCCCAGGACCGCGACCGCGCGGGCGAGTTGGACCGGCCCGGAGCCGAGGCGCTGCAGCCGCGCGATCAGACCGCTGCCCTTGGTCTCGGCGCTGAGCTCACGCAGCCGCGGCCAGGACGACTCGACGGGGACGATCCCCCGCTCCTCGGCCTTGGCGACCAACTCGACGGTCTCGAACGGGTTTCCGCCGGTGACCGCCCAGATCTCGCGGGCGAAGCCGTCCTCCACCCGTTGCCCGGACTCCGCGTACATCCGCCGCACCAGCGCGTCCACCGCCTCCGGCGTCAACGCGGCCAGGCCGAGCGGGCGGACGCCGTTGTGCCCGGCCATACCGCGGAAAGCGTCGGCCCAGTCCGGCAGTTCGTCCGGCCGGTAGGCGACGACGAGCAGCACGGGCAGGTCGGCGACCCGGGAGGAGAAGGCGGCGAGCCAAGCCAACGACTCCGCGTCGGCCCAGTGCGCGTCGTCCACGACGAGCACCAGCGGCCCACGGGCGACCGCCAGGTTGGTGACCACCCAGTCCAGGCCGTCGCGGACACCCTGCGGGTCCGGCGCGGCCCCGGTGGTGGCGATTCCGACGGCCGGCGCCACGATGTCGTACCAGGCGCCGAGCAGTTCGCGTTGGCCTTCCTCGCCGGCGGACTCCAGCAGCATCCGCAGCAGCCCGCGCACGACGTGGAACGCGGAACCCTGCTCCTGCTCCCCGCCACGGGTCGCCAGCACCAGAAGCCCCGCGGCCTCGGCCGCCTGCCGCACCTCGGCCAGCACACTGGTCTTGCCCAGCCCGGCGGCCCCGGTCACCACGACCAGCCGGTCCGTGGCAAGGTCGGCCACCCCGCTAGACGCGGCTTCGGTCGCGGCGTCGGACGCGGCTTCGGACCCACTGCCCGTGCCCGGCCCACCGGGCCCGCGACGCCCGTCGGATGCGGCCGACCCGGCCAGCTCAGCCACCGCCGCACGCACGGCGGCGAGTTCGGTGTCGCGTTCGAGCAGCCCGTGCACCCTGACCTCCCAGTTCGCTGGCCCGAGAGTAGTCCTGACGGACCGCCGTTGGAGCGGTTCGGCAGTTTGATCTGCGGGTAGGGATGCCCCGTTCGGGCAAGGTACGGACAAGTGCGGTCGAAGCGGACGCGCAGCGCCCCGAAGCGGGGTGTACGACCAGTTGTGCGGACGGAGTTCAGCCGCCCGTCGGCCTGCCGTTCACCACCACGAGCCGCGGATCCCGCAGCACCCGGACGTCCGCGCGCGGGTCCTCGGCGAAGAGCACCAGGTCGGCCGGAGCGCCCTCCGCAAGGCCCGGACGCCCGAGCCAGCGCCGCGCGCCCCAGGTCGTGGCGTCGAGCGCGGCGATCGGCGGCAGACCGGCCGTGACCAGCTCCGCGACCTCGTCGGCGACCAGCCCGTGCGCCAACGAGCCGCCCGCGTCGGTACCGGTGAAGATCGGGACGCCGGCCTCGTAGGCGGCGGCCACCGTGGCGTACCGGCGCGCGTGCAGATTGCGCATGGTGCGGGCGTAGTCGGGGAACTTGGCCTCGCCCGCCGCCGCGTGCTCGGGGAAGTGGGCGATGTTGACCAGCGTCGGCACGATCGCCACCCCGCGCTCCGCAAAGAGCGGGATGGTGTCCTCGGTCAGCCCGGTGGCGTGCTCGATGCAGTCGATCCCGGCCTCGACCAGGTCGCGCAGCGCGTCCTCGCCGAAGACGTGGGCGGTGACCCGGGCCCCCTCCTCGTGGGCGGCGGCCATCGCGGCCGCAAGGGCCTCACGGGGCCAGCACGGTCCGAGGTCGCCGGTGCCGCGGTCGATCCAGTCGCCCACCAGTTTGACCCAGCCGTCGCTGCGCCGCGCCTCCTGGCGGACGTAGTCGGCGAGCTGGTCCGGCTCGATCTCGTGCGCGTAGTTGCGGATGTAGCGGCGGGTCCGGGCGATATGACGACCGGCCCGCACCACCTTGGGCAGGTCCTCGCGCTCGTCCATCCAGCGGGTGTCCGCCGCGGACCCGGCGTCACGCAGCAGCAGTGCGCCCGCGTCGCGTTCGGCGAGCGCCTGCTTCTCGCTGGTCGCGTCGTCGACCGCGCCGTGGGCGTCGAGGCCGACATGGCAGTGGGCATCGGTCAGGCCCGGCAGCACCCAGCCCTGGAGGGTCCGTACGTCCGCCCCAGGGGAGACGGGTGCGGTGAAGCTGATCCGGCCGTCGACCACCCAGAGCTCGTCGCGGACGTCCTCCGGGCCGACCAGGACCCGTCCCTTGACGTGCAGTATCGGCTGATCCACCGTCACTCCCCCTCCTTCGCGGCGCTCGTGGTCCCCGGGTCCTCGTCGCCGCCCTCCGGCTCGCCCGCGTCGCGTTCCAACGCACGGCTCCTGACGGCACGTCGCATGTCGTCCAGCCGGTCCGACAGCCCGCGCCGCAGCGCCGCGCCGAGATCCTCGCGGCAGAGGTACCGCTCGCCGATCGCCAGCACCTCCGCAGAGGCGGCGTGGCCGGGGAACCCGGACGGCGCGGTGAGCGCACGGGCGATGGCCGGGCCACGGCGCTCGGCGACCGCGGCGGCGTCGGGGAAGAAGCGCTCCGGCAGCGAGAGTTCGTCGAGCAGCTCGGCCTGCTCCGGCTGCCAGATGCCGTCGATGGTGGCCCGGAACAGGTAGTTGGAGAGGTCACCGGCGAACACGGCTTCCCAGGCGGCCAGTTTGCCGTCCCGGTCCGGCAGCGCGGCGCGGCAGCGGGCCGCACCCTCCGCGCTGGTGGCGCTCGGGTCGCGGTCCACCTCGGCCACGATCTCAGCCTCGCCCGCCGCGCCCAGCACGCAGAGCCGCAGCAGCAACTGCCAGCGCAGCGCCGGGTCCAGCTCCGGGCCACCGGGGACCGCGCCCTCGTCCAGCCAGCCGCGCAGCTCGGCCCGCTCCACCGAGGTGGAGGCGGCGTCGATCAGCCCGCGCACGGCGACCAGGCGCAGCCCGCTCGCACCCGGGTCGCCCTCGGTCCGGCGCAGCAGCGAGCGGCAGACCCCGGCCAGCCGCGCCAGCGCCCACACGCGTCGCTCCGGCGGCAGGTAGTGGTCGCTGCATCCACCACGGGCGAAGGCCAGCACGTCCTGCACCAGGTGCACCGAGGTCTCACCCGGCAGATGGGCGGCGACCAGCTCGAGGAACTCGCTCGCGGGCAGCTCGCCGTCGCGGACCTGGTCACGAGCGCTGTTCCACAGCACGGCCCGGGCCAGTACGTCGGGGACCTGCCCCAGCGAGTCCCTGACGGTCCCCCAGGACTTCTCGTCCAGGCGGATCTTGGCGAAGGCCAGGTCGGTGTCGTCCGGCACCAGCAGTTCGGCGCGCCGCTCGGGCAGCATCGCGGGTTCACCGGGAACCAGCTCCAGCGGTGTCCGTTGACGTAGCGTCAGCGTCCCGTCCGGCAACCGGTCGTAGCCCGCGACGGTGATCAGGTGCGGACGCAGCTGCCCGTCCGCGCTGCGCTGCTGCAGCACGCCGTCGGCGGGACGGAGCGTGTCCAGCCCCGTCGTCCGCAGCCACCGCTCGGCCCAGGCGTGCACGTCCCGGCCGCTGGTCCCGGCGAGCGACTGCAACAGGTCGTCCAGGGTGGCGTTGCCGAAGGCGTGCGCCTCGAAGTGGCGGTTGACGCCCGCGAAGAAGGCCTCGTCGCCGAGCCAGGCCGCCAACTGCCGCAGCGCGGCGGCACCCTTGGCGTAGGAGATGCCGTCGAAGTTCTGCAGCGCCTCGGCGGTGTCGGCGACCGACTCGGGGGCGACCGGGTGCGTCGACGGGCGCTGGTCGGCGTCCCTGCCCCAGGCCTTGGTGGACGCGAAGCCGGTCCAGGCGGCGGTGCCGAACCGGGTCGCGTCGGCGACCACGCGGAAGCCCATGTACTCGGCGAACGACTCGTTCAGCCACAGGTCGTCCCACCAGCGCATGGTGACCAGGTCGCCGAACCACATGTGGGCCATCTCGTGCGCCACCACGATCGCGCGGTGTTCCCGCTCGGTCTCCGGCACGGCGGACCGGAACAGGAAGGTGTCGCGCAGCGTCACACAACCCGGGTTCTCCATCGCACCGACGTTGAACTCCGGTACGAAGCATTGGTCGTAGCCGCCGAAGGGATAGCGCTGCCGGAACAGCCGGTGGTAGGCGTCGAAGCACTGCCTGGTGACGGTCAGCAGCTCCTCGGCGTCCGCGTCCAGGTAGGGCGCGAGCGAGCGACGGCAGTGCAGGCCGAGCGGGATGCCGTCGTGCTCGGAGCGCACCGAGTGCAACGGCCCGGCGACGACGGCGACCAGGTAGCTGCTGATCGCGGCGGTGGGCTCGAAGCTGGTCCGGGTGGCGCCGCCGGCTGCGCCGTGTTCGGGCAGCTCCTCGCGGGTGCCCGTGGCGTTGGCGACGACGGTCCAGGCGCTCGGCGCGGTGACGGTGACCCGGTACGGCGCCTTGAGGTCCGGCTGGTCGAAGGCCGTGAAGACGCGCGGCCCGTCGTCCAGGAACGACTGGGTGTAGACGTAGACCTCGCCGTCGGCCGGGTCCACGAACCGGTGCATGCCCTCGCCGGTACGGGAGTAGGCCATGTCCGCGTCGACCAGCAGCTCGTTGTCGTCCGCGAGGTCGTCCAGCGGGAACCGCCCGCCGTCCAGCGCGCCCGGATCCAGCTCCCGCCCGTTGAGCACGACGCGCCGCAGGAGCGCCGGCTTGACGTCCACAAACGTCGCGGCGCCCGGGGTCCGGCAGCTGAAGTTGATCACGGTGACGGACCGGAACGCGTCCTCCCCGGCCGTCAGATCCAGCTCCACGGAGACACAGCGGACGTCGAGCAGACGCCGCCGGACCTCGGCTTCGGCGCGCGTGAGGGCAGCAGACATGAGGATCATGCTAGGCGCTTAGCCGGTCCGGGCGAAGAACCGATCCACCCCCGGACGCGCGTAGGGGGCGTGAGCTGCGACAACGCGCGGTTTGTCCCCACTGAGAGGGGTTGCACCACCTCAGGGGCGCGGGGCCCTGAGGGCGTGCAACTCCTTGGCCGACCGGTGCGGCTTCCCCTGCCGTCTCTCGGTCCTCGAAGCCTGTCAGTGCTGCGCGCTAGACCGTCCGTACACGCCACATACGGCTGTTCAACCCCTGGTCCCCCTGGAGGCGGCATGGACCCCGACGCCACCACCCCCGCCCACCGCTACCTCTCGCTCGCCGGCCTGCGGCACCGCGGCTGGACGCCCAGTATGGTCGCCAAGCTGCTCGGCTCGCCCGACAAGACCGTGCGCAATCCGCACTTCCGGAGCGCCGCGCCGTCCCGGCTCTACGCGGTCTCCCGCGTCGCCGCCGCCGAGGCGACGGACGCCTTCGCCGCGCTCGCCACCGCCGCCGCCCATCGCGCCGCCAACTCCCGTGCGGCGGCCCAGCGTCGACGCCGTGCGGTGCTCGCCGAGGTCGCGGGGCTGGACATCCGCGTCCCCCGGCTGTCGCCGGAGTGCCTCACCCGACGGGCCGTCGCCCACCGCAACCACCGGGACGCGCTGCGCGCCTGCCGATACGGGGACCACGCCGCGGCCCCGGCCCGTCCCGACGCCGCCGAGCCGGGCGCGCTGCGCCGTTGGCAGGTCAACTACCTGCGCCACGCGCTCACCGACTACGACGCCGTGCTCGACGGCCTGCACGGCAGCGCCGGCCGCGCCGAGGCCGAGTGTCTGCTGCGCCGACGCGTGTACGAGGCGATCGGCACGGCGTATCCGCAGCTGGCCGCCGAGTGCCGCCGTCAACTGAACGAACGTCAGCCCGCCCCCCTGCTTGCGGAGGGGGACGGGCGGGCGGGCGACGCCCCTGTCGGCTCGGGCTGAGCCGCACGACCGTCCACGACCCGAATTCCCGCGCCGATTGTCAGTCGTCGACGATAGATTCGAGGCATGCAGAACGTGATCACCCCGCTTTCGCGAGCCGATCTCGCGAACAACCGCATCCGCGCGCTTCTCGCGCGCGCCCGCGGCCGTCGTCTCACGACGTCGGAGCGGGATCTCTACACCCGCCTCGTCAACGAGTACCTCGCCGCCCGCAACGCCGCGAACCAGCCCCTGGAGATAGCCACCGCCGCCTGAACCGCGGCGTGGCTGCTTCATCGAAAGCAAAACGGCTTGCGGGGCAGCCTGGAATGCCCCGACCATCGGCCCATGACCGGGTCACCCCTCCTCACACTGCCGCTGCCGCCGTCGCTGCCTTCCTCAGCCACGGCGGAGCACGGCCGACAGCAGTCCGGCCGCCGCCCGGGAGGCTCGATCCCGCACCGCGCATGAGCGCGGGCAGCGCAAGCAGCGCGGCTCTCGTCGCCGGGCTCCTCGCTGGTTATGGCATCGCCATGCCGGTAGGGGCGGTCGGGACGTACCTCGTGGCACTCACCGCCCGGACAACACTGCGGATCGGATCGTGTGCCGCTTTCGGCGTCGCGACCGCTGACGGCCTCTACGCACTGGTCTCCGTACTCGGGGGCTCGGCCCTGGCGCCCGCCCTCACCTCGATCACCGTGCCCCTGCACTGGGCCTCGGCCACGGTGCTCGTCGCGCTCGCGGTGCTCGGCGCGACGCGCGCCGTCTCCCGGTACCGCGCGCGGCAGCGTGCGGAGCCGGAGGACCGCGCCGCGCTCAGCCCGGCGCAGGCGTATCTCGGGCTGCTCGGCATCACGCTGATGAATCCGATCACCGTGATCTACTTCGCCGCCCTGGTGCTCGCCCGGCAGGGCGCAACCGCGCCCGGTCGCTGGGACGAGGCCGTGTTCGTCGCGGCCGCCTTCGCGGCGTCCGCGAGCTGGCAACTCCTGCTCGCTGGCGGCGGAGCACTGCTGGGTCGTGCCCTGACCGGCCCTTACGGGCGCCTCTGCACGGCCCTGCTCTCCAGCGCCGTGATCTTCGGTCTCGCCGTTCGCCTACTGCTGCAGCGTCACTGAGGCTCGGGCGAGTCAGGCAACTCGGGCGACTGGGGCGGCTCAGACGGCTGGGGCGATTCGACCTCGTCCGATGTCACCGACCCCGTCGCCGACTCCGACCCCGACCCCGTCGCCGACTCCGCCTCCGCCTCCGCCTCCGCCTCCGGTCGGGGGCTGCGCCGCTGCAGGACGACGAACCAGACCAGGCCGAACAGCGTCAACGCCGAGGCGACGTAGAAGTTCAGGCGCAGACCGAGGAAGTACTGGGAGGGGTCGACACGCAGCGACTCCTCGAAGATGCGAAAGGCCGAGTACCCCGCGACGTAGAGGGCCATCAGGCTGCCGGGCCGGACCTTGCCGCTCCTGCCGAGCCTGATCAGCAGCCAAGCGAGCAGCAGATCCCAGACGAGCTCGTACAGGAACGTGGGGTGGAACGTCGGGTCCTGGAGGTAGCCCGGCGGCCGGTAGGCGGGCGCGATCTCCAGCCCCCAGGGCAGGCTGGTCGGGCCACCGAAGAGTTCCTGGTTGAAGTAGTTTCCGATCCGGCCGATCCCCGAAGCGACCAGCAGGCACGGCGCCAACGCGTCCATCATCGCCAGCACGTCGGCCCCGGCCTTGCGCAGCCGCCAGATGCCGACGACCGTGGCCAGCGCCACCCCGCCCCAGATGCCCAGCCCGCCGTCCCAGACCGCCAGCGGCCCCCACCAGTGTGGCGGGATGTACTTGGGCGTGGTCAGGTCGAAGTAGATCCGGCCCCCGACGATCCCGGCGGGCACGCACCAGATCGCGATCTCGTCGACCAGCGCCGGGTCGCCACCCACCGCGCTCCACCGCCGTCGGCCGAGCAGCACGGCGAGGCTGATGCCCACGATGTACATCAGCGCGTAGAAGTGGATGAAGAGCGGCCCCAGGTGGAAACCGTTCACCGACGGGGACGGGATGGCGGCTAGCTGCATGCTGCGAGGGTAACCGCGCCCCCTGTCGAACCCCGACCGCCCCCGCCACCAGGGCACTCCCCCACGCCGGGCGGACGCCCGCCGCGGCTTACCCGTTACCGCTGCCGCAGTGGTTGAGGTGTTCGGCCTCGTCGCCGCCCCAGTGGCTGAGGACGGGCACGACGGCCATCTCCTGGAGGCAGGACACGGCGCTGGAGAAGTCCCAGGGGCGTGGCGGCTCGGCCGGGCCGATGTGACGGCCTCCGTCGGCGGCGCACGCGGGCGCGGCCGACGCGAGGGCGGCGGTGGTGGCGATGACGGCAGCGGTGACGATCTTCTTCACGCTCACGCCGGAACAACGAGCCGCCGGAGCGACGGTCACGTCCCAGGTACGTCGTTCAGGTGAGGCCGAGCGGCCCGCGGCCGTCCGGACGGGCCGGACGGTCCGTCGCGTGAGTCCGGTTCGCGGGGCCTCTTTGGTGTTGGTGCCGTGCTGCGGTTGGCCCGTCGCAACAGTCCGGCACCCGACGGCCTCGGGCAGCCCCTCCACGAGCCGCCAGGCGGCAGCTACCTGGCGGCCAGCCGAGCCCTGCGTGCATCGTGCCCGGGGCAGTCGCAGCCGTACACCCGGCCGTTGACCTTGTAGACGCCGACACCGCAGCTGCACGCGCAGTCACTGACCCCCGTGCAGCCGGGAAAAACGTAAGTGCCGCCGTTGGACGACTGCCACGTCCTGACGCCGGGCGTGGGCCAGGTGAACGGCACGAGCGTCTCCGGATAGGCCGGGCGCGGCGAGACCGCGTCATGGCCGTGCCCTGGTAGCTCGCGGGCGCTCACCGGCGCCGCCGTTTCCGTGCGAGCTCCGCGAACAGCTCGGCGCGGCGGGTCAGCATGTCCTCGGCCTCGGCGCGGTGGTCGAACGCGAGCGGGTAGCCGTCGCCGTCGGCCATCAGCCGGCCGCCCTCCCGGACACGGAAGACGTCCCAGTGCGCGTCGTACTCCACGGTCGCGCTCACGACTGGACATCGCCGTCGGCCTGGTGGCAGGTACAACCGCAAGCGACCGACACCCAGCCGAGCGCGCGATGCCGGTAGCCGGGCGCCCGGCACTGCTGGTGCAGGTCCGGCCAGCGGTCAGCACCGACCTTGCACGGCGGCGTCAGGTACGGGCGCGGTAGGGGTCCAGGTACAGCAGGGCTTGTAAGCGTAGGCGCGTTGCTCATCGGAAGGGTCCTCGCATCCGGGCGAGTGAGGGCTCATCAGTCGGCGGTGCGAGGCAGCGCTCGAACCGGCCATGAGCAGCACGTTAAGCGCGGGTGCTTCTCGAAATGAGGGGTGCTTCTCGACGTTTCTCGGGCACCGCTGGGCGCTTCACGAGATTGCGCGCGGAGTCTCCAGAGAGGCCCTGGCGAGGGCCATCAGACGGCGCGCGTGGCGGCCGTAGACGGCGGCCTGGTCGAGGCGCTGCCAGACGCGCTCGTACAACGTGAGGTCATCGGCGTCGTCGAGCCAGAGCTCGGCGTTGACGGTCTCGACGATGACGAGCCGGTGATCGTAGATCCAGAAGCCGTGACGCGGCGTCACACTCATCTGAGCACCGAAGGGGACGACGCCCAGCTTGACGGTGCTGAGTCCGATGAGCCCGGACAGGCGGTCGAGTTGGCCGATCATCACGTCGACCGGGCACGGCAGCACGCGCAGGGCCCCCTCCCAGAGCACCGCGTGGAAGACGTGGCCCGGCTCGTACAGCAGCTCCTGGCGGCGCATGCGCGCCTGCACCGCAGCCTCGGTGTCGCGTGGCGTTCCACGCAGGTCAGCGTTGTTGAGCAAGAGATGCCGGGCGTACTCGGGCGTCTGGAACATGCCGTGGATGACCGTGGACTCGTAGGCCCGGATCAGCTCGGTCCGCCGCTGGTGCGCGAGGGCTTCCTCCTGCCGCGCGCGGTGCCCGGTCGCAAGCTGTCGGCGCCAGGAGCGATAACTCGTCTCCAGCCCGTTCAGCCGCCCCTTGAGCTCGGCGGCTGCCTCGGGCTGACCGACCGCGAGCGCCCAGGCGTCGAGGTCCGCGGGCGTCGGTGTCTGCTTCCCGTTCTCCAGCTTGGACACCTTCGAGGGCGGCCAGTCGAGCCGCCGCCCGACCTCCCGGCCGGACAGACCAGCCTCGGCGCGCAGTTGACGGAGCCGCGCGCCGAGGGCCTCTCTTCCGCGCTGGAAGTCGGTGGTCACACCTTGGACCGTACCCGCTGCGTGAAGTCGGCGTAGGGGACGGCGTAGTGCCAGGCCAAATCCCTCAGCTGGCAACCCGCCAGGACGACGGACGGATCGTCGAACAGCTCAATGCCGAGCGACTGGTCACCGTCGTAACGGAACTCCCCGAGGACCTGCGAGTCGAAGAGCCAGAAGTCCCGCTCGGGCAGCCCGTAGCCGAGGGCCTCCGACCGCATCAGGTAACGGATGTCCTCCCCAGCGGCCACCGTGTCGCCCGTCCCCCACAAGAGGAACCGCTGGTAGTCCGTCGGCGGGTCGTCGAACATGCGGACCCGCTCGACACGGACGCCGCGGCCGGTCAACGAGCGGATCGTGCCCAGCCAGCCCTCGCGCCCGGCCGTGCCCGGGTCCTCGCCGCGAAGGAACGCCTGGAAGCGCGGGCTCTCGTAGTCGACCTGGTAGACCCGCCGGGCCTCCAGCCGCCATGCGGTGTGCTGGAAGCCCGTGCGGAAGAACTCGGTGATCTCGTTCGCTTCGACGAACTGGGGCACGCGGTCTACTCCTTGGGGGCGTGCTTGGTGAGGAGCTCACGCGGCACGACGACGAAGTTCTCACCTGGGAGCACGTCCCTGAGCTGGGTCAGGGCCTCCTCGTCGGTGAGCTCGTAACCCTGGACGACGATGTCGCCCGTCGGGGTCTCGTACAGGGTGGGGCAGTTGCCGTCTTCGGAGCTGGTGCCGAGGAACTTGAGCTTCATGGTCCGACCCTTCGCTCGTGCTGGCGTGATGCTCAGGACCGTCGAACCGTAGCGAGAAGCGCCTGCGCCGGAAAAGCACGCCGCGGTGGTGGGCGCCGGGTGGCGTCGCGATCTTGTCACCCTCGGGACGTACGCTCGGACGCTTGGCTGACGTGCTCCCGATCCCCGACGAATTGGTCCAGCTTCAGCGCGCCATTGGTGCTGGCGAAGACGGCGATCTCCACGACCACGGCGTGCAGGTATTTCGCCCGCAGCTCGGGGACGTTGGCGAAGTGTCCGTCGACGAGCGTGCCGGTGCCCTGCACCGCGTTGCCGTTCTTGGCGATTCGCAGGCCGCGGTTGCCGGTCGCATTGTTCGGGAAGCGCACGGTCCCGGACACCCTGTGCCAGCCCGGTGTCTGGGCGGTGTAGCGGGACGGGTTACTCGAGGACCAGCCGCAGTAGGTGTCGGCGAGGATGCCGCTAAGTCCGCGAAGTTGATCGGAGTCCAGGTGCTCGCGCTGCGGCACAGGTGGGGCAAGCCCCGACATCGGCACCTCCAGGGGTCTTTGAGACATAGCGGAATGCCGAGGAACGGGGCGTGTGGGTGGGTATGCTGGCGCCCGCTTTCTTGATCTCCAGGGGGACTTATGCGCAGCTTCGTACGATCAGCCGCAGTTCTGGCCGCTGCCTCCGCGATCTGCGCGAGCGTGGTCACGTCGGCGCAGGCGGAGGCTGTTCCCGCTCAGAAGCCGGCGGCGAGGGTGAGCACGAACCCCAATGCGGGAGACTTGTATCTCGCCGTGAACGGGCTGCCGAAGACCGTCAAACTCGGTGAGACGGTCAATGTCGTCTATTGGTACATGCAGACGAGCCAGGACACGTTGGTCCCGGCGGAAGCTGACCTGGAGCTGTCGGGCTACGAGGCCAGCCTCTGTCTCAAGGGGATGTCGCTTCAGATTCTCGACCCCTCCACAGGCAAGTGGGAGAAGTCGGGCCAGCCGGATTGCGGAGACGCCGGCTTCCTCCTGCCCTACTGGTCGAAGCCGATCTCTGTCCGCCCTCACTACTGGGCGCACCTTGACATGAAGATCACCTTTGGTGCCGGTACCCATCTCGGAGCCTGGCACCTGAGCCCGTTCATGGGCGGTTTCCAGCTCTGGAAGCGACCGGGTGTCTACGACCCCCGAGACCTGCAGATCATCGCCCCCAACTACGCCTTTCAGGTCGAGCGCTAATCCGAGCGAAGTGAACCATCAGGCCAGGTCCCCGGCGAAAGCGCACGCACTTCATGCCGGAGACCGGTTCGCGCGGGCGCGCAGCGCTGGACGCGTGGATGAGCGTCGATTCCTAGTGGATCTGGACGTGCACTCCACGGGTTGGCAATCGATCTCCCGAGCCGCCGAGTGGCACAGACCATCTCAACACACCTGCGGCGGAGCCCTATCAGGCTCCGCCGCAGGTGAGATGGTATTCCGTCAGCTCTTCGTCGCCAGCGCGCGAAGGAAGAACGCCAGGTTGGCCGGGCGCTCCGCGAGGCGGCGCATGAAGTAGCCGTACCACTGGTTGCCGTAGGGCAGGTAGACGCGCATGGTGTTGCCCTCGGCGATGAGGCGCTCCTGCTCCTCCGGGCGGATGCCGTACAGCATCTGGTATTCGAAGGAGTCCGCCGAGCGGCCGTTCTGGGCGGCCAACTGGCCCGCGACGCGGATCAGACGCGGGTCGTGGGAGGCCACCATCGGGTAACCCTCGCCCGCCATCAGGACCTTGAGGCAGCGGACATAGGCCAGGTCGACCTCGGACTTCTTCTGGAAGGCCACCGACGCGGGCTCCTGGTACGCGCCCTTGCAGAGGCGGACGCGGCTGCCCGGACCGCTGAACTCGGCGCAGTCCGCCTCGGTGCGGTGCAGGTAGGCCTGCAGCACGACGCCCAACCACGGGTAGTCCGCGCGCAGTTCGCGGGCGATGCCCAGCGTGGAGTCGGTCGTGGTGTGGTCCTCCATATCCAGGGTGACCGTGGTGCCGACCGCTGCCGCAGCCGCGCAGATGCGGCGGGCGTTCTCCAGGGCGACCTTCTCGCCGTCCTCGGGCAGGAACTGCCCGACGGCGGACAGCTTGACGGAGACCTCGGCGCGGTCGGCCAGGCCGGTTTCGGCGAGGGCCGCGAGCAGCTTCTCGTAGGCCTCGGCGGTGGCCGCCGCCTGGGTGGCGTCGGAGGTGTCCTCGCCCAGGTGGTCGAGGGTGATCCGGCGGCCGGTGCCGACGAGCGTGTCAGTGACGGAGACGCCCTCGTCCAGGGTGTCACCGGCGACGAAGCGCTTGACGATGGCGCGGGTGGGCGGGAGCTGCTCGATCAGCTTGCGGGAGCGCGGGGACCGGGAGGCCGCAAGCAGGGTGGTACGGAGCATGTCAACTCCTGGGAGTGCGGGAGAAGCAGGGAAGCGGAAGCGGGGAAAGCAAAGACAGGAGTACCGACGGCGTCCCCTCCCCCGGGGGGAGTTGGGAGGGGACGCCGCCTCCGTCGGCTCACCGGCCGTGCAGGGCAGGCGAACCGACGGGGGTGCGACGGTCGTCGATCAGCGGGCCGGGCGATCCCGTCCGACGACCGTCACAACTGGGGCCGGAGCCATCAGGGAGCTGATGGACCGTCAGCCCATGTGCGGGTAGCGGTAGTCGGTCGGCGGAACGAAGCTCTCCTTGACCGAGCGGGCGGAGGTCCAGCGGAGCAGGTTCTGCGCCGCGCCCGCCTTGTCGTTGGTGCCGGAGGCACGGCCGCCGCCGAAGGGCTGCTGGCCGACGACGGCGCCGGTGGGCTTGTCGTTGATGTAGAAGTTGCCGGCCGCGAAGCGCAGCTTGTCCATCGCGTGGGCGATGGCGGTGCGGTCGGTGGCGAAGACGGCGCCGGTCAGGCCGTACGGCGAGGCCGCGTCCAGCTGGGTGAGCGTGGCGTCCCAGTCGGCGTCCTCGTAGACGTGGACAGCCAGGATCGGGCCGAAGTACTCCTCGCGGAAGTACTCGGCGGCCGGGTCCGAGCCGACCAGGACGGTCGGGCGGACGAAGTAGCCCACCGAGTCGTCGCAGCTGCCGCCCGCGAGGACCTCGACGTTCGGGTCAGCGGCGGCGCGCTCGAGTGCCGCCTTGTTCTTGGCGAACGCGCGGGCGTCGATGACCGCGCCCATGAAGTTGGACAGGTCCGCCACGTCGCCCATGGTCAGCGACTCGGTCTGGGCCTTGACCTCGTCCTTGATCCGTGCCCACAGCGACGCCGGCACGTAGGCCCGCGACAGCGCGGAGCACTTCTGGCCCTGGAACTCGAACGCGCCACGCACCAGCGCAGTGGTGAGCGAGGCCGCGTCGGCGGACGGGTGGGCGATCAGGAAGTCCTTGCCACCGGTCTCGCCGACCAGCCGCGGGTAGGTGCGGTAGGAGGCGATGTTCTCGCCGACCGACTTCCACAGGTGCTGGAACGTCGCGGTCGAACCGGTGAAGTGGATGCCGGCCAGGTCCGGGTGCGGGAGCACGACCTCGGAGACGGCCAGGCCGTCGCCGGTGACCATGTTGATGACGCCCTTGGGCAGGCCCGCCTCCTCCAGCAGCTGCATCAGCAGGTGGGCGGCGAACTGCTGGGTGGGGGACGGCTTCCAGACCACGGTGTTGCCCATCAGCGCCGGGGCGGTGGGCAGGTTGCCGGCGATCGCGGTGAAGTTGAACGGCGTGATCGCGTAGACGAAGCCCTCCAGCGGGCGGTGGTCGGTGCGGTTCCACACGCCGGGCGAGGAGATCGGCTGCTCAGCCAGGATCTGGCGGGCGAAGTGGACGTTGAAGCGCCAGAAGTCGACCAGCTCGCAGGGGGTGTCGATCTCGGCCTGCTGCGCGGTCTTGGACTGGCCGAGCATGGTCGCGGCGGCCAGCGTCTCGCGCCACGGGCCCGAGAGCAGGTCTGCGGCGCGCAGGAAGACGGCGGCGCGGTCGTCGAAAGACAGCGCCCGCCACGCGGGACCGGCGGCCAGCGCGGCCTCGACCGCGTCGCGTGCGTCCTGCGCGGTGGCGTTGCGCATCGTGCCGAGCACGGCGGCGTGGCGGTGCGGCTGCACCACGTCGATCGGCTCGCCGCCGCCCAGGCGGCGCTGGCCGCCGACGGTCATCGTCAGCTCGACCGGGGCCTGCGAGCCCAGCCGCTTCAGCTCGGCCTCCAGCCGGGCCCGCTCCGGGCTGCCCGGGGCGTAGCCGTGCACCGGCTCGTTGACCGGCGCGGGAATCTGGGTCACAGCGTCCAACACGCGCGTTCTCCTCGTTGAGACGTCCAGACGGACGGGACGTTCGGGCGGATCAGTGCTCCTGGGCCACCTGGCAGCTCACCAGGTGAATCCAGGGGCATCCAGGGGGATCGTCGACCGACCGGGCGTGGTTCGCACGTCGGCGCGGTCCGTCGAGTCACACGCTAGGCCCGTACGAAGCGCTCCTCTTTGTCCGGGCGCATAAGATCTGACCATGGAGCATGTCCGATCGGACAACACTGCCGAAGACCCCCAGGAACCGGCCCGACCGGCCCCACCGGTTCCGCCGGTCGAGCCGGACCTCCCGCCGGAGCTGCCCGTGCCGCCGGTCGAGCCGGACCTCCCACCGGAGCTGCCGCTGGTCCGTCCCGGTGGCCTCTCGCTGCGCCAGCTGCTGATGTCCCTGGGCGAGCCGGTGGTCGAGCTCCAGTGCGCCCCGGCGGGGCTGGACGTCGAGGCGGTCGACGTTGCCCTGCTCGACCCGGAGGACCCGCCGACCGCGCGTCCGGGCGAGCTGGTGCTGGCCATCGGCGTGCGCGGACGCGCGGCGATCCCGGCACTGCGGGCCGCGGCACGGGCCGGCGCGGCGGCGGTCGCGGTCCGCATCGACTCCTCCGCGCAGCGCGAGACGCTGCGCGACTTCGCCGAGCAGGCCGGGATCGCGCTGCTGTCCGTCCGCCGCGAGGTCCGCTGGGAGCACCTCGACGCCCTCGCCCGCGCCGCGCTCGGCAGTGGCCGCCAACTCCCGGGCGGCGCCGTGGAGAACGGCGCGGAAGAGGGCGACCTGTTCGCCCTGGCCCAGACGACTGCGGTACTGACCGGTGGCATCGTCAGCATCGAGGACACTGCCAACCGGATCCTCGCCTACTCGCGCTCCGCCGACTCCGACGAGATCGACGACCTGCGACGGCTCACCATCCTGGGCTGGCAGGGACCGGAGCCCTATCTGGCCAAACTCCGCGAGTGGGGCGTCTTCCAGCGCCTGCGCGCGGGCGACTCGGTCGTCGCGATCGACGAGCACCCGGAGCTGGGGCTGCGCCGCCGTCTGGCGGTGGCGATCCGGTCCGGCGAAAGGCAGTTGGGGACGATCTGGGTCCAGGAGGGCGCGACGCCGCTCGCCGACCGCGCCGACCAGGCCCTCCTCGGCGCGGCCCGGGTCGCCGCGCTGCAGCTGATGCGAAGGCGACGACTCGTCAGCTCGGAACTGAGGCTCACTCAGAATCTGCTGTCCGGCGTCCTCCAGGGCACCACGGCGGCCCAGTCGCTCGCCGGCCATCTCGGCCTGGACGCCAAACGACCGGCCGCCGTCCTGGGGTTCGCCCTGCCGGGCTCGGACGAGTTGCACCGCGAGGAGACGCTCAGCCTGATGGCGGTCCACGCAGCCGCCCGCCACCGCAGCGCACTGGTCGCCGCAGCGGACGAACGCGTCTACGTGCTGCTGCCCGAACTCCCCCACGGCATCGCCGCGGTGACACTTCTCGGTTGGGCACGCGAACTCGCGGAGGCGGCGACCCGGCACCTCGCGGCGGCGACGGCGAGCGCGCCCGTCCGCGGCGCGGTGGGGACCGTCTCCGCCGGACTCGTCGGCACCGCCGCGTCCCGCCGCGAGGCGGACCGGGTGCTGGACGCGATGGCGTCCGGGCAGGTCGACGCCCAGGTCGCGGAGATCACCCAGGTGCAGGCCCAGGTCCTGCTGGCCGAGACCCTCGCCCTGCTCGCCGCCGCCCCGGCGGTCCGCGACCCGCGCCTGACCGCGCTGCTCGCCCACGACGCCCAGCACGGCGGCCAGTTGGCCGCCTCGGTGCTGGCCTGGCTGGACGCCTTCGGCGACGTCCGCACGGCAGCGGCAACCCTGCACATCCACCCCAACACCCTCCGCTACCGCGTCCGCCGCGCCGAACAGCTCACTTCCCTCGACCTCAGCCGTCCGGAGGACCGCCTGCTGGCCATGCTGCAGCTCCGCCTCTGACCACGACCGGGCTGTAACCACGATCGGGCTGTGGCCACGATCGGGTGAATCGGGTCAGAAATCTCCCAACGCCGGGCCGCGGTCAAGCCCGCCCAGGGCTCCCTGGCTGCGGAGGGCCTCGCGCCGAGTGCCGAGGAATCGGCCGACGCCGAGGCCTACGTCAAGGCCTACGTCAAGGGCGAACTGTCGGCAGACGAGATGGTCGAACGGGCGTTGTCCCGTCACCGACCGACGCCTGACCGCCTCGTTGGCTGAGGGTCACTGCCGGGGTGGCGCGTCGTGCCAGGTGCGCCAGAGGTCGAGCCAGGAGGCGCGGGACTGCACCCGCAGTTCGTGGAGGAGACGGGCCTCCTCCGGGGAGCGGGCGCTGCCGGGGGTGGCCGCGATGCCCGGGAGGTCCAGGCGGTGCCAGTCGCGGAGCCAGGCGCGTTGGGCGGGGGCGCTGCGGACCTCGCTCTCGAACGCGGTGAACCGGATGCTCTCCTCCAGGGCGGCCTTGCCCTCCGGGGAGTCGGGGAACCAGTCGGCTGCCTCGGAGAGCGAGACCATGTGGTTGACCAGCGCGGTCACCGACTCGTTGGCCTCGTCGTGGTCCTCGCCCGCCAAACGCATCTGCTGACGGACCGCCTCCTCCCAGAGGTCCCCGTGGCGACCCGCGTCGCGACGCGGGAGGCGCGGCACGCGGTGTTCGCGCACGGCAGCCTCCACCCGCAGCGCGTGGGCGACGCAGTAGTCGACCAGCTGCCGGTGCGCCGCGAGGTTCAGCGGCGGGTCCGCCGGGCCCTGCTCGGACTCGGCCGCAGACCGAGCCGCAGGCGTCGCGCCCGGCTGCCCGGCGCGACGACCCTCGTCAAGCCTGCGGCGCCGCACCAGCAGGGCGTTGAGCAGCGCCTGGCGCCCGACCGCGTACGGCTCCAGGTCGTGGACGACGCGCAGCGCCACCCGGTCGGGGTCGACGCCGCGGCCGGTGACGGTGAGCACGACGCGGCCGTCGGGCGCGCGCAACCGCGCGGCCCAGATCGGGCCCTCGCGGCGCAGGAGGGCCTCCACCGGAACGCCGTCCACGGGCAGGCGCATCTGCGACTCGACCGCCAGCCCCGCGAGCACGTCCCCCGTCGCACCGGGCGACTCGTCGATGCCCGCATGGCTGAACAGCCGGTCGCGCTCGTCCTCGACGATGTCGGCCAGGCCGTACTCGATCGTCCCGGCGCCCGCGTCCGCATTGGCGACCTGGAGCCACGGGCCCTCCGCGGTCATCGGCTCGCCATGGCAGAGCACGACCTTGACCAGTACGCCGTTGGTGATCTGCCACTCCGTCAACGCGGGCGAGGGCAGCAGCGGCGCCGTGGGCGCGTAGAGCGGAAAGGGACAGGAGGAAAGGGTGTTGAGGTCGGCTTGCGCCGCGTCGCGCCACAAGTCGTCCGGGCTGTCGAACCTGCCGAAGCTGCCGCCGCCGAACTTCACCACGCCTCCCCTTCACGTCGCGCTCCACCCTACGGAGTGACGGTCCTCGCGTGCACCATGCTCTGGATTACCCGTACGCCGTACGGCTGACGCACGAACGGCACGAGCACGTCTGCGCCACACCGACGCCCGCCGCGCGTCAGCGTGGTGGCATGACGCATGCTCACCCCGTGCACCGCACAGGTCGATCCGCCGCTGCACACTTCCTCGGCGCGACCGCCCTGCTCCTCGCCGCCGCGCTGCCCGGACTGGTCAGCCTGCCCGCAACCGCGCACGCCGAACCCTCCCCCGCGCGCTCGGCGCACCTCGGCGGCGTCCACGACCCGGCGCTCGGCGCCTCCCCCGAGCACTGCACCGGGCCGACGGAGGCCGGCAACGGCGGCGCGCTGGCCCTGCTGCTCGACTGGCCGGACCGTCCCGTGACGCCGGGAACGACGCAGGTGCTCGGCATCCACGTCACCAACCTCAGCGCCCGGCCGACCACCGGCCCGACACAGGTGGTCGTGCACAACTTCGCACCGAACCGGCTCAGCGCGGACCCGAGCCTCCACCCTCGGACCACGGCGACGGACCTGGCCCTCTCGCTCCCGGCCGACCTCCCGCCCGGCGCGACCGCGTCCGCAGCGGTGACGATCGGCCTGGGTGCGTCCATCCCGCCGGACGCCACCGAGCACTGCTCGGTCACCGCGACCGGCGGCCCGGACGACCGGGCGACCGCCGCCTACGACGTGGTGACGGGCGCTCCAATCGTGCATCTGACGGCGGCGGTGCTGCCGCTGTCGGCGCGGCCCGGGCAGACCGTCATGGTCCAGGCAGTCTTCGGCAACACGGGACCGTCGAACGAGTACACCGGCCCGGCCGTCTTCACCTTCACCGCTCCCGAGCACACCCACTGGACGCAGCCCCACGCCTACCGCTGCACGCCGGACGCAGCCACCCCGGACCACCCGGCCGCCACCCGGCTCAGCTGCAACTACCCGGGCGCACCGCTGACCTGGCGCAACGAGCTCGAGCAGCTCCCCCTCACGGTCGACACCGACGCCGTCCCGGGCACCACGCTCACCGGCGGTCGGGTCGACGCCACCGATCCGTTCGACCCGACCCCCTTCCGGGGCGCGGAGTTCGGCGTCACGGTGACGCGGTGACGCGCTCACACGCTGACGGTCGGTCACATCCTGTCGGCCGTCTTCCCGCTCGCCCGCCCGTCGATGCCGTCCAGCAGCAGCCGCAGCGCCAGCTCGAAGCCGCGCCCGTCCAGCCCGCTCGCACCGCCGCCCCTGGCGAAGGAGCCTGACAGCGCGTCGGCCAGCGCGGGGTACTCGGGGCGGTAGCCGTCCGGTTCACGGGTGAAGCCTGCGGTGAAGGTCTCCAGCGCGGAGCCGAGCACCAGGTAGTCGAGCGCGGCAGCGGTCTCCGCGGCGTCGGCGGGGTCGAGTCCGGCGCGGCCGAACGCGCCGAGCAGTGCGTCGTAGCCGCGCAGCGCCCGGTCGGCCTCGACGCGACGGCGGGCCAGCAGCGCGATGGTGTTCGGGTGCCGCAGGAACACCGCGCGGTAGCCGCGCGCGTACCCGGCGAGCCCGGCCCGCCAGTCCGGGTCGGCCAGCGGCGTGTGGTCGACCTCCTCGTTCACCAGCTGTGAGACCGCGTCGACCAGCGCTTCCTTGCTCTCGACGTGGTTGTAGAGCGAGGCGGCCTTGACACCGAGACGCTCGGCGAGCGCGCGCATGGTCAGGCCGTCCGCGCCCAGCTCGTCCACCACGTCCAGCGCCGCCGCGGCGATCCGCTCGCGCGTCAGCAGCGCCCTGCTCGGTCGGCCCACGCCGCAAACTCCCTCTTCCGCAGTCGGCATTCGACGGCTATCGTGCCAGATCAATCCGACTGACTAACTAAGTTAGTTTTATGTCCCGAAGTGGAGGCCGCACCTTGGCGACCGACGAACCCGACCAGCACGACAGCGACCGGCTGGAGGCCCTCGGCTACCGGCAGGAGCTGAGACGCAGCCTGAACATCCTCGGCAACATCTCGATGGGCTTCGCCGTGGTCTCCCCCGTCGTCGGCCTCTACGCCGCCGCACAGGTCGGCATGAGCGTGGCCGGGACGGCGTGGGTCTGGGCGCTGCCGCTCTGCCTGCTCGGCCAGTGCCTGGTCGTCTGCGTCTACTCCGAACTCGCCTCGCAGTGGCCGCTGGCGGGCGGCGCGTACCAGTGGAGCCGCCGCCTGGCGAGTCCGGCCTTCGCCTGGCTCAGCGGCTGGATGTGGCAGTTCGCGGTGATGTTCGGCAACACCACCGTCGCCTACCTCGCCTCACCCTGGCTCTTCGCGCTGTTCGGCACGGTGCCGACACCGACCGAGCAGGTACTGGCGTCGGTCGGCTTCATGTTCTTCTGCACGCTGGTCAACGCCTACGGGATCAACTTCCTCCGCTGGTTCGTCAGCCTCGGTATCGCGGCGGAGGCGGTGGCCTCGGTGCTGGTCGGGGTCACGCTGCTGCTGGTCTTCCGGCAGCACGGGTTCTCGCTGCTCACGAACTTCCTCGGCGCGCCGAAGGGGCTGGGCGTCAGCAACCTCGACGGGTTCCTCGCGGCGGTCGCGGTCGCCGGGTGGGCCTTCATCGGCTTCGACGCCTGCGTCTCGACGGCCGAGGAGACCAAGGACGCGGCGCGGCAGGTCCCGAAGGCCATGTGGTGGTCGCTGCTCAGCGTGGGCCTGGTGGTGATCCTCAACGCGATCTCGGTCGAACTCGCCCACCCCGACCCGGCCGAGGTCGTCGCGGGGAAGGACCTGGACCCGGTCACCACGGCCGTGACCCACGCCTTCGGCGGCTGGGCGGACAAGCCGTTCGTGCTGGTGGTGCTGGTCAGCTTCACCGCCTGCCTGATGGCCTCCCAGGGCGGCGCGGCCCGCGGGCTGTACTCGCTCGCCCGCGACGACGTCTTCCCGTTCGCGAAGCACGTGCGCAAGGTCAACCGCCACAGGGCCCCGATCGGCGGGCTGGTCGCCGCCACGGTGATCAGCTGCGCGGCGCTGCCGCTGGGTCTGAACACGTCGGCCATGGGCAGCTTGATCACCTTCGGCAGCGCGGCGACGTTCGTGCCGTTCTTCCTGCTGACGGTGGTCGCGCTGGTCGCGCGGCTGCGCGGCAGCTGGGCCCCCTCCGGCGCGGTCCGCTACGGGCGTCTGGGGACGCCGCTGAACGCACTGGCCGTGCTGTGGACGGGCTTCGAGGTCGTCAACATCTGCTGGCCCCGCGCGATTCTCGCGCCTGTCGGCGCGCCCTGGTACCAGGTGTGGGCCGCGTTGCTCGGCGTGGGCCTCGTCTGCGTGGCGGGGGTGGCGTACCTCGCCGTCCGCAAGCCCCACCTGCGCATGCGCGCGGCAGACGAGGACCGCCCCCTCGGCGACGAGCTGGCGCCCGCGGTGCTGTAGTTGCACTGCTTGAGGGGCGCGGGGAACTGCGCGAGCAACCACCCCGTGCGGATGGGCCTGCTCGTTCAGCGACACACCACACTGGGTGGCTTGTCGCGCCCACGCGGCGGAGCCGCACACGAGCAGAGCCCCGCGCCCCTGCCGGAGGCGCGCGTCAGCGCCCCGCGGACTTGGCCTTGAACGCCGCCTTGCGGGCCTGCTTGGCCACCGACTTGTCGGGGTGCAGGGCCCCGACCGCTTCCAGCACCGCGCGGGTGTAGGTGTGGTCGACGCGCCACATCTCCTCGAAGAAGCGCTCCGAACCGTCCGGGCCGGGCAGCATGCGGATCAGTTCGAGCATGGGCTCCTCCTCACCGCCGGTGTCGATCAGCTGGGCGGCCAGCGCGTCGACCGTGGTCCAGAGGACGACGTCCCGACCGGGCGTGGGGAAGTCGGTGACGCCGCGTTCGGTGAGCCACGCGCCGGCGATGCCCGCGAGCTCGGGGTCGGTGAGTGCCTCCCGCGCCGCCGGCTCGGCGGGAGTGCCGAGGTGACGCAGCGCCACCTGGCAGTACAGGCGGCGGACCGGCGCGACGAGGTCGTCGCCCCGCGCAGCAGCCAGCAGCTCGCTCGCGGCCGGGAGCGGCTCCCGACCGGCGATCCACTCCAGGATCTCCTCCTCCGGCAGCACGTTCGGCGACTCGCAGATGCCGCGCAGCAGCGCCTCCGCGTCACCCTGCGCGTGCTCGCCGATCAGCGGTGCGCCGATGCCGTCCTCGAGCAACCACTGGCGGACGCCGAAGACGCCGAGGTCGGTCAGGCGGACATGGCCGAAGCGGTCGACGTCCGCGTCGTCCAGCTCCAACTCGCCGCCCTCGCCGAAGGTCGACTCGTCCTCCTCCTCGAAGAGCGCCGGGTCGATCGGGCGGTAGTCGAGCATGCCGAGGTCGGCCAGGTCCTGGAGCATCGGGTCGAGGATGACCATGGTGTCGGTGATCTCGCCGAGCAGCTCCTCGGTCGGGTCCTCGCCCTCGGGGACGACGAGCAGGGCGGCGAGGACGCCGAGTGGCAGCGTCTGCTCGGTGCGGGTCGGGGCGAGCGCGCGGGTCTCGTAGAGGACCTGGAGGGCGTCGTCGAGCAGGCCCTGAGCCTCGTCGCGGGCTTCCTCCAGCCGCGAGTACTCCTCCTCGGACTCGTCCTCCTCCTCGGTTCCCTCGGCTCCGGCCGCCACCTCCGCCAGAACCTCGTCGTCCTCGGAGTCCGCAGAGTCCTCCTCGTTCTCCCCGTCCTCCCCGTCCTCCTCGTGCTCTTCGTCCTCGTCGTCTTCTTCGTCCTCCTCGTCCGCCGCGTCCGCCGCGTCCCGGGCGGCCTCGACGTCGTCCAGCGCCGCCTCCACCGCCGTGGCGGCGATGATCGACGCGGAGGTCAGCCAGTCGTCCAGGATCGCCTCGACGTCACCGGACGCCAGCCGCTCCAGCTGCGGACCGGCGACGCCGCGCTCGGGTGTGTCGGCCTTCTCGGGGTTGCCGTCGGCGGCGGACTCCAGCACGACCAGCTCCAGGTCGACCGCCAGCGCCCACGCGCGCTCGATCTCACCGATGTCCTCGGACTCCAACTCCAGCGCCTTCACGGCTGCCGCGGCCTGCTCCTCGGGAAGCTCGCCCCACTCGTCGACGGGCTTGCCCTCGCCGACCCAGCGGGCCAGACCGATCGCCTGGGCGAGGAGCGGCGAGGCCAGCGCAGACTCGGCCAGCGCCTCGGGCGCCGCCAGCCGGACCGGCGGAACCAGGATCAGCTCCTCTTCCTCCGCGTCCTCGGCGTCCACCTCGCCGACGGTGCCGGGACCGCCGGTGGCACCGTAGAGGGTCTCCAGGTCGAGGTCCGCGGGGAGGGCCCGGCCCTCGTCGCCGGAGCCGTCCTTACGACTGCGCGCTGCCATGATCCGACCTGTCTCTCGCTCGCCCCGGACCGCCGGGAACCCGATGTGTTCCAGCTGGAGCCGCCTGACCACCTGGGCGGCCAGACCCTGGGCCGTCACGCCGTCAGGACCGACGTGAGCAACGGCACAAGCGCTCCTGAGCCGAGAGTAGTCCCTGGTAGGCCCCGTTGCCGTTTCCCTTGACAGGCGGCCAGGCCGTATCCTCCGCTGGGCTGATGCGCACACCCCGCGCCCAGGCTCCGCACCCCCTTGCACGCCTGCTCCACCCGGACCCTCCCCCAGCCTTCGGCCGGGGGCCCGCACCCGGCAACACCCCGCCGACCCGGCCCGGAGCCCAGACGCCAGGAGACCCCTGCCATGGCGGAACTCTCCCCTGCCTCGACGCGCCTTCGTGAGGCCCTGCTCCCGCTCGAACTCGCTCCCCCCGAGCGCCTGCGCACCCCGACGCTGAGCCGTTGGAACGCGCTGCGCGGCGTCCGAGTGGGCCTGACCGTCGCGGTCCTGCTGCTCCTGCTCATCGGAGCCAACCTCGCGACTCCCCTCTATCCCGCGCTGCAGACCCGACTCGGTCTGAACCCGGTGGACACCACCGTCCTCTTCACCATCTACGTGTTCGCCCTGGTCCCGGTGCTGGCCGCCGTCGGCCACTGGTCCGACCAGCTCGGACGCCGGGCGCTGGTGCTCCCGGCGGTCGTCCTCGCTGCGGGCGGCGACGCGGTCTTCGCCACCGCGAACGGCCTCGGTCAGCTGGCCGCCGGGCGCGCCATCCAGGGCGTCGCCGTCGGTCTGGCGACCAGCGCGGCCGGTGCGGCCCTCGCCGACCTGCTGCCGGACCGGCCCGCCCTCGCCGCCAAGCTGACGCTGGCCGCCTCGGCAGGCGGCGTCGCGCTCGGCCCGCTGCTGGGCGCGGCGCTGGCCCAGGGCGCGGACCCGGTGGTCACGCCGTTCACCCTGCACGCGATCGCACTGCTGGCGCTCTGCATCCCGCTGGCCATGCTGCACCCGCGCGCGCCCGGCCACCACGCCGCCCCGGTTCGCGTGCCGGGTCGGCTGAGCCTGCGCCCCCGCGCGCTGAGCCTGCCGCGGCAGGGCCGCGGGATCTTCCTGCTGGCGGCGGGCACCGGGTTCGTCTCCTACGCGGTCTTCGGCGTCTACCTGAGCCTCGCGCCCAGCTACGCGGCCTCACTGCTGCACACCCACGCGCCGATCGCGGGCGCGGGCGTGGCCGCGCTGCTGCTCGGCTCGTCGGCGGTCGCGCAGCTGCTGGCGCGCCCGACCCGGTCGCGGGCCGTGCCGGTGCTGGGCATGTCGGGCCTGGCGCTCGGCCTCGGCCTGGTCGTGCTGGCCGGGTACGCGCACCTGCCCGTGCTGCTCTTCGTCGGCAGCATGCTGGGCGGCGCGGCGCAGGGGCTGGCCTTCCGAGCCCTGTTCGCCCGCGCGGTCGCCGCGATGGAGCCGGAACGCCGCGCGTCCCAGCTCAGCGCGCTGTGGGTGGTGGTCTACCTGGGCAGCTCGCTGCCGATCGTCGCGGTGGGCTTCCTGGCCCGCGCGTACGGCATCCTCCCGGCGGTCACGGTGTTCGCCGCCGCCGCGGGAGCTGCCTGTGTGGGCCTGGCGGTGGCGTCGGCCCGGTCGAGTCAGTAGCCGTCTTCTGCGCCTGCGGCTCGACGAGCTCGCCGCTCACCACCCACGGGCGATCGTGCCGCCAGCCGAGCCCGGCTCGTCGCTCCTCCGCGATCCGGGCCCGGATGACCAGCAGATCGACGAACGCGATGAGCGCGAGCAGGCCGCAGACCGCGGCGAAGCCGAGGAAGGTGTTGCGACCGCTGACGTCGCCGGGCTTGGCGTTGACGGAGACGAACGCGAAGAAGCCGGCGGCAAGGAGGTAGAGCGGCCCGAAGATGGCGGCGAGGAGCCGCCGCGCGGGCAGGTCGCTCAACGCGGTCGACGGCTCGCTCCCGCTCCTCGCCCGGCGGCGGGCAGGCGGGGACTCACGCGCGCCCGAGCCCACCGGCGAGGTCAGCGCGCGCGGCGGCGGGCGATGCCCCCGGCCGAGCGCGAACTGCATACGCGGCCCCTACCCCGAAAGGGACGTTGCACTCACCCCAGGGGCGCGGGGCTCCGCTGATAAGCGGCTCCGCCGCACGGGCGCGACGAGCCACCCTGGGAGGGAAAGCTCCGAACGTTCAGGGTTCATCCGCACAGGGTGGTGTTCTCGCGCAGTTCCCCGCGCCCCCGAGGTGCATGGCACCTCGCCCGCAGATCCGCGCGCCCCCGAGGTGGCTGCAACGTCCCTCTTTCGAAAGAGGTCACATCCGCCCCGCCGGCTGGCGGTCCTGTGGCCGCCGGGGCGGAACGGGCGTGGCCGGGAAGTCGCGGGGGCCGGTCCACAGCGCGGGGACCGCGTCCGCCCAGCGGCAGAGCTCGTAGGCGATGGACTCGTAGTTCACGCGCCAGCCGCGAAAATGCTCCCACGCCTCCTCCACCGGGCGTTCCTTCGCGAAACCGGTCGCGGCGATCATCGCCACGGCCGCGTCGAACTCGGCGAAGCTGAGCCGGATCGGCGTGTTCGGCTGCGGGTCGGGGTCGAAGGAGATCCTCATGGTGCGGGCGATGTCGCGGAGCGACGAGAAGCCCGCGCGCAGGACCAGACGGGCCTCCGGCGGCGCGGACTTCGGGGCGATGGAGAGCTGGATCGCCGCCGCGTCCATCACCGCGAGCAGGCTGACGATCCAGCTGCGCTGCGGGCGTGGCGAGCGGAACGAGAGCAGCAGCGGGTAGTTGGAGTGGCTCTCGCCGATGTCGGCCGCCAGACGCTCCCAGTCGCGGTAGAGCGCGGGCAGCGCGGTCTGGGTGTCTACCAGCCACTGACGGGCCAACAGTTCCGGTCCCCACGCGGGTTCTCCGGCGCGGGACTCCAGCAACGTCACCTCCGTCTCGCGACGGTTGTACGCGCCGTACAGCGTGGGCAGGTACGCGATCTGCAGCGCGATGATCAGCGGACCACTGGCTGCGGCGAGGAAGTCCAGTCCGGAGAGCTTGAGCCTGCTGCCACTGGCGAAGCCGAGCGTGAACAGGCTCGACCCGGCCTCCCGCACGGCGGTGCCGAAGTCCAGGGTGGACAACCCGTACAGCAGGCACGAGTACGCGAGGAGCATCCCGCCGAGCCACGCGGTCAGCATGCCCAGCAGCACCAGCGGCGCGAGCCACGCCTGCGCGCGGTCCATCGCCCGGAACGTGCCGAGGGGCGCGGCGGAGAGCCGCAGCAGGTACCGGAAGCTGCGGGTCAGCCGGAAGACGAGGGCGGAGTACAGCCCCCTCGGAACCACGAGCGTCCGGAGCACGCTGCTGACGACCATGATCAGCAGCAGTACGCCCAAGGCGATGGAGAGAGCTCTCATAGATCACATTGTCTTGCAAACGGCTTCAGGGGCGCGGGGAAGCCGCCCATCGGCAGAGCCCCGCGCCCCTGAGGGGGTGCAACAACCTCTTGGATCAGACGTTGAAGCCCAGCGCCCGCAGCTGGTCGCGGCCGTCGTCGGTGATCTTGTCCGGGCCCCACGGCGGCATCCAGACCCAGTTGATCCGCAGATCCTTGACCAGGCCGTCGGTCGCCGTGCGGGCCTGGTCCTCGATGACGTCGGTCAGCGGGCAGGCCGCCGAGGTGAGCGTCATGTCGATGGTGGCCACGTCGGCCTCGTCGACGTGGACGCCGTAGATCAGGCCCAGGTTGACGACGTCGATGCCGAGCTCCGGGTCGACGACGTCCATCAGGGCCTCCATGAGGTCCTCGACGGCGACGGAGCCCTTGCTGACACTCTCGAACTCGGTCGCGGCTGCGGCCTCCGGGGCCGCCTCCGCAGTGGTCTCAGTGGTCTCGCTCATGCGCTCTCCTTGACGGGCGCGTCGGCCAGGGCCTGCGCCGTGGCGTCCTTCCAGGCCATCCAGCTCAGCAGGGCGCACTTGACGCGCGCCGGGTACTTGGAGACGCCCGAGAACGCGATCGCGTCCTCCAGCACCTCCTCGTCCCCCTCCAGCTGGCCCTTGGACTGCATCAGCTCCAGGAAGGCCTCCTGGATCTTCTGGGCCTCGCCCAGTTCCTTGCCGACCAGCAGGTCGTTCAGCACCGACGCGCTGGCCTGGCTGATCGAGCAGCCCTGGCCCTCGTACGAGACGTCCTTCAGCACGGTCCCGTCGAGCTTGACGCGCAGCGTGATCTCGTCGCCGCAGGTCGGGTTGACGTGGTGCACCTCGGCGTCACCGTCGCGCAGGCCACGGCCGTGCGGGTGCTTGTAGTGGTCCAGGATGATGTCCTGGTACATCGAGTCGAGCTTCATCGACCGCCGCTCCCTTTCCGACTAACCGAAGAAGGCGCGGACGTGGTGCAGCCCGTCGATCAGGGCGTCCACCTCCGCCTCGGTGGAGTACAGATAGAACGACGCCCGCGTGGTCGCCGGAATTCCGTAACGGAGGCAGACCGGACGGGCGCAGTGGTGGCCGACGCGCACGGCGATGCCCTGCTCGTCCAGCACCTGGCCCACGTCGTGCGGATGGATGTCGCCCAGAGTGAAGGAGATCGCCCCGCTGCGACCCTCGGCCGTGGCCGGGCCGATGATCCGCAGGTCGGGGACCTCCTGCAGGCGGTTCACCGCGTACTCGGTGATCGTGTGCTCATGGGCGGCGATCGCGTCCATGCCGATGCCGTTCAGGTACTCGATGGCCGCGCCCAGACCGACCGCCTGCGCGATCGGCGGGGTGCCCGCCTCGAACTTGTGCGGCGCGGGGGCGTAGGTCGAGGACTGCATGGAGACGGTCTCGATCATCTCGCCGCCGCCCAGGAACGGCGGGAGGTCCTCCAGCAGCTCCTGACGACCCCACAGGACGCCGATGCCCGTGGGCGCCAGCATCTTGTGGCCGGTGAAGGCGACGAAGTCGGCCTCCAGCGCCTGCACGTCCAGCGGCATGTGCGGGGCGGCCTGCGAGGCGTCGATGACGACCAGCGCGCCGACGGCCTGCGCCCGGCGGACGATCTCCTCGACCGGGTTGACCGTGCCCAGGATGTTGGAGACCAGCACGAACGAGACGACCTTGGTCTTCTCGGTGATGATCTCGTCGATGTTGGACAGGTCCAGGCGGCCCTCGTCGGTCAGGCCGAACCACTTCAGCTTCGCGCCGGTGCGCTGCGCCAGCAGCTGCCACGGGACGATGTTGGAGTGGTGCTCCATCTCCGTGATGACGATCTCGGAGTCGGCGTCGACCTTGTAGGGCTCGTCGGCCCAACCGAGCATGTTGGCGACCAGGTTGAGCGACTCGCTCGCGTTCTTGGTGAACACGACCTCGTCGCGGCTGGGCGCGTTGATGAAGGACGCGACGGCGTCACGCGCGCCCTCGTACAGCGCCGTGGCCTCCTCGGCGAGCGTGTGCACGCCGCGGTGGACATTGGAGTTGTGCAGCTCGTAGTAGTCCGTCAGCGCGTCGAGGACCTGCCTGGGCTTCTGCGAGGTGGCCGCGTTGTCCAGGTAGATCAGAGGCTTGCCGTTCGGCAGGATCCGGCCGAGGACCGGGAAGTCCTTGCGGATCGCGTCGACATCCAGCGTGCGAGAGGTAGGGATCACTCGGCTGCACCGCCCTTCACGTACTGCTCGTAGCCGTTCTCCTCCAGCTGGTCGGCCAGCTCGGGGCCACCGGAGGTGACGATCTTGCCGCCGGCGAAGACGTGGACGAAGTCGGGCTTGATGTAGCGCAGGATGCGCGTGTAGTGGGTGATCAGCAGGGTGCCGACCTCACCGGTCTCGCGGGCGCGGTTGACGCCCTCGGAGACGATGCGCAGCGCGTCGACGTCCAGACCCGAGTCGGTCTCGTCGAGGATCGCGATCCGCGGCTTGAGCAGCTCCATCTGGAGGATCTCGTGGCGCTTCTTCTCGCCGCCGGAGAAGCCCTCGTTGACGTTGCGCTCGGCGAAGGCCGGGTCCATCTGGAGGTCGGCCATGGCCTCCTTGACCTCCTTGACCCAGGTGCGGAGCTTGGGGGCCTCGCCGCGGATCGCGGTGGCGGAGGTGCGCAGGAAGTTGGAGACGGAGACGCCGGGGACCTCGACCGGGTACTGCATGGCGAGGAAGACGCCTGCGCGGGCGCGCTCGTCCACGGTCATCGCCAGCACGTCCTCGCCGTCCAGCAGCACCTCGCCACCGGTGACGGTGTACTTGGGGTGGCCGGCCAGCGAGTAGGCCAGGGTCGACTTGCCGGAGCCGTTCGGGCCCATGATCGCGTGGGTCTCGCCCTGCTTCACGACCAGGTCGACGCCCTTGAGGATCTCGCGCGGGCCGTTCTCGGCGTCGACGGAGACGTGGAGGTCGCGGATTTCAAGCGTTGCCATGGACTCAGGACTCCTGGGTGACGGAGACGAGCACATCGTCCCCTTCGATCTTTACGGGGTACACGGGGACGGGCCGGGTGGCGGGGAGGCCCGAGGGCTTGCCGGTGCGCAGGTCGAAGCGCGAGCCGTGGAGCCAGCACTCGATCGAGCAGTCCTCCACCTCGCCCTCGGACAGCGACACGTTGGCGTGCGAGCAGATGTCGTTGATGGCGAAGACCTCGCCCTCGGCGGAGACGATCGAGACGGCGATGCCGTCGACCTCGACCCGCTTCGGGGTGTCCGCCTCCAACTCACTGAGCGCGGCGACGCGCACGAAGCCGTTGCTGCTCATCCGACCGTGGCCTCCAGCTCGGCGTCGATCTTCTCGATCAGACGCTCCTGGAGCTCCGGCAGGCCGATCTGCTGGACCAGCTCGGCGAAGAAGCCGCGGACCACCAGGCGACGGGCCTCGTCGGCCGGGATGCCGCGCGACTGCAGGTAGAAGAGCTGCTCGTCGTCGAAGCGGCCGGTCGCGGAGGCGTGGCCGGCGCCGACGATCTCGCCGGTCTCGATCTCCAGGTTCGGGATCGAGTCGACCCGCGCGCCGTCGGTGAGCAGCAGGTTGCGGTTGAGCTCGTAGGTGTCGGTGCCCTCCGCCTCGGCGCGGATCAGCACGTCGCCGACCCACACCGCGTGCGCGTCCTGGCCCTGCAGCGCGCCCTTGTAGGCGACGTTGGAGCGGCAGTGCGGCGTGTCGTGGTCGACGAAGAGGCGGTGCTCCAGGTGCTGCCCGGCGTCGGCGAAGTACAGACCGTAGAGCTCGGCCTCGCCGCCGGTGCCGCCGTAGATCACCCGCGGGTGCAGGCGCACGACGTCGCCGCCGAGGGTGACGATGACGGACTTGAAGGTCGCGTCGCGGCCGATCAGCGCGGTGTGCTGGGCGGCGTGGACGGCGGTGTCGTCCCAGTCCTGGATGGAGACGACGGTCAGCTTGGCGCCGTCACCGATCAGGTACTCGACGTTGGCGGCGAGCACGGCGTCACCGGTGTGCTCGATCACGACCACGGCCTCGGCGAACGCGCCGACCTCGATCACCTGGTGGCCGTAGGCGACGCCGCCCTCGCCGTGGATGGTGATCCGGACCGGCTCGGTCAGCTGCGCGTTCTTCGGGATGGAGACCAGACCGGCCTTGCCGAAGCTGCTGAACGCCTGCGCGGCGACGCGGTCGACCGGCTTGCCGGCGGCGCCCACGCGGGCGTCGTCGCGCTCGACGGCGGTGACGAGGACGCCCTCGGGGGCGGTCACGTCGACCTTGATCGCGCCGGAGCTCGCCTCGGCGGTGCCGTCGTGCAGGCCCTTGAGGCGGTGCAGCGGCGTGAAGCGCCAGTTCTCCTCGCGGCCCTGCGGGACCGGGAAGTCGTTCACGTCGTAGGACGCGACGGCCTCGGTGCGGGCATCCGCAGGCTGTGCGGCGAACTCGCCGGGCACACCGGCGACCTGGATCGAGCCGGAGGTGGTGGATCCCCCGGAGGTGGTGGTGACGTCAGCCATGGCTGTCGTGCTACTCGCTTTCTGGAAAGGACTAAGTGGCAGATCAGGGGCGCTCGGGACTACCCGACGGCACCTTCCATCTGCAGCTCGATCAGCCGGTTGAGCTCCAGCGCGTACTCCATCGGCAGTTCCTTGGCGATCGGCTCGACGAAGCCGCGGACGATCATCGCCATCGCCTCGAACTCCGTCATACCGCGGCTCATCAGGTAGAAGAGCTGGTCGTCGGAGACCTTGGAGACCGTCGCCTCGTGACCCATGGAGACGTCGTCCTCGCGGACGTCGACGTAGGGGTAGGTGTCGGAGCGGGAGATCGTGTCCACCAGCAGGGCGTCACAGAGCACGTTCGACTTGGCGCCGTGCGAGCCCTCGCCGATCTCGATCAGGCCGCGGTAGGAGGTGCGGCCGCCGCCTCGCGCCACCGACTTGGAGACGATGTTGGAGGAAGTGTTGGGCGCCATGTGCACCATCTTGGCGCCGGCGTCCTGGTGCTGGCCCGCGCCGGCGAACGCGATGGAGAGCGTCTCGCCCTTGGCGTGCTCGCCCATCAGGTACACGGCCGGGTACTTCATGGTGACCTTGGAGCCGATGTTGCCGTCGACCCACTCCATGGTCGCGCCCTCGTAGGCCACGGCGCGCTTGGTGACCAGGTTGTAGACGTTGTTCGACCAGTTCTGGATCGTCGTGTAGCGGCAGCGGCCGCCCTTCTTGACGATGATCTCCACGACGGCGCTGTGCAGCGAGTCCGAGGAGTAGATCGGGGCGGTGCAGCCCTCGACGTAGTGGACGTAGGCGTCCTCGTCGACGATGATCAGCGTCCGCTCGAACTGGCCCATGTTCTCGGTGTTGATCCGGAAGTAGGCCTGCAGCGGGATCTCGACGTGCACGCCCTTCGGCACGTAGATGAACGATCCGCCGGACCACACGGCCGAGTTCAGCGAGGCGAACTTGTTGTCGCCGACCGGGATGACCGTGCCGAAGTACTCCTGGAACAGCTCCGGGTGCTGCTTGAGCGCGGTGTCGGTGTCCAGGAAGATGACGCCCTGCTCCTCCAGGTCCTCACGGATCTGGTGGTAGACGACCTCCGACTCGTACTGCGCGGCGACACCGGCGACCAGGCGCTGCTTCTCCGCCTCCGGGATGCCGAGCTTGTCGTAGGTGTTCTTGATGTCCTCGGGCAGGTCCTCCCAGGACTCCGCCTGCTTCTCGGTGGACCGCACGAAGTACTTGATGTTGTCGAAGTCGATGCCGGAGAGGTCGGAGCCCCAGGTCGGCATGGGCTTCTTGCCGAAGAGCTTCAGGCCCTTGAGGCGGAGCTTCAGCATCCACTCGGGCTCGTTCTTCTTCGCCGAGATGTCCCGGACGACGTCCTCGTTGAGACCACGACGGGCGGCGGCGCCGGCCGCGTCGGAGTCGGCCCAGCCGTACTCGTACGTGCCCAGGCCTTCAAGCTCCGGGTGAGCGGTGGTGGTCATGCGGGGTTCCTCCCGGATGCGGCGGTGTCGTCGTCAGTCGTGTCAGTCGTAGGGGGCTGGTCAGTCGATGGGGGCTGGAGGTGGGGCGGCGGTGCCGCCCTGGGCACGAAGGTCGTGCAGACCCCGTCGCCGTGGGCGATGGTGGCCAGCCGTTGCACGTGGGTGCCCAGCAGCTGCGAGAAGAGCTCGGTCTCGGCCTCGCAGAACTGCGGGAACTGCTCGGCGATGTGCGCCACCGGGCAGTGGTGCTGGCAGAGCTGCTCGCCGAGCGGCGCACTGCGCACCGTTGCAGCGTAACCGTCCGCGGTCAGCGCCCCGGCGAGGGCCTGCGCCTTGGCCTCGGTGTCCGGGCACGCGCCCAGCGAACCGGCGTAGCGCTCGGCGTCGCGGGCGAGACGGGCCCGTGCGAAGGCGGCGAGCGCCTCGCGTCCCTTCTCGCCGCCACCGGCAGCCTCTGCGAGGAAGCCGAGGGCGTCGGCGGCGAGCTGGTCGTACGCCTGGTAGAAGGTGCTCCGCCCGGAGTCGGTCAACAGGAACACGCGCGCGGGGCGGCCCCGGCCGCGGTGGCCGTAGACCTTCTGCTCCCGCGAGGTGACGAGCCCGGCGGCGGTCAGCGCGTCGAGGTGGCGCCGTACGGCCGCCTGGGTGAGGCAGAGTCGCTCGGCGAGGTCGGCAGCGCTGGACGGTCCGTGGTCGAGGATCGACCGCGCGACCCGGTCGCGCGAGGACGTGCCGGACTGCGGCGCGGTAGCAGTCGCTTCGACCGCCTCGCGTCCCTCCGCCATCTCGCGCGCGTATTTCACAACGCCATTGTTGCGTAATTCCTTCGGATGCAACAAGCAGAGCTGGTCAGCGGGCGGAGTGCCCTCCATCACTAAGGGTTACCTAAGCACCAGGGCCCGGAGGGCGGATCCAGCGGCGCGAGGAACTGCGCGACAAGCCATCCGTACAGGTGGAGCACCGAACGCAGGGCCATCCGTTCACCCGTGGCGTCTCGCGCGCAGTTGATCAAGCAGAGCCCCGCGGCCCTGGCGAAAGTGCAACGGAACGCCCCACCTAGACTCGTCCGCATGCATGACCACGCCCCCGCCGTCGAGATCCGGGATCTCACGAAGCGCTACGGCGCCAAGACCGCCGTCGACGGGCTGGACCTCACCGTCGCCCGTGGCAGCCTCACCGCCGTACTCGGCCCCAACGGCGCGGGCAAGACGACCACCATCGAGACGTGCGAGGGCTACCGCCGCGCCGACGCCGGGACCGTCCGCGTCCTCGGTCTCGACCCCGTCGCCGACGCGGCCGCGCTCCGCCCCCGCATCGGGGTGATGCTGCAGTCCGGCGGCATCTACCCCGGCGCCCGTGCGACGGAAATGCTGCGGCACACGGCCAAGCTGCACGCGAACCCGCTCGACGTCGACGAACTCGCCGAGCGTCTCGGGCTCGGCTCCTGCGGCCGGACGGTCTACCGGCGGCTCTCCGGCGGCCAGCAGCAGCGGCTCGCGCTCGCGATGGCCGTCGTCGGGCGGCCCGAGCTGGTCTTCCTGGACGAGCCGACCGCCGGTCTGGACCCGCAGGCCCGCCGCGCCACCTGGGACCTGGTCCGCGACCTGCGCCGGGACGGCGTCAGCATCGTGCTCACCACCCACCACATGGACGAGGCCGAGCAGCTCGCCGACGACGTCGCCATCGTCGACGGCGGCAAGGTGATCGCCCAGGGCAGCCCGGAGGAGCTCTGCCGCGGCAACGCGGGCAACACCATCCGGTTCCAGGGCCGCTCGGGCCTGGTCCTGGACACGCTGCTCAAGGCGCTGCCGGACGACTGCACCGCTGCCGAGCCCAGCCCCGGCAGCTACCTGGTCTCCGGCCCGGTCGACCCGCAGCTGCTGGCCACGGTGACCAGCTGGTGCGCCCAGTCCGACGTGATGCCCGAGAAGCTGTCGGTCGAGCGCCGCACCCTCGAAGACGTCTTCCTCGAACTGACCGGACGGGACCTGCGCTCGTGACCACCACCTCCCATGCGGCCACCTCCCCCACGGCCGCCTCCCCCACCGTCGGCGCCTACACGCCCGACCCGGGCGCGGCCCCGCTGGGCCGCATGCTGCGCGCGCAGACCGGCCTGGAGACCAAGCTGCTGCTGCGCAACGGCGAGCAGTTGCTGCTGACCGTCGTCATCCCGAGCGTGCTGCTGGTGCTGTTCAGCGCGGTCGACATCGTGGCGACGACCGGCCCCGGCAAGCGCGTCGACTTCCTCGCCCCCGGGCTGCTGGCACTGGCGGTCATGTCCACCGCCTTCACCGGCCAGGCCATCGCGACCGGCTTCGAGCGCCGCTACGGCGTGCTCAAGCGCCTCGGCGCGAGCCCGCTGCCGCGCTGGGCGCTGATGACCGCGAAGACCGGGAGCGTCCTGGTCACCGAGGTGCTGCAGGTGGCGCTGCTCGGCGTGATCGCCCTCGCGCTGGGCTGGCAGCCGCACGGCAACCCCCTCGCGGTGCTGCTCCTGCTGGTCGCGGGCACAGCGGCGTTCTCCGGCCTCGGGCTGCTGATGGCGGGCACGCTCAAGGCGGAGGCGACGCTGGCGGCGGCCAACCTGGTCTTCATCCTGCTGCTGCTCGCGGGCGGCGTGATCGTTCCGCTGTCGAAGTTCCCCTCCGCCGTCCGTCCGGTCCTTGAAGCGCTGCCGATCAGCGCCCTCTCCGACGGCCTGCGCGCGGTGCTCCAGCAGGGCGCGGCGATGCCCTGGGGCGACCTCGGCATCCTCGCCGTCTGGGCCGTCCTCGGCCTGGCCGCGGCGGCGCGTTTCTTCCGCTGGGAGTGACCGCAGGGCCCGGCCGCCCGACCGGCGGGCACAGAAACACCTGAGCCGTCGACGGATTCTCCGTCGACGGCTCAGTGCTTCAGCTCTGTCGATCCGTCAGCTCATGGCTCTCGGTCAAGCCGAGTGGCGGCCACGGGCACGCTTGCGCATCACGAAGACCGCCGCGCCGCCCAGCAGGACGCAGCCCGCGCCGACGCCCGCGATGACGGGGGTCGCGCTGCTGGCACCGGTCTCGGCCAGGCCCGGGCTGCTCGGCGAGGCGGAGACCGCCGGGGTGGGGCTGGCGGAGGGCAGGCTGCCGCCGCCGGTCGGCTTGCAGGTCAGGGCACCGGTGAAGGTCTTGGCGAAGCCGTTCGGGCCGGTCACCGTGATGCGGTAGGCCGCGCCCTCCTTCTCCTTGACGAAGACGGTGGTGGTCGCGCCCGGCACGACGGTCACGCTCTCGCCGCCGACCTGCGCGGTCCAGGGCTGGTCACCGCCGTTGCTGAGGGCGACGTCCACGCCGCCCTTCTTGCAGTCGGTGGCCGCGTTCGCCGCCGGGACCGCGCCCTTCGGCGCCCACTGCGCCTGCGCCTGGGCGCTGACCGAGACGGGAGCGGTACCAGCCAGGATCATGGTCTGACTGGAGCCGTCGACCGCCGCGAACGCGCGACCGACCGGCAGCGAGGTCACCGCACTCCCGGTCACCTGCGCGTTCCCCGCGGCCGTCCCCTGCGGGACGTCCACGTAGAGCTTCTCGCCGTTGACGGCGGTGGTGACCGGCCGGCCCGAGCCGTCGACCAGCTGCACCGAGGCCGGAGCGGAGAGGCCGAGGCTCACCGACTGCGCGCTGGTGGCGACCGTCAGCGGGCCCAGCCTGCCCGCGTGTCCGGCGACCGAGGACGGCGAGAGCGCCAGCGACGGAGCGGGCTCGCTGACGTTCTGGGCGTTGCTCTCCAGCCAGGTGGTCACGGTCGCCGCCGTGGCGTCCTCCGGCGTGGCGGTGACGTGGTCGGAGAAGTGCCAGATCGCGGCCTGCGTGGCGGCGGCGGCCTGGTCCGCGTCGAGACCACCGTTCACCCCGGCGGCAGAGGCCAGCGCCGAGGGGGTGACCACCGGGTACGAGTGCTGCAGGATCCACTCGATCTTGCCGCGGTCCGGGTTGCCCGAGAGCGTCGACTGGTCCCAGCCCGTCTCCTGGTACTGGACGCCGCTGTGCGTGTCGTGGTGCAGGTCGATGCAGTACACAGCGAGGGTCTGGCCGCCGTCCTGGAGCGCGACCGTGCCGCCGTAGGCGACGCCGGACTCACCGGCGACATCGACCTTGCCGTAGTGGATGAAGTCGCCGAGCGTGGCGACCGCACTGCCGTTCTGGTCCGCGACAGCGGTCCCGGCGGCGGCCAGCGGCCCCGCGATCGCGAACGCCCCGGCCGCCAACATCGCGGCCGCGAAGCGCTTCGCCCCTCCCTGCCCAGGTATTCCGAACATGACGTGCCCTCTCCCCTTGCCTGGAACGGGGGCTCTGGTTGCAGCGCGATCGTGCCACCGACCCCGAAAATGGCAAGGGACATGACACATAGCGGCGTTCGATCCAGCACGCCCCCCTGTGACGCCGGATACTAGTGACACCTGAGGGGCCTGTGCGACCCCAGTGCGCCAACGAGGAAAAGCCTCCTGACGCTCCGTCGGCGCGGCCGACTGCCAGCGGGGACTGTGAGCGGGAACACGGAAGCTCCGGTTCCGCAGAAATGTCCGGGAGCAGTGCACACGAACGGCCCGCACGTGTCCGGGGCGAACCGGGACTCCGCAGGTCAGTGCGGTCCTCGCGGGGCTCCGGCGGGGCCGTCCGGCCGAGCCCGGCCCCCCGTCCGGATTGTCGGGGGCCGCGAACTACGATGAGGCGCGTGCGTACCCCCTTCTCCCTCCTCGCCGAGCGCGTCTCCGTCCCGGACCGCTGGGTCCGCTGGACCGCGCTGGCGACGCTGGTGTGCAGCGTCCTGATCGTGGTCACCGGCGGCGCGGTGCGGCTCACCGGCTCCGGCCTGGGCTGCCCGACCTGGCCCACCTGCACGTCGTCGACGCTCGCGCCGACGTCGGCGATGGGCTTCCACGGCGTCATCGAGTTCAGCAACCGCATGCTGACCGACGTGATCTGTGTGGTCATCGGCCTGGCCATCCTGGCCTCGCGCTGCGCCAAGCCGTGGCGCAAGGAGGTCACCCGGCTCGGGTGGGCCCAGTTCTGGATCACGGTCGTCGACGCGGTCGTCGGCGGGATCACGGTGCTGACGCACCTCAACCCCTACGTCGTCGCGATCCACTTCCTGCTGTCGATGGTGCTGATCCTCACCGCCCACGCGATGTGGCAGCGCACCCGTGAGGGCGACGCCGAGCCGGTACGCACCGTCGGCCGCCCGATCATCCACCTCTCGCGGGTGACGGTCGCGATGACGGCCCTGCTGATCGCCGCGGGCACCCTGGTCACCGGCTCCGGCCCGCACCCGGGCGACAGCAGCGACGTCAAGCGGATGCCGTTCAACTGGGAAGAGATCACGCAGTTCCACGCGGACTTCGCGATGGTCAGCGTCGGCCTGGCCGTGGCGATGATCTTCGTACTGATGGCCGTGGACGCGCCGGCCGCGCCGCGCAAGCTGGCCAAGGTCTTCCTCGGGGTCCTGCTGGCCCAGGGCGTCCTGGGCTTCGTCCAGTACTTCACGCACGTCCCCGAGCTGCTCGTCGGTATCCACCTGCTCGGCGCCGCGCTGTGCTGGGTCTCGGTCCTCCGCCTCCACCTGTCGCTCCGCGTGCGCCCGGAGGTAGGGGCGCTGCCGCGCCCCGCGGACATCGAAGCCTTGGCAACCGTCTAAGCTGCAACACCTTTAGGGGCGCGGGGAACGGCGCGAGAAACCACCCAGTGCGGATGGCCCTGCTCGTTGAGGACCATCCGCGCCGGGTGGCTTGTCGCGCCGTTCCCCGCGCCCCTGGTAGTGCAACTAACTCAGATCTGAATGCCCGCCATGCGGCGCCACTCGTACGCGCTGGTCTTGACCTTGAGGCCGAGCTCGCCGTCGAAGTCCTCGTGCTTCGTGACGCCGGACAGCTCCACCGCGCGCTCCGCGACAGCGGGAGTCGGGGCGACCTGGTCGCCCCACGCGCCGTCCGCGCCGACGAGGGCGATGCGGGTGGCCGACGCGCCCACGTACTCCACGACGCCGTCGGCGCTGCCGCCGTGCTCGGCGGCGAAGGCCTTGACGTGCTTGGCGATGCGCTGGGCGCGCTTCTCGTCCTTGGGCGACAGGACGCTGGTCTCTTCGGTGGTCATGGACAGCAGACTACTCAGCGGTAGCGACACAGACGACCGGGCCCCGATGTGCTTTCCTGCACATCGGGGCCCGGCGAAGGTGAAACGAGACCTACTTCAGGAACGGGTCGATCGCGATCTCGACGAACAGCAGCGTCAGATAGGTGATCGACCAGTGGAACAGCCGCATCTCCTTGAGCTTCGCGCCCACGACCCCGGCCTTGGCGCGAGCCTGCAGGCCGTGCGCCTCCTTGAGCCAGAAACCGCCCAGGACCACCGCGGCGATCGGGTAGACCACGCTGGTGTGGTCCAGCGGCCACAGCGCCATGGAGACGGCGACCATGACCCAGCTGTAGATCACGATCTGCTTGGCCACGGCCTCATTGGTCGCGATGACGGGCAGCATCGGCACGCCGACCTTGGCGTAGTCCTCCTTCACCTTCATCGACAGCGGCCAGTAGTGCGGCGGCGTCCAGAAGAAGATGACCAGGAAGAGCACGACCGGCGGCCACGCCAGCGAGTTGGTGACCGCGGACCAGCCGATGAAGACCGGCATGCAGCCCGCGATCCCGCCCCAGACGATGTTCTGCGCGGTCCGCCGCTTCAGGCCCAGCGTGTAGACGAAGACGTAGAAGAGGAGGGCCGCGAGCGACAGTGCCGCGCTCAGCGGGTTGACCAGGACGGCGAACCACGCGGTCGAGCCGATCGCCAGCGCGATGCCGAAGACCAGCGCCTCACGCGGGGAGACCATGCCGGTCACCAGCGGACGGCGCTCGGTCCGGGACATCAGCGCGTCGATGTCGCGGTCGATGTACATGTTGAGCGCGTTGGCGCCACCGGCGGAGAGATAGCCGCCGACGACGACCTCAAGTACCAGCAGCAGGTTGGGCACACCGCGCTGGGCCAGGAACATCACCGGGACGGTGGTGATCAGCAGCAGCTCGATGATCCGCGGCTTGGTCAGCGCGATGAAGGCCCCGACACGGGCCGTCAACGGCCTCTGTCCGGGGTTCCCCTCGACCAGACCGGCCGGACGGGTTTCGACGGCGGTCACGAACACCCCTGGTTGATGAAGCTCACGAGTACCACGCCACCTTAGACGCTCCATATCTCGGCTCCGGCGGCGGGGGGCCGTGTCGGCGCAAAGCCCGTCGTAAGCGCACTGAACGAACGCGCGGATGAACGCGCGGGTGACCGCTCGGAGGCGCGCACGGAACACACGCCGAACAGTGCCCCGACGATCGCGCCGCACTGACCCGTTCAGCGCTCGTTGAGCGGGAACCCTTGTGCGCATGAGCGGTAGGCTCGCTCTGTACAAAGGGTCAACGTTCTGTGCCCAAGAGACCGCCGCCGAAGTCGGCTCCTGGCGCCGGGTCGAAAGACGTTACGGAAGGAGCCCTGATCCAGGGTGAGCACGACGCCGAACAGTACCTTCGAGTGGACCGAACTTGACCAGCGCGCGGTGGACACCGTGCGCGTTCTGGCGGCAGACGCCGTGCAGAAGGTCGGCAACGGCCACCCCGGCACGGCGATGAGTCTGGCTCCGGCCGCCTACCTGATCTACCAGCGCTTCCTGCGCCACGACCCGGCCGACGCCCAGTGGCTGGGCCGCGACCGCTTCGTCCTGTCCCCCGGGCACACCTCGCTGACGCTCTACATCCAGCTCTACCTGTCCGGCTACGGCCTGACGCTCCAGGACCTCGAGGCGTTCCGCACCTGGGGCTCCCTGACGCCGGGCCACCCTGAGCACGGGCACACCGTCGGTGTGGAGACCACCACCGGCCCGCTCGGCCAGGGTGTCGGCAACGCGGTCGGCATGGCGATGGCCAGCCGCTTCGAGCGCGGCCTGTTCGACCCGGAGGCTCCTGAGGGGGCCTCCCCGTTCGACCACACCATCTGGGCGATCGTCTCCGACGGCGACCTGGAGGAGGGCATCTCCTCCGAGGCGTCCTCGCTCGCGGGCCACCAGAAGCTGGGCAACCTGGTCTGCCTGTACGACGACAACCACATCTCCATCGAGGGCGACACCGAGACCGCCTTCTCCGAGGACGTCCTCAAGCGCTACGAGGCGTACGGCTGGCACGTGCAGCGCATCGAGCCCGCCGCCAGCGGCGACATCGACGTCAAGGCGCTCAACCGGGCGCTGACCGCCGCCAAGGCCGAGACCTCGAAGCCGTCCATCATCGCGATGCGCACGATCATCGCCTGGCCGGCCCCGAACGCGCAGGACACCGAGGCCGCCCACGGCTCCGCGCTGGGCGCGGACGAGGTCGCCGCCACCAAGCGCGTCCTCGGCTTCGACCCGGAGAAGTCCTTCGACGTCGAGCCGGAGGTGCTGGAGCACGCCCGCAAGGTCGGCGACCGCGGCGCGCAGGCGCACGCCGAGTGGGAGAAGCAGCTCGCCGACTGGCGTACCGCCAACCCGCAGCGTGCCGCCCTGCTGGACCGGATGACCGCGGGCGAGCTGCCCGAGGGCTGGGAGAAGAGCGTCCCCTCGTTCGAGCCCGGCACCTCGATCGCCACGCGTGCCGCGTCCGGCAAGGTGCTGCAGGGTCTGGGCAAGGTGCTGCCGGAGCTGTGGGGCGGTTCAGCCGACCTCGCCGGCTCGAACAACACCACCATCGACGCCACCTCGTCGTTCCTGCCGGTCGGCAACCCGCTGCCGGAGGCCGACCCCTACGGCCGCACGGTGCACTTCGGCATCCGTGAGCACGCCATGGGCTCGACCATGAACGGCATCACGCTGCACGGCAACACCCGCATCTACGGCGGCACCTTCCTGGTGTTCTCCGACTACATGCGTCCGACCGTGCGTCTGGCCGCGCTGATGAAGCTGCCGGTCACCTACGTGTGGACGCACGACTCCATCGGCCTGGGCGAGGACGGCCCGACCCACCAGCCGGTCGAGCACATGGCCGCGCTGCGCGCCATCCCGGGTCTGAACATGGTCCGTCCGGCCGACGCCAACGAGACCGCGGTGGCGTGGGAGGAGATCACCCGCCGCCACACCGACAACCCGGCCCCGCACGGCCTGGCGCTGACCCGCCAGGGCGTGCCGGTCTACCCGCGCAACGAGAACGCGGCCAAGGGCGGCTACGTCCACACCGAGGCCGAGGGCGGTAACCCGAAGGTCATCCTCATCGGCACCGGTTCCGAGCTGCAGTTGGCCGTGGCCGCCCGCGAGACGCTGCAGGCCGAGGGCATCCCCACCCGCGTGGTCTCGATGCCGTGCCTGGAGTGGTTCGAGGAGCAGACCAAGGAGTACCGCGACTCGGTGCTGCCGCCGGCCGTCAAGGCCCGCGTCGCGGTCGAGGCCGGTATCGCGCTGACCTGGTACCGCCTGGTCGGTGACGCCGGACAGGTCGTCAGCCTGGAGCACTTCGGCGCCAGCGCCGACGCCAAGGTGCTGTTCCGCGAGTTCGGCTTCACCCCCGAGGCTGTCGTCGCCGCCGCCAAGGAATCCCTCTCCGCCGCCGGGCGCTGAACCATTCGACACGCGAGGAAAGTGATTGATCATGACTGACGCACTGCAGCGCCTCAGCGACGAAGGCGTGGCGATCTGGCTGGACGACCTGTCCCGCAAGCGGCTCACCTCCGGCAACCTGGCCGAACTGGTCCGCGACAAGCACGTCGTGGGCGTGACCACCAACCCGTCGATCTTCCAGAAGGCGATCGGCTCCGGCGACGGCTACGAGGAGCAACTGGCCGACCTGGCCGTGCGCGGCGTGACCGTGGACGAGGCGGTGCGGATGATGACCGCCGCCGACGTCCGCGACGCGGCCGACGTGCTGCGCCCGGTCTACGACGCCAGCAACGGCCGCGACGGCCGGGTCTCCATCGAGGTCGACCCGCGCCTGGCCCACGAGACGGCGCCGACGATCGCCGAGGCCAAGCAGCTGTGGTGGCTGGTGGACCGTCCCAACACCTTCATCAAGATCCCGGCCACGGTCGAGGGCCTGCCCGCGATCAGCGCCGTGCTGGCCGAGGGCATCAGCGTCAACGTCACGCTGATCTTCTCGCTGGAGCGCTACCAGGCCGTCATGGACGCGTTCCTGACAGGTCTGGAGGGGGCCAAGGCCAGCGGCCACAACCTCTCCACCATCGAGTCGGTCGCCTCGTTCTTCGTGTCCCGGGTGGACAGCGAGATCGACAAGCGCCTGACGAAGATCGGCACCGACGAGGCGCTCGCCCTCAAGGGCAAGGCCGCCGTGGCCAACGCCCGCCTGGCGTACGAGGCGTACGAGGAGGTGTTCGGCTCCGCCGACGGTCAGCGCAAGCCGTCCGACCGCTGGAAGGCGCTGGCCGCCGCGGGCGCCAAGCCGCAGCGTCCGCTGTGGGCGTCCACCGGCGTCAAGGACCCGGCCTACGACGACACCATGTACGTCGTCGAGCTGGCCGCCCCGGGCACGGTCAACACCATGCCCGAGGCCACCCTCGACGCCGTCGCCGACCACGGCGTGGTCCGCGGCGACACGGTGACCGGCAACTACGCCGACGCCACGGCGGTGCTCGAGAAGATCGCCGCGGTCGGCATCTCCTACGACGACGTCGTCCAGCTGCTGGAGGACGAGGGCGTCGACAAGTTCGAGGTCTCCTGGAAGGAGCTCCTGGAGACCGTGCAGAAGTCTCTCGACGCGAAGGGCGGCTCCTCCAAGTGACCGATCCTGCGGCGGTAGCGGACGAGTCCGTTCTCGACGACCTCACGTCGGACGACGGGTCCGGCGAGACGAACGTGTGGATCAACCCCCTCAGGGACGAGAAGGACCGGCGGCTCCCGCGTATCGCGGGGCCGTCCGGCCTCGTCATCTTCGGCGTCACCGGCGACCTTTCGCGCAAGAAGCTGATGCCGGCGATCTACGACCTGGCCAACCGCGGCCTCCTGCCCCCGGGCTTCTCGCTGGTGGGCTTCGCCCGCCGCGACTGGGAGGACGAGGACTTCGCGCAGGTCGTGCACGACTCCGTCAAGGAGCACTCGCGCACTCCCTTCCGCGAGGAGGTCTGGCAGCAGCTGGCCAAGGGAATGCGCTTCATCCAGGGCGAGTTCGTGGACGACGCGGCCTTCGACAGGCTGCGCACGACCATCCAGGAGCTCGACAAGGAGCAGGGCACGGGCGGCAACTTCGCCTTCTACCTCTCCGTCCCGCCAAAGTTCTTCCCGCAGGTGGTCCAGCAGTTGAAGGACCACGGCCTGGCCGACCCGCCCAAGGGCTCGTGGCGGCGTGCCGTCATCGAGAAGCCCTTCGGTCACGACCTGGCCTCCGCGCAGGAGCTCAACAAGGTCGTCCACGAGGTCTTCCCGCGTGACGAGGTCTTCCGGATCGACCACTACCTGGGCAAGGAGACGGTCCAGAACATCCTGGCGCTGCGCTTCGCCAACTCGATGTTCGAGCCGATCTGGAACCGCGGCTACGTCGACCACGTGCAGATCACCATGGCCGAGGACATCGGCATCGGCGGTCGCGCGGGCTACTACGACGGCATCGGCGCGGCGCGCGACGTCATCCAGAACCACCTGCTGCAGCTCATGGCGCTGACGGCGATGGAGGAGCCCGCCTCCTTCCACCCCAAGGCGCTGGTGGCGGAGAAGCTCAAGGTGCTGTCCGCCGTCCAGATCCCCAAGGATCTGGGTCGGCACACCGTGCGGGCCCAGTACACGCACGGCTGGCAGGGCGGCGAGGAGGTGCCCGGCTACCTGGAGGAGGAGGGGATCAACCCCAAGTCCACCACGGACACCTACGCCGCCATCAAGCTGGAGATCAACAACCGCCGTTGGGCGGGCGTGCCGTTCTACCTGCGCACCGGCAAGCGGCTCGGCCGCCGGGTCACCGAGATCGCGGTGGTCTTCCAGCGCGCCCCGTACCTGCCGTTCGACGCCTCCGCGACCGAGGAGCTGGGGCAGAACGCCCTGGTCATCCGGGTCCAGCCGGACGAGGGCGTGACGGTGCGGTTCGGCTCCAAGGTGCCGGGCACCTCGATGGAGGTCCGGGACGTGACGATGGACTTCGCCTACGGCGAGTCGTTCACCGAGTCCAGCCCGGAGGCATACGAGCGGCTGATCCTGGACGTGCTGCTCGGGGACGCCAACCTGTTCCCGCGCCACCAGGAGGTCGAGCAGTCCTGGCGGATCCTCGACCCGATCGAGCAGTACTGGGACAGGCACGCCAAGCCCGCCCAGTACGAGGCCGGCACCTGGGGCCCTGAAGAAGCGGACGAGATGCTCGCACGAGACGGCAGGAGCTGGCGCAGGCCATGAAAATCGACCTCACCGACACCACCTCCGGCAAGATCAACGCGGCGCTGATCGACGCCCGCCGGGCCATCGGCACAGCGACCGTCGGCATGGTGCTCACCCTCGTCATCGTCACGGACGAGGGCAGCGCCTACGACGCGCTCAAGGCCGCCTCCGACGCGTCGCGCGAGCACCCCTCGCGCATCCTGGCCGTCATCAAGCGGCCGGGGCGCTCGCCCCGGGCGCGGTCCCAGGCCCGGCTGGACGCCGAGGTCCGGGTCGGCTCGGACTCGGGCACCGGAGAAACGGTTGTGCTGCGCCTCCACGGCGAGCTCGCCGCGCAGGCGCAGTCGGTCGTGCTGCCACTGCTGCTGCCGGACGCCCCCGTGGTGGTCTGGTGGCCGGAGAACGCTCCGGAGAACCCGTCCAAGGACCCGCTGGGCGCACTGTCCCAGCGCCGGATCACCGACGCGGTCACCGCGGAGAACCCGGTCCAGCAGCTGGCGGCCCGCGCCGCGTCGTACGCGCCCGGCGACACCGACCTGGCCTGGACCAGGATCACCCCGTGGCGGTCGATGCTGGCCGCCGCGCTCGACCAGCGGCACGTCAAGGTCGAGTCGGCGATCGTCGAGGGCGAGTCCTACAACCCCAGCACCGAACTGCTGGCGCTGTGGCTGGCCGAGCGGCTCAAGATCAAGGTCGAGCGGACCGTCAGCGAGGGCCCCGGCATCACCGGGGTCCGGATGCACACCAAGGACGGCGACGTCTGCCTGGACCGTCCCGACGGCCTGCTGGCGAAGCTCTCCATGCCGGAGCAGCCGGACCGGATGGTCGCGCTCAAGCGCCGGGAGACCTCGGAGCTGATCGCGGAGGAGCTGCGCCGCCTCGACCCGGACCTGATCTACGCCTCGGCGGTCCGTTACGGGGTGGACAGGCTCCACGACAACACGGTCGCCGGCGAGGTCGTCGACGGCTCGTCGGAGGGCGGGGACGGGAAGCAGGACCCGAAGCCGGCCGCCAAGACGGCGGCCAAGAAGAGCACCGCTTCGACGTCCAGGACCCAGAAGTGACGGCACCTCAACTGGTCGTGCACCGCGACAAGGAGCTCATGGCCCTTGCCGCGGCCGCACGGCTGATCACCCGGATCGTGGACGCGCAGTCCGCACGCGGCACCGCCTCGGTGGTGCTGACGGGCGGGCGCAACGGCAACGCGCTGCTCGCGGCGGTCGCCGCGTCCCCGGCGCGGGACGCGATCGACTGGTCGCGGCTGGACCTGTGGTGGGGCGACGAGCGGTTCCTGCCGGAGGGCGACCCGGAGCGCAACTACACGCAGGCGCGCGCCGAACTGCTCGACGCGGTGCCGCTGGATCCGGCGCGGGTGCACCCGATGCCGGCCTCCGACGGCCCGGACGGCAACGACCCCGAGGCGGCCGCGGCGAGCTACGCGGCCGAACTGGCCAAGGCGGCGCGCCCGCAGGACCGGCTCCGGGTGCCGGAGTTCGACGTGCTGCTGCTGGGGGTCGGTCCCGACACCCACGTGGCCTCGCTCTTCCCGGAGCTCCCGGGCGTGCGCGAGACCGAGCTGACCGTCATCGGAGTGCGCGGCGCGCCCAAGCCGCCGCCCACGCGGGTCTCGCTGACCCTTCCGACGATCCGCGCCGCCCGCGAGGTCTGGCTCCTCGCGGCGGGAGACGACAAGGCGGACGCCGTCCGCCTGGCGCTGTCGGGCCCCGGCCCGATCCAGGCCCCGGCGTCCGGTGCGATCGGCCGACAGCGCACCCTCTGGCTCCTCGACCGCGCCGCCGCGGCGAAGATCCCGCCCGCGCTCTACCCGCCGGACGTCGCGTAGACGTCGACAACCGGCACGGCTGAACGGCGCCCCGGCCCGTCTCCCCCTTTCGGAGGAGGCGGGCCGCATCGTGTGAGGACGAATGCCGTTCCAGGCCAGGATGGGGCCATGGCAATCAAGCGCGTCACCGTCCATCTGGACGCCGATGACCTCACCGTCCTGCGTGAGGCGGCCCGCTGGGCCGGGGTTCCGCTGGGCAGGCTCCTCCGCGAGGCGATCCACGCCAGGGCGGAGCACATGCGCGGGGTCCTCGGAACAACAACCCCCACCCCGGGCGATGCCGCGCGGCCTCGGGCGACCTCGCCCGACAGCCAGGCGTAGCAGCCCGCCGGGTCGGGCCACGGGGCGTCCGGGCTCAGTCCTTCCCGGTGACCGTGTCGAGCTCGGCGAGCATGCGGTCCATCCGGTCCCGCTCGTCCGCGTAGTACTGCTCGGCCCAGCGCAGGGTCAGCACCGGGAAGATCCACTCCGGGTGCACCTCGGCCGCGGTGACGTCCGCCGCCGCCTGGGCGCGGCGCTGCTCGGCGAGGTCGCGGTGGGCGTGCAGCGTCTCGCGCAGCCGCGCGGGCTCCTGGAGGTGCCCGAGCCAGAGCCGCAACATCGGCCCGTGCTTGAGCACCGCGGGCTCGACCGGCGCCGCGTCGGCCCAATCCCGCAGCGCCTCCTCCCCGGCCGGCGTGATCCGGTAGAGGCGCTTGGCCCGGATGTCCCCCGGCACCTCCTCCGAGGCGGCGTAGCCGACGGACTCCAATCTCCGTAGCTCGCTGTAGATCTGACTGTACGACGGGCTCCAGTAGAAGAAGCCCATGCTCTGGTCCGCCCACTTCTTCAGGTCGTAGCCCGACAGCTCCCGCCCGAAGGAGAGCAGGCCCAGCACGGCCCAACTGGTGATCGGCAGAGGCTTCATTCCCGCAGTGTACGTGCTACTACAACACGCCTTCCCTTCTTGGGATATGACTGCTAGTCATATGTCTAGTCGGCATATCGGAGGCAGCCCGTGAAGTTCTCCATGATCTTCGAAGCACAGCTGGCCCACCCCACCCCCGAACGCGAGCACGCCCTCCTTCACGACTGCGTCGACCAGGCAGTCCTCGCCGAGGAGGTCGGCTTCGACCGCATCTGGGCGGTCGAGCACCACTCCCTGCTCCGGTACGCGCACATGAGCGCGTCGGAGATCTTCCTGTCCTGGGTGGCGGCCCGTACCTCCCGGATCCGCATCGGCCACGGCGTGGTCACCATGCCCTTCGGCTACCAGCATCCGCTGCGCGTCGCCGAGCGGAGCGCGATGCTGGACGCCCTCTCCGGCGGCCGGGTCGACATCGGCGCGGGACGCGGCGCGACCACGCAGGAGATGGCGATGTTCGACGTCCGCGCCGAGGACACCTATCCGCAGGTGGAGGAGGCACTGCAGATCGTCGCGGCGGCGTGGCGGAAGGAGCAGTTCGAGTGGCACGGCTCGATCGACATCGGCCCCGGCGCGGTGCTGCCGCGCCCGGTCCAACTCCCGCACCCTCCCCTGTTCATGGCGTGCAGCAAGCACGACACGCTGCGCACGGCGGCCGAGTACGGCGTCGGCGCGCTGGTCCTCGGCTTTGCGGGCGCGGACGACGTCCGCGAGATGCGCGCGGTCTACGACGCGGCGCTCGCCGCGCGGGACGGCTCCCGCCTGGTCTCGTCGGAGGTCAACGACCACTTCGCGGCGCTCTGCCCGACGGTCGTCCTGGACGACGCGGAGGAGGCGTACCGCGCGGGCACGCGCGGGCAGCGCTTCTTCGCCGAGTCCATCGCCCAGTGGTACGGCGGCGGCCCCGCGCCCGTCGAGGACCCGGAACCGGACACGGACCACGCGGCGGCGATGGCCTCGCACCGCGAGGAGTTGGTCGCCAAGCTCCACGAGGCGAGGGTTCCGGTCCGCCCCCAGCGCGACGGGGACGTTCAACGTCGACCACGCCTACGGAACGGCGGAGACGGCGGTGGCTTACGTCGAGCGCTTGGCCGACATCGGCGTCGACGAGGTCATCTGCCTGATCCAGATGGGCACGGTGCCTCAGTCGGCGTGCCTGGAGACCATCCGGCAGTGGGGCGAGCACGTGATCCCACGGTTCCGGTAATTCCTTTGAACGGCGGGCCAGTTGCAAGGCCTAGGGGCGCGCGGCTCTGCTGATGTGCGGTTCCGCCGCGTGGGCGCGACAAGCCGGGCTGTGCTGCCGCCTCGCCGCGGACGTCGTCAGATCTCGCCGCGCAGCTTGGCCAGCGCCTCGGCGAGGATCGCCTCGCCGTCGGCGTCGCTGCGGCGCTCGCGGACGTACGCGAGGTGCGTCTTGTAGGGCTCGGTGCGCGGCGGAGCCGGCGGGTTCTCCTCGTCCTGACCAGCGGGGAACCCACAGCGCGGGCAGTCCCACGTGTCCGGGACCTGCGCGTCGGAGGCGAAGCTCGGCTTCGTCTCGTGTCCGTTCGCGCACCAGAAGGAGATGCGCAGTCGCGGCGCGGACTCGCCCCGCTCGGCCTCGCCCATCGGACCGGCCCCGACCCTGCTGCCACGGATGGCGTTCCCACTTGCCACGGTCTGACTCCCTGCGTGATGGTGCGGTACTGCGACCACCCGGTCGACTGGGCCCGGGCGAAGGTCGTCCTAGTGTACGGAACGCATAAGCGTCGCCCCACACCCCCGTCACAGACGGGCCGGTGACGACCGTCACCCATGATAGGCGTGGAGGCGACGCTCCGTCAGACCTCCTGACAGCGTCCTGCCGACCTGCGCAATCAGCCGTTCTTGGCCTTCATGAGCAGCGACAGGATGATGATGCAGGTGAACCATCCGACGCCCATGAAGATGGTGATCCGGTCGAGGTTGCGCTCGGCCACCGCGGAGCCACCGCCGGTGGAGGACATGCCGCCACCGAACATGTCGGACAGGCCGCCGCCCTTGCCCTTGTGCAGCAGGACCAGAATGACCATCATCACGCTGAAGAAGATCAACGCAATCGAAAAGCTGAGGATCACAGCCGGACCAATCTTTCAGGTGAGTGTCTGCTGGCAGCAGGCCCGGCACCCTACAGTGCCGGGACCTACCACCTTAGGCATGCGACAGCCTACGGGGAAACCCGTTGGCGAAACAGTCGCTCGAAAGACCGCGGTTCAGGCGTCGCCGCTCAGGAGACGGCCTGGTCGCGATAGCGGACGATACGGACGAACTCCTCCGCGTCCAGCGAGGCGCCGCCGACCAACGCGCCGTCCACGTCCGGCTTGGCCATGATCCCGGCCGCGTTGGAGCCCTTGACCGAACCGCCGTAGAGGATGCGGACCTTGTCGGCCACCGCCTGGCTGTAAAGCTCCGCCAGGCGGACCCGGATCGCGCCGCAGACCTCCTGCGCGTCCTCGGGGGTCGCCACCTCGCCGGTGCCGATGGCCCAGACCGGCTCGTAGGCGATGACGATCTGCTCCACCTGCTCGGCCGGGACGCCGTCCAGCGCACCCTCGACCTGGGCCAGGGTGTACGCGACCTGGTTGCCGGCCTTGCGGATGTCCAGGCCCTCGCCGACGCAGAGGATCGGCACGACGCCGTTCCGGAACGCGGCCTTGACCTTGCCGCCGACGATCTCCTCGTTCTCGCCGTGGTACTGGCGGCGCTCGGAGTGGCCGATGACGACGTAGGCGCACTTGAGCTTGGCCAGCATCGGGCCGGAGATCTCGCCGGTGTAGGCACCGGAGTCGTGCGCGGAGATGTCCTGCGCGCCGTACTTGATCTTCAGCTTGTCCCCGTCGACCAGGGTCTGCACCGAGCGCAGGTCGGTGAACGGGGTCAGGACCGCGACCTCGACCGCCGCGTAGTCCTTGTCGTTGAGCGCGAAGGCGAGCTTCTGGGTGTGGGCGATGGCCTCGAGGTGGTTGAGGTTCATCTTCCAGTTGCCGGCCATCAGCGGCTTGCGGGTGGTGGCGTCAGTCATGTCAGGGATGCTCACTTCTCCAGTGCGGCAAGACCCGGCAGGGTCTTGCCTTCCAGGTATTCGAGGCTGGCGCCGCCACCCGTCGAGATGTGACCGAACTTCGACTCGTCGAAGCCCAGCAGCCGGACCGCGGCGGCCGAGTCGCCACCGCCGACGACGGTGAAGGCGTCCGAGTCAAGCAGGCCCTGCGCGACGGCGCGGGTGCCGTCGGCGAAGGCGGGGTGCTCGAAGACGCCCATCGGGCCGTTCCAGAAGACCGTCTTCGCGTCGGCCAGCTTGGCCGCGAACAGCTCCTCGGTCTTCGGGCCGATGTCCAGGCCCATCTTGCCCGCAGGCATGGCGTCGACGCCGACGACCTCGGCGTCCTCGACCGCGGCCTTGGTCTTGAGGTCCGGGAAGCTCGCGGAGACCCGCACATCGACGGGGAGCACGAACTCCACGCCCTCGCGCTCGGCGCGGGCCAGGTACTCCTTGACGGCCTCGATCTGGTCCTCCTGCAGCAGGGACGTACCGACCTCGTGGCCCTGGGCCGCGAGGAAGGTGAAGACCATGCCGCCGCCGACCAGGATCCGGTCGGCCTTGCCCAGCAGGTTGTCGATCACGGCGAGCTTGTCGGAGACCTTGGCCCCGCCCAGCACGACCGCGTACGGACGCCGGACGTCCTCGGTGAGGCGCTTGAGCACGCCCACCTCGGTGCCGATCAGCAGACCGGCCGCGTGCGGCAGCCGCGCCGGCAGGTCGTAGACGGAGGCGTGCTTGCGGTGCACGGCGCCGAATCCGTCGCCGACGTAGAGGTCGGCCAGGGCGGCCAGCTGGTCGGCGAACTCGCCGCGCTCGGCGTCGTCCTTGCTGGTCTCGCCGGGGTTGAAGCGCAGGTTCTCGATGACGGCCACCTGGCCGGGCTCCAGGCCGTTCACGGCGTCGTGCGCGGCCGGGCCGACGGTGTCCTGCGCGAAGGCGACCGGCTGCCCGAGCAGTTCCGCCAGGCGCTCGGCCGCCTGCAGCAGCGAGAACGCCGGGGCCGGCGCGCCCTTGGGGCGGCCCAGGTGCGAGGCGACGACGACCTTGGCGTCGGCCTCGACGAGCTTCTTGACGGTGGGCAGCACGGCACGGATCCGGCCGTCGTCGGTGATCAGGCCGTCCGACATCGGCACGTTCAGGTCGGCTCGGACGAAGACGCGCTTGCCGGCGACACCCGGCCCGGCGATCAGGTCGTCGATGGTCTGCATGGTGGAGATGTTTTCCTGTTCTTCTGGGCGGTCGGCTGGGGAGTCGTCGGAGTGAGATTACTGCCCGACGGCATGCGGACAGGGTCCGGGCAACGCCTGCCCGGACCCTGTCGTCTCACACCTTCTGCTGTCTGTCCGTCAGAGCTGGCTGCCGACAAGGGCGGTCAGGTCGACCAGACGGTTGGAGTAGCCCCACTCGTTGTCATACCAGCCGAAGACCTTGACCTGGTTGCCCTGGACCATGGTCAGCGGCGCGTCGAAGATGCAGGAGTACGGCGAGTTGACGATGTCCCGGGAGACGATCGGGTCCTCGTTGTACGCCAGGATGCCCTTGAGTGAGCCCTCGGCGGCCTTCTGGTAGGCCGCGTTGACCTCCTCCTTGGTGACGTCCCGCTCCAGGGTGGCCACCAGGTCGGTGATCGAGCCGGTCGGAACGGGGACACGCAGGGAGGTGCCGTCCAGCTTGCCCTTGAGCTCCGGCAGCACCAGCGCGGTGGCCTTGGCGGCACCGGTGGAGGTCGGGATGATGCTCAGGGCCGCGGCGCGGGCGCGACGCAGGTCCTTGTGCGGGAAGTCCAGGGTGACCTGGTCGTTGGTGTAGGCGTGCACGGTCGTCATGAAGCCGGTGGTGATGCCGAAGGCCTCGTGCAGGACCTTTGCCAGCGGCGCCACGCAGTTGGTGGTGCAGGAGGCGTTGGAGATGATGCTCTGCTTCGTCACATCGAGCTTGTCGTCGTTGACGCCGATGACGATGGTGATGTCCTCGTCGCTGGCCGGAGCCGAGATGAGGACCTTCTTGGCGCCCGCGGCCAGGTGCTTCTTCGCACCCTCGGCCTTGGTGAAGATGCCGGTGGACTCGATCACGATGTCTGCGCCGAGCTCCCCCCAGGGGAGCTTGGCGGGGTCGCGCTCCGCGGTGACCTTGAAGGTCTTGCCATCGACGGTGATGGTGTCGTCCGTGTGAGTGACCTCGGCCTGGAAGGTGCCCAGGGTCGAGTCGTACTTGAGCAGGTGCGCCAGGGTCTTGGTGTCGGTCAGGTCATTGACACCGACGACCTCGATGTCGGCGCCCTGGGATGCGATGGCACGGAAGTAGTTACGGCCGATACGGCCAAAACCGTTGATGCCTACCCGGATCGTCACGAACCGATCTCCTCGCTGTTAGTCAGCCAGAGGGGCTGACGAGCTGGAATGGGATGTCCCCGACCGGTAACGACCCTACCTCCGCAAGGTGTTCTTGAGCACATCCGACCAGCCCTGAACGGGGGCTCTTTGGGCGCTTCTCAGCGCACGAACGACAGGGGCGCGGGGGGGGGGGGGGGGGGGGGGGGGGGGCCCCCCCACCCCCCCCCCCCCCCCCCCCCCCCGCCCCCGCCCGGCCCCCCCCCCCCCCCCCCCCCCCCCCCCCCGCCCGGCCCCCCCCCCCCCCCGCCCCACCCGGGCGCGGACGCCGGGCAGTTTGATC
>NZ_JBGCCL010000027.1:0-98989 GCF_041262505.1 Streptacidiphilus sp. MAP5-3
CCGACACCCCACCCCCACCCAACACCCGCTACCCCCACCGCGACTAGCAACCCCCCGCCCGCCGACCAGCCGCTGTCCCAGCCGGGAGCGGCCCACCGGCACGTCCTCACCCCTCACACCGTCCCGGGAAACTGGGCGCGGTGGGCGCGGATGATGTCGGCGTAGCGGTGGCCGCTGGACTTGATGGTGCGGCGTTGGGTCGGGTAGTCGACGTGGACCAGGCCGAAGCGCTTGTCGTAGCCGTAGGCCCACTCGAAGTTGTCCAGCAGGGACCAGCAGTAGTAGCCGCGCAGGGGCGCTCCGCCCTCGACGGCGCGGGCGCAGGCGGCAAGGTGCTGCTCCAGGTACGCGGCGCGCTCCGGGTCGAGGACCGATGGCGCGCCCGCCGCACCGCCCGCCGTGACGACGTCCGCGTAGGCCGCGCCGTTCTCGGTGACGAACAGGTGCTGGGCGCCGTAGTCGCGGGTGACGCGGAGCAGCAGTTCCTCCAGTCCGGCCGCGTGGACCTCCCAGCCCATCGCCGTCTTCGGGCCGGGGCCCGAAAGCTGGGTGAAGTGCGGGACAGGACCGTCCGGCCGGTCCGCGATGATCTGGCGGAAGTAGTAGTTGACGCCCAGCCAGTCCAGCGGCTGCGCGATGGTCTCCAGGTCGCCCGGATGGACGGGCAGGTCCACGCCGTAGACGTCGAGCATGTCCTGCGGGTAGCCGCGGCCGAAGATCGGGTCGAGCCACCAGCGGTTGATGTGGCCGTCCGCGCGTCGCGTCGCCGCGGCGTCCGCGTCCGACTCGGACGCCGGTTCGCAGGTGCTGAGGTTGTTGGTGAGGCCCACCCGGACCGGGCCCGGGGCGGCGGCGCGGACCGCCTGGGCGGCGAGGCCGTGGCCGAGGTGGAGGTGGAACGAGGCGCGGACGGCTGCGGTCAGGTCCGTCAGGCCGGGGGCCATGTTGCCCTCCAGATGCCCGATCCAGGCGCTGCACAGCGGCTCGTTGAGGGTGGCCCAGTACTCGACGCGGTCGCCCAGGCGGGCGGCGACGGCTCCGGCGTAGTCCGCGAAGGCGTGGGCGGTGGCGCGGAAGGGCCAGCCGCCGCGGTCCTGGAGGGCCTGAGGGAGGTCCCAGTGGTAGAGCGTGGCGTTCGGGCGGATCCCCGCCTCCAGCAGCGCGTCGACCAGGCGGTCGTAGTGGTCGAGTCCGGCCTGGTTCACCGCGCCGGTGTCGTCGGGGAAGATCCGGGGCCAGGCCAGCGAGAAGCGGTACGAGTCGAGGCCGAGGGTGCGCATCAGAGCGATGTCCTCCGGCCAGCGGTGGTAGCTGTCGCACGCGTCCGCGCCGGTGTCGCCGTTGTCGATCGCGCCGGGGACGGCGCAGAAGGTGTCCCAGATGGACGCGGTCCGCCCGTCCTCGGCGACCGCCCCCTCGATCTGGTACGCGGACGTCGCCGCGCCCCACAGGAAGTCGGGGCCGAACACGGACGTGTCGGGGGAAGACATGGGTCTCCTCAGCTCACGGTGCAGGGAACGGGAAGGGCGAATGACGAAGGGCGAAAGACCAGGCGAGAAGGGCGAAGGACAGCGGAACGCGGCGCCCTACTTGACGGAACCGGCGGTCAACCCGGCCACCAGATACCGCTGGAGCAGCAGGAACGCCACCACCACGGGAACGCTCACCACCAGCGACGCCGCCATGATCTGGTTCCAGTACACGTCGTTCTGCGACGCGTAGTTGCGCAGGCCGACGGCCAGCGTCCGCGTCGAGTCGTCGGTCATCACCGAGGCGAAGAGCACCTCGCCCCAGGCGGTCATGAAGGAGTACACCGCCACGGTCACGATCCCGGGGACGGCGGCCGGGATGATGACCCGTACCAGCGCGCCGATCGGGCCGTTGCCGTCGACCTTGGCGGCCTCGTCCAACTCCCGTGGGATGGAGTCGAAGTAGCCGACCAGCATCCAGATGGAGAAGGGCAGGGTGAAGGTCAGGTAGGTGATGACCAGGCCGAGCAGGGTGTTGGACAGCTGGACGCCGGTGGCCGTGCCGATGTTGACGTAGATGAGAAAGAGCGGCAGTAGGAACAGGATCCCGGGGAACATCTGTGTCGACAGCACCGTCACGCTGAACAACTGCCGTCCCGGGAACCGGTACCGGCTCACCGCGTAGGCGGCGAGGATCGCGATCAGCACCGAGACGACGGTCGAACAGGTAGAGACGATCAGGCTGTTGACGAAGTAGTGGCCCAGCGGGACTGTGCTCCAGATGTCGATGTAGGGGCGCAGTGTCAGGTGCTGGGGGATCCACTGGAACGCCGACTGGACGTCCTGCAGCGGCTTGAGCGAGCCGGTCACCATGACGTACAGCGGCACGAAGGTGAACAGGCCGAGCAGCGTCAACACGATCCGCCGGGTCCACAGGAAGGCGGGCGGAGGCGCCATCGGCGAGCGCGGCGAGCGACGTCGGCGGCGGTTCCCCCGCAGAGCAGAGGCAGCGTCAGACATCCGCCTTCCTCCTCCGGTTGGTGACGAGCAGGTAGATCGCCGTGACGACGAGCAGGAAGAGGAGCAGCAGCACCGACATCGCCGAGCCGGAGCCGAAGTTCCAGTTCTCGAAGGACGTGTCGTAGATCTGCAACGAGATCAGGTTGGCCTGCGGCGGCGGGACATTGCCGAAGAGGACGTACGGGGTGTTGAAGTCGTTGAAGTTCCACAGGAACAGCACCAGCACCAACACCTGGTTGACCGGGCGCAGTTGCGGCAGCGTGATTGAGCGGATCCGCCGCCAGACGCCCGCGCCGTCGATCGCCGCCGCCTCGTAGAGGTCGCCGGGGATGTTCTGCAGACCGGCGGTGACCACCAGGAAGGCGAAGGGCCAGGTGCGCCAGACCGCGGTGACGACCAGGGCCCAGAAGCTGTTGCCGCCGATGAGCCAGAACGGCGCGGTGTGGAACAGGTGCAGGTCGTCGACGAGCAGGCGGTTCACCAGACCGGTGTCGCGCTGGAACATGAACTCCCAGGTGATCGCGGCGGTGTAGGCGGGCAGCGCGTACGGGACGAGGAAGTAGGTGCGGAGCAGGCCACGGCCGCGGAACGGGTCCTGCATCAGCAGCGCGGCGCCCGTGCCGAGCAGCCAGGAGATCCCGACCGTCAGCACGGTGAACCCGCAGGTGACCAGGAAGGAGTGGAGCAGCAAGCTGCCGACCGCGCCGTTGAAGTTCAGGGCGAAGCGGTAGTTGTCGAGCCCGGCGGAGGGCGCGGCGGTCCAGTTGCGGATGAAGAACTCGGTGAGCTGCTTGAAGCTCATGACGATGCCGACGAGCATCGGCACCACGTGGACCAGCAGTTCGAAGAGGACGGCGGGAAGCAGCAGCAGGTACGGCAGCCCGGCGCGGCGGACGTGGCGAGTAACGGCAGCGCGGACCGCTGCGCGCGCCTCAGCCACCGGCCTGCAACTGCTGCTGGGCCTGGTCGAGTTGGCTGGCGATGCTCTGGTCGGTGACCGGCTTGCCGCTGGCTGCGTCGGCGAACAGGTTCTTCAGCGCAGTGCCGATCACGGTCTCGAACTGGCTCTCCGTCGCGACCGCCGGCATCGGCGCGGCTGAGGAGGCGAGCACGTTCTGGAAGACCTTGACGGTCGGGGTCTGGAAGGCCGGGTCGGTGTACGCGTCGCTGACCGAGGGCAGTGAGCCGTAGGACTTGTTCAGCGCGATCTGTGTCGGCTGACTGGTCATGAACTTCACGAACTTCAGCGCCGCGTCCTTGTTCTTCGTGCCGCCGAAGACGGAGAGGTTGATCCCGGCGACGATCGAGTCGACGTGGGTGGGTCCGCTCGTAGCGGAGGTGTCGGCGAACGGGACCGGGACGACGCCGTACTGGCTGGGCGACATCCCGTAGTTGGTGAGGTCCTGCCCGGCGTCCTGCCAGAGCATCATGGCGGCCTTGCCGGTGGCGAAGTCCTTGACCGCCTCGGTGCCGTTGGAGTACTCGGCGTCGCTCGGGTTGGCGATCTTGTCGGCGGCCATGAAGTCGACGTACGTCTTGATGCCCGCGATGTTCTGCGGGGTGTCGAAGGTCGGTTTGCCGGAGCTGTCGAAGAAGCTGCCGCCCTGCTGCGCCGCGAAGGTGAAGGCGTGGTGCGCGTTCTCGGGGGTCTGGGCGCCCTCGACGCTGACGCCCCACTGGCCGCTCTTGGTGAGCTTCGTGCCGTCCGCGACGAACTCGCTCCAGGTGGTGGGCGGGGTGGTGATCCCGGCGGCCTGGAACATCGCCTTGTTGTAGTAGAGGGCGTAGGCCATCGAGTAGATGGGGACGCCGACCGGCGGTTTGCCGGGCGCGCCGGTGGCGGCCAGGGCGCCGGGCAGGAACCGGCTCGAACCGCCGATCTGTTGCATCACGTCACTGGTGAACGGCAGGAAGGCGCCGGTCGCCTGGAGCGAGGCGGACCACGTGTTGCCGATGTTGAGGACGTCGGGGCCCTGGCCCGAACTCACCGCCGCCATGATCCGGTTGAGCAGGTCGTTCCAGCCGATGACTTCGAGGTGGACCTTGATGCCGGTCTGCTTGGTGAAGGCGTTGAGCTCCGGGGTGAGCACCTGGACGTCGTCGGCGATCGAACTGCCCTGGTCGCTGGCCCAGTAGGTAAGCGTCTGCTGCGAACTGCCGGATCCTCCGCCGGAGTTGCTCCCCGAACTGCTGCACCCCGTGGCCAACAGGGCGGTGGCTGTGCTGCACACGGCGAGGGCGAGCAAGGCTGATCTACGCATGGTGAGCCTTTCGACGGCGTGCGGGCGTGTGGGTGTGTGGGTGCGCGGGTCTGTAAGGGGTGGGGGACGAGTACGGAAGAAGGTTTGCTCATGACTTAGTTCGAGGTGTGATTTAACTCGTGGGAGAATGCACCGTCAACAGCTTGCGAGGGAACGAAATCGGCCGAGAGGATGGCCCCATGACGGATGAGGGTCGGCGCAACGTCCGTGACCTGCGGCGCGGCAACCGGGCTCGGCTGCTGCGCCGGCTCTACTTCCACGGCCCGCTGAGTCGGCAGGAGTTGGTGGAGACCACGGGCCTGAGCTCGGCGTCGGTGAGCAACGTGGTTGCCGACCTGCTGGAGGCCGGGGTCGTCGTCGAGGCGGGCGCGGTCGAGTCGGACGGCGGGCGCCCGCGGATCCTGCTGCGCGTCGACCACGCACGGTTCCAGGCCATCGGCGTGGACGTGGGGGAGACCCGGGTCCGGATGGAGCGCTTCGACCTCGGACTGCACGAACTCGCGGCCGTGGACGTGCCGATGGTGGGAGCAGGCACCGCAGGCTCGCTGGAGCCTGAGCACGTGGTGGCCGCGATCGCAGGCGGACTGCGGGAGTTGACGGCCGACGTGTCCGAGCCGCTGCTCGGCGTGGGGATCGGCGTACCGGGGATCGTGCAGCATCACCCGCAGGCCGTCGTCCACGGGCAGACCGTGGGGTGGGACGCGGTTCCGCTGGAGGAGATGCTGCGCGAGCACACCGACCTGCCGCTGCACATCGACAACGGCGCGACCACGATGGCGCAGGCCGAGATGTGGTTCGGCGCGGGCAGCACCGCGCGTTCGGGTGCCGCAGGTTCGGGCAACGCCGCAGGTCCGGGCAGTGCCGCGCGGCCGGGCAGCGCGGTGTTCCTGCTGCTCGGTTCCGGCGCGGGCGGGGCGGTGATACTGGACGGCGCGCCGATGCGCGGCTCGACGACCAGTGCGGGGGAGTGGGGCCACCTCAACGTCGAGTACGGCGGGCGTCTCTGCCGCTGCGGCTCACGGGGCTGCCTGGAGGCGTACGTCGGCGCGGAGGCGGTGATCGCCCGGTTTCAGGAGGCGGCGGGCGATGATGCGATGGACCGTCAGAGTCCCGATGTGGACGAGGAATCGGTACTACGACGGATCCTGACGCTCGCGGACGAGGACGCCGGACCGGTCGGCGACGCCGCACGTGAGGTGCTGGACGAGACGGCGGTGCGGATCGGGGTGGGCATCGCCAACGTGGTGAACTTCCTCAACCCGCAGCAGGTCATCATCGGTGGCTGGGCCGGTCTGGCGATGGCGCCACGCCTGCTGCCGCGCATCCGTGAGGTTGCCCGCGCCCACGCGCTGCGGCTGCCCTACGCGTTGACCTCGGTGGAGTTGGGCGCGCTCGGTCCGGACGCCGTCGCTCGCGGCGCGGCGACCCTCCCGGTCGCACGGTTCCTGGCGGCGGGGGGTTCCGCACGGGCCCATGAGAGAGTGCTGAAGTGACCGTCGCACCGCGCAAGCTGCTCCTGTCCCTGATCGTCGTCCTCGCCTTAGTCCTCGCGACCGTTGTCGCCCTCCTGCTGCACACCGGCGCAACGCCCGGGGCACGCAGCGCCGATGCGGCACCGGCGTCCACCGGCGGCGGCCTCGGGCCGAACGTGGTGGTCTTCGACCCGACCATGTCCGAGTCGTCGATCCAGGACCAGTTGAACCTGATCGCCAACTCCCAGGCGGGCAACGAGTTCGGGACCGGCCGCTACGCGATCCTGTTCAAGCCGGGTACCTACGGTTCGGGCGCCGATCCGCTGGTCTTCTCGGTCGGCTACTACGAGAGCGTCGCGGGTCTCGGGCAGAACCCGGGCGATGTCGTCATCAACGGCAGCGTCGACGTGTACAACCAGTGCAACGACGGCAACCAGAGCCAGTGCTACGCCACCACCAACTTCTGGCGCTCGTTGACCAACCTCACCGTCAACGTCACCGGCAGCTCTGCCGCGAATGTCACCGGCGGCTCCGCCGCGGGCGTCACCGGAGGCTCCGCCGGCGCGGACGGCTGTTACGCGGGCACCGACTTCTGGGCCGTGTCCCAGGCCGCGCCGCTGCGGCGGGTGCACATCAACGGCAACCTCAGCCTGATGGACCACTGCACCGGTTCGCCGGACTGGGCCAGCGGCGGCTTCATCGCCGACTCGGAGCTCGCCGGAGGGACCGTCACCAACGGCTCCCAGCAGCAGTTCTTCACCCGGGACAGCAGCCTGGACGGGTGGAGCAACTCGGTGTGGAACCAGGTCTTCTGCGGCGACGCCGGCGCGCCCGCGCAGAGCTTCGCGAGCGACTCCGGTGACCAGGGCGGGCCCGACTCCTACACCACGCTGTCCACCTGCCCGGTCACCCGCGAGGCGCCCTACCTCTACCTGGACGCGACCGGGAACTACCGCGTCTTCGTCCCCGCCACGCAGACCGACTCGACCGGTCCGACCTGGGCTCACGGCAACACAGCCGGGACCTCGCTCCCGCTCAGCAGCTTCTTCGTCGTCCGGCCGGGTGCGACCGTCGACCAGATCAACGCCGCGCTGTCGACCGGCGAGAATCTGCTCGTCACGCCGGGCGTCTACGACGTGCCGAGCAGCATCCAGGTGAGCCACCCGGACACGAAGATCGTCGGCCTGGGTTTCGCGACCCTGGTCCCGACCCGCGGCAACGTCACCATGAACATCGCCGACGTCGGCGGCGTCAACGTCACCGGCCTGATCCTCGACGCGGGGACGACCGGCTCGCCCGCGCTGCTCCAGGTCGGAACCAAGGGGTCGACGGTCAGTCATGCGGCCGACCCGGTCAGCCTGGACGACGTCTTCTTCCGGATCGGCGGGGCGACGCCGGGGACGGCGACGACGGCGTTGGTCGACAACAGCAACGACTCCCTGATCGACGACGCCTGGATCTGGCGCGCCGACCACGGCGCGGGCGCCGGCAGCTGGGCCGGGGACCGGAGCGACACCGGTCTCGTGGTCAACGGCGACCACGTCACCGCCACCGGACTTGCCGTGGAGCACTTCCAGAAGAGCGAGGCCGTCTGGAACGGCCAGCACGGCGAGGTGATCTTCTATCAGAACGAGAACCCCTACGACGTCCCCAGCCAGTCCGCCTGGCGGGCGAGCCCGACCCAGAACGGCTACCCGGCGTTCTCCGTCGCCGACAGCGTCACCTCGTTCCAGGGGTACGGGATGGGCAGCTACTCGAACTTCAACCAGGGCAGCGTCCAGGGCAACCTCAATCAGGGCAGCGCAGTCCACAACGCCATGGCCTTCCAGGCCCCGCACGCCCCGGGCGTACAGTTCCACGACCTGCTCACGGTCTTCCTCAACGGCACCGGCGGCATCGACTCCGTGATCGACGGCACCGGTGCGGCCGTGGGCCAGTCCTCCGCCGGCCCCAGGGACGTCGTGTCGTATCCCTGACGGGGCCGGCACTGACGGGGGCCGGCACTGACGTGTCCCAGCTGTTCGTACGGCCTTTCGGGGGACGCCGCCGTCCGGGTGGTTTGCCCGGACGGTCGCGGGGTGACCGTTCGGCGTATGTCCGACGTGGCCTTCATCGCCGTGACCGTTGCCGTCTTCGGTCTGCTCGCCCTGATCGCGAAGGGGGTCGAGCGGCTGTGACGGCTGACAACATCGTGGGTCTGGTGGTGGCCTTCGCCCTGGTCGGGTACCTGGTCGTGGCGCTTCTGCTGCCGGAGAGGTTCTAGTGAGCCCGACCCTGGCCGGGTTCCTGCAGGCGATCGCGCTGGTGGCGGCGCTGGCTCTGTCCCACCGGCCGCTCGGCGACTACATGGCCGGGGTGCTGACGGGCAGTCGACACCTGCGGATCGAGCGCGTGGTCTACCGGGCCATCGGCGTCAATCCGGACGGCGACCAGACCTGGTACGTCTACCTGCGCAGCGTGCTGGCCTTCTCGGCCGTCTCGGTGCTGTTCCTGTACGGCTTCCAGCGGCTGCAGAACGACCTGTGGCTCTCGCTGGGCTTTCCGGCCGTGCCGCCCCCGACGGCCTGGAACACCGCCGCGTCGTTCGTCACCAACACCAACTGGCAGTCGTACTCCGGTGAGGCGACGATGGGCCATCTGGTGCAGATGGCCGGGCTCGCGGTGCAGAACTTCCTCTCCGCCGCCGTCGCCATCGCCGTCGTCGCGACGCTGATCCGCGGCTTCGTCCGGGCGAAGACGGACCGGGTGGGCAACTTCTGGACCGACCTGACCCGCATCACCGTCCGGGTGCTGCTGCCGATCGCGGTGGTCTTCGCCATCGTCCTGATCGCCTCCGGTGTGGTGGAGAACCTGCACGCGGCGCAGACCATCCACACCATCAGCGGGGCGACCCAGTCGATCCCGGGCGGGCCGGTCGCCTCCCAGGAGGCGATCAAGGAGCTCGGGACCAACGGCGGCGGCTTCTACAACGCCAACTCCGCCCACCCGTTCGAGAACCCCAACGCGTGGACCAACTGGCTGGAGATCTACCTGCTGCTGGTCATCTCCTTCGCGTTGCCGCGCACCTTCGGCACGATGATCGGCGACCACCGCCAGGGCTACGCGATCGTGGCCGTGATGTCGGTGTACTGGGTGGTGTCGACGAGTCTGGTGTCCTTCTTCGAATGGCAGCACCACGGCACCGCGCTTCAGGCCGCGGGTGCGGCGATGGAGGGCAAGGAGGTGCGGTTCGGCATCGCCGGCTCCGCACTGTTCATCAGTTCCACCACGCTGACCTCGACCGGCGCGGTCAACGCCGCGCACGACTCGCTCAGCCCGCTCGGTGGCGGGGTGGCGCTCTTCGACATGATGCTCGGCGAGATCGCGCCCGGCGGTACCGGATCGGGCCTCTACGGGATGCTGATCCTGGCGATCGTGACCGTCTTCGTCGCGGGCCTGATGGTCGGCCGCACGCCGGAGTACCTGGGCAAGAAGCTGGGCGGGCACGAGATGAAGTTCGCCTCGCTGTACATCCTGACCACGCCGGCGATCGTGCTGGTCGGCACGGGTGTGGCGATGACGTTCCCGGCGGAGCGGGCCGCGATGCTCAACAACGGCGCGCACGGTTTCACCGAGGTCCTCTACGCCTTCACCTCGGCGGCCAACAACAACGGCTCGGCCTTCGCCGGACTGAACGTCACCAGCACGTGGTGGAACACCGCACTCGGTCTGACCATGCTCTTCGGCCGATTCCTGCCGATGGTGTTCGTCCTGGCGCTGGCGGGGACGCTGGCCAAACAGAAGCCCGTGCCCAGGACGGCCGGGACGCTTGCCACGCACAACACGCTCTTCGTCGGGATGCTGAGCGGCGTGGTGCTGATCGTCGTCGGCCTCACCTACTTCCCGGCGCTGGCGCTGGGACCGCTCGCGGAGGGCCTGCACAAGTGAGCGAGATCAGCGAGAGCGGGATCGGCGAAAGCGACCTGTCGGAGACCCATCGGGTCTCCGGCGGTCTGCTCGACCCGAAGCAGTTGCTGGAGTCGCTGCCCGACGCGGTCCGCAAGGTCGACCCGCGGGTGATGGTCCGCAACCCGGTCATGTTCGTGGTGGAGATCGGTTCGCTGCTCACCACGTACGCGGCGATCCGGCACCCCAGCGTCTTCGCCTGGGTGATCACGGCGTGGCTCTGGTTGACCGTCGTCTTCGCCAATCTGGCCGAGGCGGTGGCGGAGGGCCGGGGCAAGGCCCAGGCGGAGACGCTCCGCAAGACCCGCACCGACACCCTGGCACGCCGGGTCGTCGGCTCGTGGACGCCGGGCGCGACCGACGTGCCGGAGGAGACCGTCGCGGCGACCGAACTCCGGCTCGGCGACCACGTGGTGGTCGAGGCGCAGCAGATCATCCCGGGCGACGGGGACGTGGTCGAGGGTGTCGCCTCCGTGGACGAGTCGGCGATCACCGGTGAGTCCGCGCCCGTGATCCGTGAGTCCGGCGGTGACCGGTCGGCCGTGACCGGTGGTACGAAGGTACTCTCGGACCGGATCGTCGTGAAGATCACCTCGGAGCCGGGCAAGACCTTCATCGACCGGATGATCGCACTGGTCGAGGGCGCGGCCCGGCAGAAGACGCCGAACGAGATCGCGCTCAACATCCTGCTGGCGTCGCTGACCATTGTCTTCCTGCTTGCGGTCGTGACGCTGCAGCCGATGGCGACCTACGCGGGCGCCGAGCAGACCATCGTCGTCCTGGTCGCGCTGCTGGTCGCGCTGATCCCGACGACGATCGGTGCGCTGCTCTCCGCGATCGGCATCGCCGGCATGGACCGGCTGGTCCAGCGCAACGTGCTGGCGATGTCCGGCCGTGCGGTCGAGGCGGCCGGTGACGTCTCCACGCTGCTGCTGGACAAGACCGGCACCATCACCTTCGGCAACCGCCAGGCCGCCGAGTTCCTCCCGGTCGGCGCGGTGGAGGTGGCCAAGCTGGCCGACGCCGCGCAGTTGTCGTCGCTGGCGGACGAGACGCCCGAGGGTCGTTCCATCGTGGTGCTGGCCAAGGAGAAGTACGGCCTGCGCGCCCGGCACCAGGGCGAGCTCGGGCATGCGACCTGGATCGAGTTCACCGCGCAGACCCGGATGTCCGGCGTGGACCTGGACGAGCCCGACGGCGTCCACGCCACCCGCAAGGGCGCGGCCGCGGCCGTGGCCACCTGGGTCCGGGACAACGGTGGTGAGCCGGACCCGGCACTGGACACGGTCGTGGGCCGGATCTCCAACCTGGGCGGCACGCCACTGGTCGTGGCGGAGCGCGTGTCCACGCGACCGGCGCAGGTGCTCGGCGTGATCTACCTCAAGGACGTGGTCAAGCACGGCATCCGCGAGCGCTTCGAGGACCTGCGGGCGATGGGCATCAGGACGGTCATGATCACGGGCGACAACCCGCTGACGGCTGCCGCCATCGCCGAGGAGGCGGGCGTTGACGACTTCCTGGCCGAGGCGACGCCCGAGGACAAGATGGCGTTGATCCGTCAGGAGCAGGCGGGCGGCAAGTTGGTGGCCATGACCGGCGACGGCACCAACGACGCCCCCGCGCTGGCCCAGGCGGACGTCGGCGTGGCGATGAACACGGGCACCTCGGCCGCGAAAGAGGCCGGGAACATGGTCGATCTCGACTCCAACCCGACCAAGTTGATCGAGATCGTCGAGATCGGCAAGCAGTTGCTCATCACGCGCGGCGCGCTGACCACCTTTTCGATCGCCAACGACGTGGCGAAGTACTTCGCGATCATCCCGGCCATGTTCGCCAGCGTGTACCCGGGGCTCGGGCATCTGAACATCATGCACCTGCACAGCCCGAAGTCGGCGATCACCTCGGCGATCATCTTCAACGCGCTGATCATCATCGGGCTGATCCCGCTGGCGCTGCGCGGCGTCCGCTACAAGCCGTCGTCCGCCTCCTCGTTGCTGCGCCGGAACCTCGGCGTCTACGGCGTGGGCGGGCTGATCCTGCCGTTCATCGGCATCAAGGTGATCGACCTGATCGTCCAGTTCATCCCCGGGCTGCACTGATGGCTTCTGGCCTGCACTGAGCCGGACGACACTGAGGAGTTGTGATGGCTGCGCCCCTGCCGGCGGTGGTCCGGCTGCATCTGACCGGGCTTCGGCTGCTGCTGGTCTTCACGGTGGTCTGCGGCATCGTCTACCCGCTGGTCATCACCGGGATCGGCGAGCTGATCCTCCCGGGGCAGGCCAACGGCTCCCGGGTGACGCTGAACGGACGGACCGTCGGCTCCAGCCTGATCGGGCAGACCTTCTCGCTGCGCCCGATCGACCCGAAGGCCCCCTCGCTGCCGGATGCGCGCTGGTTCCAGCCGCGTCCCTCGGCGGCGGGCACCGGCTACGACACCACCGCCTCGGGCGGCTCCAACCTGGGCCCCGACGACGCCGGCCTGACCCGGACGGTCAAGGCCCGGCGGTTGGCGATCGCGCTCTTCGACGGTGTGTCACCGGCCTCCGTGCCGCCGGACGCGCTCACGTCCAGCGGCTCCGGCCTGGACCCGGACATCTCGCCCGCGTACGCCTACGAGCAGGTGAACCGGGTCGCCCGCCGACGCGGGCTGGCGCCCTCGGTGGTGCGCGCGCTGGTCAGCGACCACATCCAGGGGCGCGTGCTCGGCTTCCTTGGCCAGCAGCGGGTGAACGTGGTGACGCTCAATCTGGCGCTGGCGCGCCTGCAACCGTAAATACGAGCAATCGACGCCGCGTCCGTCCGAAAATATCGCTCATGATGCACTCCTTCGAAGAACTGATCACCGAGGCGGAGCACGCTCCGACCGAGGGCTGGGACTTCTCCTGGTTCGAGGGACGTGCCACCGAGGCACGGCCCTCCTGGGGCTACCAACGTGTGCTCGGCGAGTGGCTCGCGCGGACGGCAGGCGGTACGTCGCTGGACCTGCAGACCGGCGGCGGCGAGGTGCTGGCGGGCGCGCTCGCAGGTGGACCGGTGGGTGTGCCACTGGGTGTGTCCGGCGAGCGCCGTCCGCGCACCATGGTGGCGACGGAGTCCTGGCCGCCCAACGCCGCCAAGGCGACGCGGCTGCTCCACCCGCTCGGCGTCGCGGTCGTGGCAACGCCGGACGAGCCGCCGCTGCCCTTCGCCGACGGCGGGTTCGACCTGGTGACGTCGCGTCACCCGGTCCGGGCGTGGTGGGACGAGATCGCCCGGGTGCTGGCGCCCGGTGGGCACTACGTGGCACAGCACGTCGGGCCGTCCAGCGTCTTCGAGGTGACCGAGTTCTTCCTCGGCCCGCAGCCCGAGTCCACCCGCAACTCGCGCCACCCCGACGGGGAGGTCGCGGAGCTGCGGGAGGCCGGTCTGGAGCTGGTCGACCTGCGGGCCGAGCGGCTGAGGATGGAGTTCTTCGACGTCGGCGCGGTGGTCCACTTCCTGCGCAAGGTCGTCTGGATCGTCCCCGGCTTCACCGTCGACGCCTACCGCGACCGGCTGCGCGAGCTGGACGCCCTGATCCGCGCGGAGGGCCCTTTCGTGGCGCACTCCGCGCGGCATCTGATCATCGCTCAGAAGTGATCGCTTCTTGTGAGCGATCAGACCTCGTCGAGCACGGCTGTGAGACCGTTCGGTCGCTGGTCCACCGGCAGGGGGGCGACCTCCAGGAAGGTGCAGCCGAGGGCCGTCGCGCCGCCGTCGGCGCCGGCGTCGTCGCCGACCATCAGGGTCTCGGTGGGGACGCGGCCGAGCGCGGTGAAGGCGGCCTGGAAGATCGCCGGGTCGGGCTTCACCACCCCGACCTCGTAGGACAGCACGTAGGCGTCGACCAGTTCGTCGAACCCGTGCTCGCGGAAGACCGGCCGCAGGTCCCAGCCGATGTTGCTGACCACCGCGATCGGGATCTCGCGGCGGCGCAGCTCCTTCAGCGTCGCCTCGGCGTCGGGGTAGGGCCGCCAGGCGGCCGGGCTCATGTGGCGGTCGTAGAGGACCTCGACCAGTTCGTCGGCTCGGTCGGCTCGGTCGGAGTGATCGGAGTGGTCGGCGTGGGCGGCCAGGGCGGTGTCGGACAGCGCCAGGCGGGTCATCGCGGTGAAGGCGGCGCGGTGGCGCCGGGCGTCGAGGTCGCGCTCCTTCCAGAGGGGGACCAGGTCGTCCGGGACCGCCTCGGGGACGGCGCCGCCGGGCAGCGCTCCGGCGCGCTCCAGCCGGGCGGCCAGGTCTTCCCTCTCGGCGGCCGGGAGCTCGATGCCCGTCGCCTCCAGCGCCCCGGCCAGCCACTCGGCGGTCGAGGTGACCCGGAACAGCGTCCCGGAGAAGTCGAACATCACGGCGTGGCTCTTGGTTCTGCTCATCACCCGCCATATTTGATCATGTCGATCGGCGCCCTGTGCACAGCACTGTGTGATCAGGTGGTCACCAGCACGCCCGCGTAGGCGACGCCGGCGATCATCGCCCAGGAGGCGAGGCCGACCAGCAGCGCCCGGCGGCCGGTGCGGACCAGGGTGCGGATGTCGACGGCAGCGCCGAGGGCGAAGAGCGCGGCGGCCATCAGCAGGTCGTCGACCGTCGCCGCGATGTTGACGGTCCCGGTGGAGAGCAGGTCGGTGCTCCGGATCGCGACGCAGGCGAGGAAGCCGACCAGGAAGAGCGGCACCGGCGCCGGGCGCTTCGTCCCCTGCGGGTCGGCGTGTGCAAGGTCGGCGCGTGCATCACGGCGGCTGCGGACCAGTGCCACGCCGGTGACGATCGGAGCGAGCAGGGCCACGCGCATCAGCTTGACCACGACGGCCTCGGCCAGTGCGGCCGGACCGGCGGTCTGGCCGACGGCGACGACCTGCCCGACGTCGTGGACGCTGGCCCCGGCCCAGCGGCCGAACTGGATCGGGTCCAGGCCGAGCGGGTGGCGCAGCAGCGGCAGCACGGCGATGGCCAGGCTGCCGCAGAGGGTCACCAGCGCGACGGCGGTGACCGTGTCCCGCTCCTCGCTCTCGGTGACGCCGTTCATGGCTGCCACGGCGGACGCGCCGCAGATGGAGAACCCGGTGGCGATCAGCAGCGGCTGGTCCCCGGGGAGCCCGGCCTTGCGGCCCAGCCACTGGGTGCCGAAGAAGGTCGCGAACAGGGTCACCGCGACGACCAGCAGCGTCTGCCAGCCGAGGCCGAGCACGTCGCTCAGCGCCAGCTTGAGGCCCAGCAGCACGATGCCGAGCCGCATCACGCGCTTGGCGGCGACGTCGAGACCGGGACGCGTCGCGGCGGGCAGCAGCCGCAGATTGCCCGCGAGGACCCCGAGCGCGACGGCCGCCGTCAGCGGGGAGAGCGACGGCACCAGCTGGTGCGCGCCCCACGCGATCCCGACCGCGACCGCCGAGGCGGCCAGTCCGGGCAGCGCGGCGGGAAGACGCCGCGAGAGGGGGAGTCCGACGGCAGTGCTGCCAGGGGGTCGTACGGGCGTCACGGTCACGATGCCCACTCTTGATCGACATCGAGGGAGCCGGTAGACGGAAATCCGGGAGGACATCATAAGGTTTCCCTATGGCGGACACGCAGCCATGACAGCAGGACAGCGATGACAGCAGGGCAGAAATGACAGCAGGGCAGAAATGACGGAGAACGGGGCCGACCAGCCGACCTCGCGGCGGTTGCCCGACCTGCAGACGCTGGAGTTGCTGGTCGCGGTCGCCGACACCGGCAGCATCGGGCGGGCTGCCGCGCAGCAGCGGATCACGCAGCCTGCGGCCAGCGCCCGGCTGCGGACCCTGGAGCGGAAGCTGGACCTGTCGCTGCTGGACCGGTCCCGGCGCGGCTCGCAGCTGACGGCCGCCGGGCTGGTGGTCACCGACTGGGCGCGCGGCGTGCTGGAACAGGCGCATGTGCTGGCCGAGTCGCTGGCGGCGCTCCAGGCGCAGCAGCGCGGCGAGCTACGGCTGGTGGCCAGCCTGACCCTGGCCGAACAGCTGCTGCCGGGCTGGCTGATCAGCCTGCGCCGGGTCAGCCCGGGGACGCATGTCGGGCTGCGGGTGACCAACAGCCACCAGGTGATCGAGGCACTCCGGCACGGTGAGGCGGACCTCGGGTTCATCGAGGGCCCGTTCGTGCCCAGGGACTTCCGCTCGCTGCCGGTCGGCCGGGACCGGCTGACCGTCGTCACCTCGCCGGAGCATCCCTGGGCGCGCCGCGCCGCACCCGGTGCAGCACCCGGGACCGGGCCCGTCCCCGTGACGGGTGCCGAGCTCGCCGAGACGCCGTTGCTGTTGCGCGAACCGGGCTCCGGGACGAGGGAGACGCTGGAGCGCGCGCTCCGACCGTGGGTCGGGCCGTCCGTGCCCGCGCTGGAGCTGGGCGCCACCGCACCGTTGCGCAGCGCCGCCGCCCAGGGCGCGGCCCCGGCGGTGCTGTCGCTGCTCGCCGTCGCCGACGACCTGGCGGCCGGGCGGCTGGTGGAGATCCCGGTCGCCCCGGACGTGGTGCTGAGCCGCGTGCTCCGCGCCGTCTGGCCCTCCGGCGGCGAACTGCCCGCGCCGGCCCGCCTGCTGCTGGACATGATCCGGAGTGGGCGGCCGGACGGACAGCAGGGGAGCGGCCGGCCGGGGAGCGGTGCGCGTTGAGCGCGGCGGAACTGGAAGGATGACGCAGGTGAGTACATCTTCCGAGCAGCCCGCGTACCGCCACAGCGTCCCCGGCCGGCCGTTGAGCGACGCGCAGGTCGGGACGGCCGTCGGGGTGCTGGCGATGCTCGCCGAGCCGACCCGGCTGCGACTGCTGTGGGCGCTGCGGGAGGGCGAGTTGGGCGTGACGGCGCTGGCCGAGGCGGCGGGCTGTTCACCGACGGCCGCGAGCCAGCACCTCTCCAAGCTGCGGATCAGCGGCCTGGTCGACCAGCGTGCGGAGGGGCGGGCCCGGCTGTACCGGCTGCGCGGCGCGCACCTGCACCGGTTGCTGGACGAGGTCGCTGCTCACGCGGACCACGCCCTCCAGGGGATCCCCCCGCACGCCTGAGTCGACCGCAGTCCCAGGCGGTGCGTGCTCCGCCCAACCACTTGTCTGGACAAGGACTGACCACTTGTCCAATCACGGTCAGACTACTTGTCCGGACAAGTTGGCCGACTTTAGTCTCTGAACGTTGTCCGACCGTTCGTCCTGCGGACAGCCCTGCACGTTACCCATGCACTGCATGGACAGGCAGTCCTCCCGGCGGGGCCCAAATCCGCAGCACGGGGGGACCGACGGAAGGGTCAGCGGAGAATGAGTCGGATCTGGCGGGCGCTCAGCGCCGTGGTCGCGCTGCTCGGCGCACTGTTGGTGGTGACGCCCGCTCATGCGGCCACCACCAGCGGCAACTTGATTGTGAACGGTGACGCGGAAGCGGGCTACTGCACCAAGGACTGGACCGCGGCCACCACCATGCCCGGGTGGAGCGTGCTCTCCGGCAGCCCGGACGTGGTCTGCTACTCGGCCGGCAGCTTCGGCCACCCGTCGACCCCCGCGCCCGGCAACGCCTTCTTCGCCCCGGGCGACCAGGGCGACGGCGCGATGGAGCAGACCGTCGACGTCTCCTCGGCGGCGACGGCGATCGACGCGGGCGGCGTCAACTACAACCTGTCCGGCTGGCTGGGGGGTTGGACCACCTACGCCGGGGAGGTCCAGGTCTCCCTGGCCTTCCACGACGCCTCGGGCAACCCCCTCGGCACGACCGCCGAGCTGCCCACCGTCAGCGCGGCCGACCGCGGTGACGCGACGTCGTTCCTGTCCCGCAGCGCGACCGGGGCGGTGCCCTCGGGGACCCGCTCGATCGTCGTCGAGGTCCAGTTCCTGAACAGCTCCGGCGAGTCCGGCTACCTGGACAACCTCTCGCTGACCCTGAACACCCCGGTGACCGCCGCCACGTTGACCCCGCCGGTCTCCCAGGTCCCGGGCTACGACCACGTGTTCATGGTCATGATGGAGAACACCGACTACTCGGCCGTCATGAACGACCCGACCGACACGCCGTTCATGCACAGCCTGATGTCCCAGGGCGCGACCCTGAACAACTACCACGGCGTCTACCACCCGAGCGACGAGAACTACCTCGCGATCGCGGGCGGTGACACCTACACCAACGGCGCCACCTACTGGCCCAACATCAACTCGCCGGAGCAGAACCTCGGCGACACCCTCGACGCCGCGGGTAAGAGCTGGAAGGCCTATGAGCAGGGCATGGGCACGCCCTGCAACACCACCACCCAGTACGACGCCAAGTACGAGCCGGACGACGCGCCGTTCATCAACTACACGGACATCAGCGGCAATGCGTCCCGCTGCGCGGCGCACCTCTTCGACACCACGCAGCTGACCACCGACCTCAAGTCGGCGGCCACGACGCCGAACTTCTCCTGGATCGCCGCCGACGACTACTACGACGGCGAGGCCTCCGGCAACGGCAACACCACCAGCCTGCAGACCCAGGACACCTGGCTCAAGCAGACCCTGACGCCGGTGCTCGACTCCCCGGCCTGGACGACGCAGAAGTCGCTGCTGATCCTGACCTGGGACGAGGACACCAGCAACCCGGACAACCACGTCCTCGCCGTGGTCGACGGCTCCCAGGGAACGGTCCCCGCGGGCACCACCAGCAGCTCCCGCTACGACCACTACAGCACCGCCCGCACCATCGAGTCCGCCCTCGGCCTGCCGGGCCTGACGGCCAACGACACGTACGCGACCCCGCTCAACGACGCGTTCGTGCCGAGCTCCGGTTCGAACAACCCGCCGCCCACGGCCAGCACGCTGACCACCAGCACGCCGACCGTCAGCAACGGATCGACCGTCACCTTCCAGTACTCGACGCCGACGAACAGCGTCAGCTCCAGCAACTGGATCGGCATCTACCCGGCGGGCGTCACCCCTGGCTCGAAGTCCTCGCTGACCTGGCAGTACGCGCCCAACGCGAGCGGCAGCCTGAACTTCTCCACCAGCAAGCTGTCCGGGCCGGGCTCGTACGACGTCTGGTACCTCTCCAACGGCGGGTACACGGCGCTGGCCGGACCGGTCAGCCTCACCGTGAGCTGAGCACCCGTCTGAAGCAGGTCGTACAGGGGCCCGCTCACCCGTCCGGTCGCGGCGGGGGAGCGGGCCCCGGTGCGTCTGCTTAGCCTCGGAGGCGTGGCGACCGTGTCCGGCCCTGCGCCCAGTCCCGAGGAGGAGGCGTGATGTCCCGCGCTCCGATGTCCCGCGCTCTGATGTCCCGTCCCACGGCCGCGCTGCTCGGCGCCACCGTACTCGGGCTGGCCCTGGCCGGCTGCTCCGACCTGCCGCAGGGCCAGGTGTTCGCGACCGACGGCCGTGCTGTGCAGACTTTCACCAACCTGCCGGCGACGTCGGCCTGCCACAACTTCTCCATCCCGGACGTGACCACGGTCAGCGACATGACCCTGGCGGACATGCACCTCTACACCGGCCGGAACTGCACCAACATCACGGCCCCCGCTCCGTTCTACCTGTCGACCAACACCAGCACCGGCCCGACGCGGAGGGTCTACAGGAGCTTCAACTTCGTGGGGCAGTGAGCTCAGGCGGCTCAGTCCGAGAAGTCCTGGGTGAGCCAGACGTTGCCGCTGGAGTCGCGCATCACGGCGATGCCGATGTGGTGGAAGGCCGTGCTCAGGATGTTCTTGCGGTGGCCGTCGTTCGGCGGCTGTTCGGCCAGCATCGAGCGGGTCAGGCCGACGGCCATCCCGGCGACGCCGGACGTGGTGTCGGAGACCGGGCCGCCCGTGCCGATGTTCTCGCCCGCGGCCGACCACTGGACCCCGGCCGCCGTCTCGCGGTCCCCGAGGGACGCCTCGCCCGGGCACTGGTGCTGGAGGCCGCAGCCCGCGGCCATGGTCTGGTTGTGCGCGGCGGAGCTGCTCTCGAGGCCCGAGCTGAGCTGCAGCGGGGCCAGCCCCTGGCCTGCACGGGCCTGGTTGATGACCGCGAGCACCTGCTGCACCGCCGCCTGATCCGGCGAGAGCGCGGGCGGGGGCGCCGCGGCTGAGGGTGCGCCGGGAGTGGCGGAAGCGGGGGTGCCGGAGCGCGGCGTCGCGCTGCTGTGGGTCGGGGAGGGCTTGGCGGTGGTCGGGGAGGGGGAGGCGACCGGCTTACGGCTCGGCGTGGCGGTGGGCGAGGGGACGGCGCCCGACGTGCTGGGCAGCGTCCCCGAGATCGCGGCAGCCGGTTGTCCGGCGGAGCCCGTCGCATGCCCGCCGCCGAGGGAGAGCGTCAGCACGCCCGCGCCCACCACGGCCGCGACACCCGCGGTCACCCCGGCGGCGACGAGCAGCGGCTTGCCGCCGAACGTCCCGCCGGTCCGTCTCCGCCGGTGCGAGACCGGACGGGACACCGCTCGTGAATGGCCTGTGCCGGCAGAAGCCGCCTGTGCGGGAATCACCTGTGCAGTGTTGACGAGGGAGTGGCCGGATATGTCCGGCAGACCCACGCGGGTGAGCATGTAGGCCGCGTAGCCCAGCGGCAGCGGCAGCAGCGCGAAGTTGACCAGCAGCCGTTCGGCCGGGACCAGGTCCGCGCCGCGGGCGCCGCAGTCGGCGCAGGAGCGTACGTGCCGGGCCAGCCGCTTGCGCCACAGGGCGCTCGGACGACCGTCCCAGACGGTCAGGGCCGCCTCCAGCTCGGCGCAGCGCGGGCGGGCCGCCAGCGACCTGACGATCAGCCGGGCGGCGTCGAGCTGGGCCTTCATCCGGCTGACGCGGACCGTGACGTGGTGCGAGCCGAGGCCCAGCGCCGAGACGAGTTCGGCGCGGGTGAGGTGCCCGGCGGTGACCAGCCACCAGAGGGAGAGCAGCTCCCGGTCGTCCGGGTCCAGCCAGCGGGTGGCCTCGACGGTCTCGCGGCGCTGACCGGAGAGGCCGAGCTCGGTCAGGGTCAGGTCGGTGAAGTCCGCGCCCGGGTCGGCGACCGCGGACAGGTCGTCGAGCTCGTCCAGCGCCCGCGGAGCGGCCGGCCCCGGGGCGTGGTGCCGCCGGATCTGGTTCATGGTCACCGCCACCAGCCACGACCGGAACACCTCGTCGTCGCGGAGCCCCGGCAGGCCGCGGACCACGCGCAGCATCGTCTCCTGCACGACGTCGTCCACGTCCACGCGCCCGGACAGGGCGCGGCCGACGATGTTGTAGACCAGCGGGAGGCAGCACCCGACCAGTTCGTCCATCGCCTCGGCCGAGCCGCTGCGGGCGGCGGCCACCAGCTCGGCGTCCATCGCCGTGCGCGTCATCCTGCGCTCCTTCGGTCACCCGTGGATGTGCGTACGTGAAAGGAGACCCTACGGAGGACAGGCAGGTCACAGAAATCCGGCAACAGGGATTTCGATCACAGTTCCGCGATCACTGGGATGTCCAAAGCTGCTGAGCTGTCCACTGCTGCTGAGATGTTCGCTTCGGCTGGAGATGTTCGACCCGGCTCTCAGCTGAGTGAGAGCAGTCGTTCGATCATCGCGTCGAGATCGAGGTGCTGGTGTTCCGAGCCGAGCGGGACGATCCGGGTGGACTGTTCCAGGAACCGGCGCACCTTGCGGGCGCGGGCGCGCAGCACGGCGCGGCCGTCGGCGCCGTCGAGGCAGAGGAAGATCCAGCCGCGGTCCCGGCCGTGGCCCGGCCGGACCCGGACGTCTCCCATGCCGGTGGGCCGGTTGAGGCCGAGCCAGAGCAGATGACGGGCGAAGAGCCAGGTCACCGTGAACGGCGTGTCCACGTAGCAGTGCAGCCGGATCGCGTACGGGTCGGCGCGCAGGTAGCTGAGGTGGGCGGCCACGGGCAGCTCGCCGTAGTGCTCGGTGACGACGTGGAGGTCGAGGGACGTCCCGCAGGCGACCGCCTCGGCCGAGGCAGTCCTGGGCGTACGGCCGCGCGCCCCGGAGCGTCCGGCACCGCGAGGGAGAAACGTTTCGGCAGATGCGGCCTCGATAGGCAACAACGGATCGGTACTCATGTCCGGAACAACGATTCAGCGCGGGCTAGGCAACCCTCCTCGGCCCGGCGTGTCGCTGTCGGAAATCATGCGCCGTCCGGGTGATGCGGACTGGACGGGTGGCGTACGCGGGGCGGGTCAGCCGAAACGGCCGTCACCGTGGGCGGCGGCGTCGACCGAGCCGGCCCGCAGGAGTTGTTCGCCGAGCTCGATCAGGGCGCGGCCCGCCGCGTACTCGTCGCCGATCTCGGCGACCGACTCGTCGTGCGGGTTGCGCCGGGAGGTGCCGCGCCCCTCCAGGGTGCGATCCCCGGCGGAGAGGGTCACCCGCGCCTTGGTCACGTCGCCCTCCTCGTAGAGGTCGACGTCGAGGGACCAGTGCTTGGTCCGCATCGGGGTTTGTGGCGGCATGGGGGTCTGTGTGCTCATCGTCGCGCCTCGTCTCGTGTTCGCGTGCCACGGACACCTCCACGCTATGCCGTCTGCCGGCGTGCCGCCCGATCGCGGCGGGGCTCCGGGGAACGCACGATGGAGGTATGAGCACGAATGGCAGGCCTCCTGACTCCTCCCCGCCCCTGCTCAAGGTGAAGGGCGTACCGGTGCGGGCGAAGCCCGTGGCTGTGGGGCTGATCGCGGTGGCGGCCGTCTGGTTCATCGCGGTCAACACCGAGACGGTCAAGATGACGTTCTGGGTCGTCGACATCAGCGCGCCGCTGTGGGTGGTGCTGCTGGTCACGCTGCTGGTGGGGGCCGTGCTCGGCAAGTTCGTCTCGAAGCGGCGGGCTTCGAGGAAGCAGTGATCCGGCAGAGCGGCAGTGATCCGGCAGCGCCGGCAGTAATACGCTGGCCCGGTGACCGTCGCAGCAGTCGTCGTGGGCAGCGGACCGAACGGGCTGGCCGCTGCTGTGCGGCTGGCGCAGGACGGGCTGCGGGTGACCGTGCTGGAGGCCGCCGAGCGGCCCGGAGGCGGGGCCAGGACCTCGCAGTTGACCCTGCCAGGCGTGCTCCACGACGACTGCGCCGCCTTCCACCCCACCGCGCTGGTCTCGCCCTTCTTCGCCTCGCTCGGCTTGGAACGGTACGGGCTGCGCTGGCGTTGGGCGGAGCTCGACCTGGCGCACCCGCTGGACGACGGCCGGGCCGGGGTGCTCAGCCGGGACCAGGCGCGGACAGCCGCCTCCCTCGGCCCGGTCGACGCCCGCGCCTGGCGTCGCCTCTTCGCGCCCCTGGTCGCCGACGCGGAGGCGCTCAACGCCGAGGTGCTGCGTCCGCTGCTGCACCTGCCCCGGCATCCGTTCGCGCTGGCCCGGTTCGGCGTGGACGCGCTGCAGCCCGCGACCTGGACGGTCCGCCGTTGGCAGGACGCGCCCGCGCGGGCCCTGTTCATGGGAGCGGCGGCGCACGCGTTCGGCCGGTTGGACACCCCGCTCAGCGCCTCGATCGGCCTGATGCTGGCCGCCACCGGCCACGCGGTCGGCTGGCCGGTGGCCGAGGGCGGGACGCAGGCGATCACCGACGCGCTGCTCCGCGTGCTGGACAGCCTCGGCGGCACGGTCCGCACGGGGGTCACCGTCACCGGGCTCGACCAACTGCCCGCGCTGCTCGGGGAACGGCCGGAGCTGGTGCTGCTGGACACCGCGCCGGACGCGGCCGTCCGGATCGTGGGTGACGGGATCGCCGGTGCCCGGATGCCCCCTCGGGTGCGGCGAGCGCTCGGCCGCTACCGGTACGGACCGGCGGCGCACAAGGTGGACTTCGCGATCCGGGGCGACGTCCCGTGGACCAACGAGGACTGCCGTCGCGCGGGCGCGCTGCATCTGGGCGGCACGGCGGAGGAGATCGCCGCCGCCGAATCCGCCACCGTCGCCGGACGGCTGGCGGACCGGCCGTTCGTGCTGGTCGGGCAGCAGTACCTGGCGGACCCGTCGCGTTCGGCCGACGGGGCTGGTTCGGCAGGCGGCGGTTCGGCGGGCGGAGGTTCTACGGGCAGAGTCAACCCGCTGTGGGCCTACGCCCATGTCCCGGCCGGGTACCGGGGCGACGCGACCGAGGCGGTGGTCGCGCAGATCGAGCGCTTCGCGCCCGGCTTCCGCGAGCGGATCGTCGCGACGCATGTCCGGACGGCCCGTCAGTTGGCGCTGTACAACGCCAACTACGTGGGTGGCGACATCAGCGCGGGCGCCAACTCGGCCCGGCAGCTGGTCTTCCGGCCGCGACCGGCCCTCGACCCGTATGCGCTGGGCGTACCGGGCGTCTACCTCTGCTCCTCGGCCACGCCGCCGGGTGGTGGGGTCCACGGCATGTGCGGGGCCAACGCGGCCGAGGCGGCACTGAGTTGGATGGGTGGGTAGCCGGGCTCGCGCGGTGGCGGGTTGCTGCGCGCACCCTTGTTTAACTGATCGTCCTGAACTATTTTCTCGGCACGCCACCAGCCTTCCTGCGCCGCACGCGAAGGAGCACGCCGTGTCCGATCAGCTCGCCGACACCACCACCGTCAGATCCCAGCGCCTACGCGGCGGAACACTGGGCATGGTCGACATCGCGGCCGCCACCATGGCCAACATCGGCCCCGCGATGAGCTTCTTCTTCGGGTTCGGCTTCCTCGCCACCACGGCGGGCGTCGCCTCGCCGCTGACCATCATCGCGGCCGGGATCGCGGTGGCGCTGCTGGGCAACACGCTCTCGCAGTTCTCCAAGGCGCACCCGTCCGCGGGCAGCTTCATCACCTTCGTCGGCAAGACCTTCGGCCCGACCAGCGCCGTCACCACCGCGCTGCTGGCGGGCCTCGGCTACATCATCGCGATGGCCTCGGTGATCGCCGTCGCCGGCGGCTTCCTGGAGACGACGCTCAACCACTACTTCAAGTGGAACGTCCCCTGGATCATCTGGACGCTGCTGCTGACCGCGATCGCGGTGGTGCTGATGGTCCGTGGCATCGCCGTCTCCACCAAGCTGGCCGGGCTGTTCTTCGGCGTCGAGATGGTGGTGCTGGTCGTCGTCTCGGTCGCCGCGATCGTCAACCACGCCGGGCACCTCTCGCTGGACCCGTTCCGTCCGAGCCTGATCACCGGCGGCTTCCAGGGCCTGGCCGAGGGATTCCCGTTGGCCGTCTACCTCTTCATCGGCTGGGAGAACTCCGCCGCGCTGGCCGAGGAGACGCAGGATCCGAGGCGCAACGTCGGGCGCGCGGTCTTCCTCTCGGTCGGCATCATGTCCGTCAGCTACCTGCTCTTCTCCTACGCCACGATGACCGGCTTCGACTACAACGTCGCCAAGGTCGGCGCCTCCGCCGTCCCGTTCATCGACGTCGCGCAGGGGACGCTCGGCGCGCTGGCGTTCTTCGCCTACCTGGCCGGACTCACCTCCACGCTCGGCGCGCTGATCGCCGGGACCAACTCGCAGGCGCGGCTGATCTTCAACGCCGGACGCGAGGGCCTGTTGCCGTCCGCGATCGGCGCGGTCCACCCGACCCGGCGGACGCCGACCCGGGCCATCATCGTCTTCGTCTCCATCTCGCTGCTGATCATCGGCGGTTGGGGCCTGCTGCACCTGCTCGGCGGGCACGCCCAGTCGGGCTCGATGGACCCGATGGTCTTCTTCGCCGAGGCGTCGACGATGGGCACCATCCTGGTGCTGCTGGTCTACCTGGCCTCGAACGTGGCGCTGCCGTTCTACTACCACCGGTACCGGCGCAGCGAGTTCCACTGGGCCCGGCACGTGCTGCTGCCGGGGCTGGGCGCGGCGGCGATCCTGGTGCCGCTCTACTACCTGGTCAAGCCGGGGCAGCCCGAGCCCTACAACTGGTTCCCCTACCTGGCGCTGGGCATCCTGGTCGTGGCGCTCGGCTACGCGGCCGTCCTGGTCCGGCGTGACCCGACCCTGGGCGAGCGAGTGGGCTCGATCGTCGCGGACAGCCACGGCAGTTGACCGGCGGGACGGTTGGGGTGGCTCGGTGGTGAGCCCAGCGGGCAAGTTCGGCCCGTACAGCCTGGCGGGGCCGCACAGTCAGACCGGCCCGTACAGTCGGAGCGGCGCGGATCTGGTCCGTTCCCGGATCGCGCTGCAGGTCCGGCTGGCGCTGCTCCGCCCCGGGGACCGGCTGCCGGACACCGGCGCGCTGGCGGAGCAGCTCGGCATCGGCGAGATGACGGTGCGTCGCGCGCTGGAGGGCATGTGCCAGGACGGCCTGCTCGACCGGCGACGCGGGCGTACCGGCGGCACCTTCGTCTCCGCCGCCTTCGACGCCGTGGTCCCCGCGCACCACGATCCGGCCGCGGCGGCCTCGGCCGAGGCCTTCCTGCTGCTGCTGGAGTGCGGCCTGGTCGCCCACGCCTCCGGCGAGGTGGGGGAGGGCGAGCTGGGCAGCCTGCGCAAGCTGGTCGCGGCGGAGCAGGAGTTCGCGGAGGACCAGGAGTTCACGGCGGATGCAGTGTCGGCGCTGGAGCGCGAGACCCGGTTCCACCTCGAACTGGCGGAGACCCTCGGCGGTCCCGGACTGCGCGCGGTGACGTCCGACCTGCTCGGCCGCCTCGCGCTGCTTGCGCCGCCGCCCGGGGCTGAGGCGATCCGCCACCGGAACCGCTGCCACGCCGAGCTGTTGGACTGCCTGGTCGAGGGCCGCACCGACCGCGCGGTCCGGGCGGTCAAGGACCACGCGATCCACGGGTGACAGACTGGCGTGCAGACGTGGTAGCCCGACGAAGGAGTACGGACGGTGTCCTCACTCGTGCCCGCACTGGCGACCGGTGGATCACGCCGCGCGCTGCGGTTCGGCGAACGGTCCCTCAGCTATGCCGAACTGGCCGCGACGGCAGCCGCGCTGGCCCCGCGTCTGACGGGCGTGAGCCGGGTCGCGCTCTGGGCCACGCCCAGCCTGGAGACCGCTGTGGGCGCGGTCGCCGGACTGCTGGCCGGAGTGCCGGTGGTGCCGATCAACCCGCGGATCGGGGAGAAGGAGCTGACCCACGTCCTCGGCGACAGCACGCCGGAGCTGGTGCTGGCCGCGCCGGACGCGGAGCTGCCGGGCCCGCTGGCCGGGTTGCCGCGCGTGGACGTGCCGGACCACCCCACCGGCCCGGCCCTGTCCCAAGGTCCGGCACCGTCTCATGGTCCAGCACTGCCGCTCCCCGAGGAGCCGGACGACGAGCAGACCGCGCTGGTCATCTACACCTCGGGCACCACCGGACCGCCCAAGGGGGCGCTGATCTCGCGTCGCGCGATCCGCACCACGCTGGACGCGCTGGCCGAGGCCTGGTCCTGGACCGGGGACGACGTGCTCGTCCACGCGCTGCCGCTGTTCCACGTGCACGGGCTGGTGCTCGGCATCCTCGGCCCGCTGCGGCGCGGCGGTACGGTTCACCATCTGGGCCGGTTCGAGACGGACACGGTCGCGGCCGAGCTCGCGGGCGAGGGCACCATGCTCTTCGGCGTGCCGACGATGTACCACCGGCTCGCCGAGGCGGTGGCGAGCGACGCGGAGCTCGCTGCGGCGTTGGCCAAGGCACGGCTGCTGGTCAGCGGTTCGGCCGCGCTGTCGCGCCGGGACCACGAGGCGCTGCTCGCCGCGACGGGCCGTCAGGTCATCGAGCGCTACGGCATGACCGAGACGCTGATGAACACCAGCATGGTGCTCGGCGGCGCCTGCACGCCGGGAACGGTCGGGCTGCCGCTGCCCGGTGTCGAGCTGCGGCTGGTCGAGGACGACGGCACCCCTGTCCCCGCTGGGACGGACGCGGTGGGCGAGATCCAGGTGCGTGGCGCGAACCTGTTCTCCGGCTACCTCAACCGCCCCGAGGCGACCGCCGCCGCGTTCGCCGAGGACGGCTGGTTCCGCACCGGCGACATGGCCGTCCTGGAGCCGGACGGCTCGGTGCGGATCGTCGGCCGCCGCTCCACCGACCTGATCAAGAGCGGCGGTTACAAGATCGGCGCGGGCGAGATCGAGACCGTCCTGCTGGACCACCCCGGCGTCGCCGACGCGGCGGTGACCGGGGAGCCGGACGAGGACCTGGGCGAACGGATCATCGCCTGGATCGTCCCCGCCGACCCGGCCGCGCCGCCGACTGCGGACGCGCTGACCGCCCATGTCGCGGGCCATCTGGCCCCGCACAAGCGTCCCCGTGAGGTCCGCTTCGTGGCGGCGCTGCCGCGCAACGACATGGGCAAGATCATGAAGCGTGCGCTGAGTCTCTGAGTCTCTGTCGCTGGGTCGCTGATGCTGACGACTCGTCAGTCCTCCGGCAGGGGCAGGATCGCGCTGAGCGGCAGCACGGTGTGCTTGAGGTCGGGGTCGACCGGCTGGTTGAGCGGCGGGTACTTCGGGGCGCCCGCGTTGCGGCGGTAGACCGCCGTCGAGTGCTCGGGGTTGCGGTCGAACTCCGGGATCACCCGCTCGCCGAAGAGCTCCAGCATCTCCAGATGCTCGTCGAAGGTCATGCCACCGGTCAGGCCGAAGACCAACTGGTCGCAGCCGACCTGCTGGTAGGCGGCGACCTGCTCGCACACCTCGTCCGGGGTGCCGCAGAGCAGGTAGCCGCCGGCGATCAGCTCGTCCAGCAACTCCTCGCCGCCCCACGCGCCGAGGTTGATCGGCGGCTCCGGCCAGGTGATGCCGTCGGCGGACTTCGGCATCGTGTCGTGGTAGAGGTTGACCAGGGTGACCAGGTACGCGTTGCCCGCCGACAGGGCTATCTCACGGGCCCGCTTGCGGTCGTTGAGACAGACCACCGCGTTGGTCATCATCACGTTGTTGTTCTGGTAGTCGCCGAGGATCTCGACCGGGTTCTCGGCGGCCTCCTTGTAGGCCTCGATCCGGCCCTTGAGGTTGTAGATCGGCTCGAAGTTGAAGGCGATCGCGCCTATCCCGAGCGACCCGGCCTTGGCGAAGGACGGCGGGTTGCCGCAGGCCATCCAGATCGGCGGGTGGGAGTGCCCGTACGGCTTTGGCAGGATGTTGTGCGGGGTCGGCACGGTGAAGTGCTCGCCCTGGAAGGAGTAGTCGTACTGCTCCCACATCCGGACGACCTCGCGGGAGACCTCGTCCCACTCCGGCTTGGTCGAGTTGGTGTCCATGATGTTGAAGGACTTCAGCTCGTGCGAGCCCGCGCCGCGGCCGGTGCCCCACTCGAAGCGGCCCTCGGTGATGTGGTCCAGCATGGCGGCGCGCTCGGCGAAGCGGACCGGGTGCTCCTTGCGGGGCGAGAGGGAGTTGATACCGGTGCCGAGGTGGATCCGCTCGGTGCGGGCGGCGACGTAGCCCATCACCACCTCGGGGGCGGACATGTGGCTGTACTCGGTGAGCGAGTGGTGCTCGCCGAACCAGACGTACTTCCAGTTGTGCTTGTCGGCCTTGACGGCCAGCTCCATCTCGCGCTTGAGCGCCAGGTGTTCGGAGGGCCGGTCGTGTGCCGCCGGGCCGGGGATGAATCCGTTCATGAAGATGCCGAACTCCACGGAGGCCTCCTGACCCTGGGTACCGCTGATTCACTGACTCGCTCAAATCTGATGCACCGTCAGAAACTGCATCATGCCTGCGGTCCGGTGATCTGTCCAGGGAGGGCGACGGCAAATGTGACAGGGCATCAGACAAGGCTGCCGCCGTTCGGGTGAACGGCGGCAGCGGATCGAGCGCGGTGGTCAGAAGTAGTGGATCGAGTGCGTCAGATCAGATCTGGCCGCAGTCGTCGATCACGATCGCCTTGGAGGTGCGGCCGCTGCCCGAACCGAGCGCCTCGATGGCCTTGACCACGTCCATGCCTTCGGTGACCTTGCCGAAGACCACGTGCTTGCCGTCCAGCCACGGGGTGACGACGGTGGTGATGAAGAACTGCGAGCCGTTGGTGTTCGGGCCCGCGTTGGCCATGGAGAGCAGGCCCGGCACGGTGTGCTTGAGGGTGAAGTTCTCGTCCGCGAACTTCTCGCCGTAGATGCTCTTGCCACCGGTGCCGTTGCCCTCGGTGAAGTCACCGCCCTGGAGCATGAACTCGGGGATGACACGGTGGAAGGAGGAGCCCTTGTAGCCGAAGCCCTTCTCGCCCGTGCACAGGGCGCGGAAGTTCTCGGCCGTCTTCGGGGCGACATCGGCGGCGAGCTCGAACTCGATGCGACCGAGCTTCTCACCGTTGGCGGACACGTCGAAGTAAACCTTGGGATTCATACCGCCATCCTGGCAGTACCCCGCCCCGGCTGCGCAAATCGACCCGCACCGGGCCCGCCATCACTCCACGTGATCCTCACAGTCCGTAGCTGCGTGCCAGCGGCCGCTCGACCAGATCCGCCTGGGCGGTCGCCGTGGTCAGGGCGTCGAGGACCGGGCGGAACAGCGGGTGGTCCGCCGAGCCGCGGCGGACGGCGGCGAAGACGCGGCGGGTGGCCGGGGCGCCGAGGACCGGGAGGACGACGACGTCCGGGAGGTCGACGCCGCGCAGCGCGGAGCGGGGGACCAGGGCGACGCCCGCGCCCGCGCCCGCGAGTGCGGCGACCGCGCGGAAGTCGTCGGAGGAGTGGGCCAGGCGCGGCTGGAAGCCGGACGACTCGCAGGCCAGCATCACCGCGTCCAGGCAGGGGTTGCCCGGGTAGGGGCCGATCCACGGCTCGTCGGCGAGCTCGGCGACGGCCACGGCCGGGGCGGCGGCCAGGTGGTGCCCGCGCGGCAACACCGCGTCGAAGGGCTCGGCGTAGAGCGGGACGCGGGAGAGGCGGGCGTCGTCCTCGGCCGGGGCGCCGCGGTACTCGACGGCTACCGCGATGTCGGCGCGGCCGTCGAGGACCATCAGCAGGCTCGCGTCGCCCTCGGCGTCGCGGACGGTGAGGCGGATGCCGGGAGCGGCCTGCGCGAGGCGGGTCATGGCGGGGGCGACCACGGCGGCGATGCCGGTGGCGAAGGAGACGAGAGTCACGTCGCCCGCGTGCCCCTGGGCGAAGGCGGCCAGCTCCGCCTCCGCGTTCTCCAGCTGCGCCAGGACCGCGTTGCTGTGGCGCAGCAGGATCTCGCCGGCGGCGGTGAGCCGGACCCCCCGGCCGTCTCGGAGCAGCAGCTGGTGGCCGACCTCGTGTTCCAGGGCGGCCAGTTGCTGGGAGACGGCGGAGGGGGTCAGGTACAGCGCGGCTGCCGCGGCGGTCACGGTTCCGTGGTCCGCCACGGCGCGCAGCGTGCGCAGCCGGCGCGAGTCGATCACCGACTCATTCTGCCAGGGCGGACCTCGCGGCGACGAATGCCTTGACAGCGCGCTCCACGTCCTGGGTGGAGTGGCCGGCCGAGAGCTGCACCCGGATCCGGGCCTTGCCGTGCGGGACCACCGGGTAGGAGAAGCCGACGGCGTAGACGCCGTGCTCCAGCAGGAACTCGGCCATCTTCCCGGCCTTGGCCGCGTCGCCGATCATGACCGGGGCGATCGGGTGCTCGCCGGGGAGGATCTCGAAGCCTTCCTCGGTCATCCGCGAGCGGAACAGCGCGGTGTTGGCGGCCAGTTGCTCGCGCAGCGACGCGCCGAGCTCGCCGCTCTCCAGCAGGTCAAGGACCTGGATCGAGGCGGCGGCGATCACCGGGGCCAGCGAGTTGGAGAACAGGTAGGGACGGGAGCGCTGGCGCAGCAGTGCCACGATCTCGGCGCGGGCCGCGACGTAGCCGCCGGACGCGCCGCCCAGCGCCTTGCCGAGCGTGCCGGTGATGATGTCGACGCGGTCCATCACGCCGTGCAGCTCGTGGGTGCCGCGACCGCCCGGGCCGACGAAGCCGACCGCGTGCGAGTCGTCGACCATGACCATCGCGCCGTAGCGCTCGGCCAGGTCGCAGATCTCCTTGAGCGGGGCGATGTAGCCGTCCATGGAGAAGACGCCGTCGGTGACGATCAGCTTGCGGCGGGCGTCCGAGGCCTCCTTGAGCTGCTGCTCCAGGTCGGCCATGTCGCGGTTGGCGTAACGGAGGCGGCGCGCCTTGCAGAGCCGGATGCCGTCGATGATGCTGGCGTGGTTGAGCGCGTCGGAGATCACCGCGTCGCGATCGTCCAGCAGCGTCTCGAAGACGCCGCCGTTGGCGTCGAAGCAGGAGCTGTAGAGGACCGTGTCCTCCATGCCGAGGAAGCGGGAGATCCGCGCCTCGAGCTCCTTGTGGACCTCCTGGGTGCCGCAGATGAAGCGGACCGAGGCCATGCCGTAGCCCCAGCGGTCCAGGGCGTCCTTGGCGGCGGCGATCACCTCGGGGTTGTCCGCCAGGCCGAGGTAGTTGTTGGCGCAGAAGTTCAGCACCTCGCCGGGCCGGCCGCCCGCGGTGACGTCGACGGTGGCGCTCTGCGGGCCGCCGATCACCCGCTCAGGCTTGTGCAGGCCGGCGTCGCGGATCTCGTCGAGGGTGGCCCGGAGGTCGTCGCGGACGGAGTCGAGCATCGAGTGGCTCCTGGTTCGAAAGGGTCCGAAGGTCGGGAGGTCGGGAGAGCCCGAAGGGCAGGAGATCGGGCGGGCGGAGGGGGTTGCTCAGGCGGTCCAGTCGAGGATGATCTTGCCGCAGCGGCCACCGGCCGCCTCGTCGAACGCGGCGTCGAAGTCCTGGTACGGGTAGCGGCCGGTGATCACCGGGGAGAGGTCCAGGCCGCCCTCCAGCAGCACCGACATCGCGTACCAGGTCTCGAACATCTCGCGGCCGTAGATGCCCTTGAGGGTGATCATCGAGGTGACGATCCGGGCGAAGTCGACCGGGAACTCGTCGGAGGGCAGGCCGAGCATCGCGATCCGGCCGCCGTTGGTCATGTTGGCGATCATCTCGCGCAGCGCCTCGGGGCGGCCGGACATCTCCATGCCGATGTCGAAGCCCTCACGCATGCCGAGCTTCCGCTGGCCGTCCTCGATGGTGTGGTCGCCCACGTTGAGCGCCAGCGTGACGCCGACCTTCTCGGCCAGCTGCAGGCGGTAGGGGCTGACGTCGGTGATGACGACGCTGCGCGCGCCGGCGTGCTTGGCGACGGCGGCGGCCATGATGCCGATCGGGCCCGCGCCGGTGATCAGCACGTCCTCGTTGACCAGCGGGAACGACAGCGCGGTGTGGACCGCGTTGCCGAACGGGTCGAAGATCGCGGCCACGTCGAGGTTGACCGGGACCCGGTGCACCCAGACGTTGGCGGCGGGCAGCGTGACGTACTCGGCGAACGCGCCGTCCCGGCCGATGCCCAGGCCGATCGTGCTGCGGCAGAGGTGACGGCGGCCGGCCAGACAGTTGCGGCACTTGCCGCAGACCAGGTGGCCCTCGCCGCTGACCAGGTCGCCGACGGCGACGTCGGTGACGCCCGACGCGACCTCGACGACCTCGCCGACGAACTCGTGGCCGATCACCCGAGGCACGCTGACGGCCTGCTGCGCCCAGCTGTCGTACTTGCGGATGTGCAGGTCGGTGCCGCAGATGCCCGTGCGCAGCACCTTGATCAGCACCTCACCGGGGCCGACCTCGGGCTCGGGCACGTCCATCAGCCACAGGCCGGGCTCTCCCTTGGCCTTCACGAGTGCCTTCACAGCGGTGCCTCCCGGACGTCGCGCCCCAACAAGTCGCACAAACCACACAAAGGGATGCAGGAACGTTCCGCACCCCGGGCCTCAGCCTGGGGGTCCAGGGCAGGTCAGGTCCATCGAGACTTGCTTAAGCGGGTGACCAGGAAATCTTCAGGCGCACGAGTGACCGTGCACGGGGTGCTGCGTTCCGACCCGGTCGCGCGACAATGGTCGGGTGACGACAGACGGCGAGGCAGCGCTCGACGTGGCGCTCGACGCCGCGTTCGCCCGAGCGATGTTCGGGCAGGGCAGCATCGGGATCGTCGTCCACGACCGCGAGCTGCGCCTGCTGCGTACCAATGCCGCCCGCTGTCTGGCCGGTCCGGACGGTGCGCTGCCGGAGCGGCTGGCCGACATCCTCGAGCCGGAGCAGGCCGAGGAGATCGAGAGCAGGCTGCGCACGGTGGTCAGTGACGGCGTCCCGGTGCACCGCGCCGAGTACCGGGTCCGGCCGCTGCGGTCGGCGCAGTCACATGGAACAGAGCAGTCACCGGGGGCAGAGCCGGCGCAGCTGTGGCTGTCGCTCTCCGCGTTCCCGCTGACCGACGACGACGGGGGGATCACCGGCGTCGCGGTCGCCTTCACCGACATCACCGCCGAGCGTCAGGCCCGGCGGCGGCTCGAACTGCTGGACGAGGCGGCGACCCGGATCGGAGCCTCGCTCGACGTCGGCCGTACCGCCCAGGACCTCGCCGAGGTGCTGGGCGGGTTCGCCGACGTGGTGATGGTCGACCTGGCCGACGCCGTCTTCACCGGGGCTGATCCGCCGCAGCCCGAGATGACGAACGAGTGGCACGTCCGCCGAGCCGCCGGACTCTGCCGGACCGGGCCTTTTCCGGCGGCGTTGATCCGGCCGGGCGAGCCGATGCCGCCGGTGCCGACCGCGCCCGAGCTGGACCGGATCCGGCGCGGGGACGTGCTGGTCTACCAGGTGGACGAGGCGGAGCTGGCGGAGATCTTCAGCGCCGACGCGGAGCTGCGGCGGCGGATCGTGCCGGAGGGCGCGCGGTCGCTGATGGCCGCCTCGCTCTACGCCCGTGGGCTGGTTCTCGGCACCGTCCAGGTCTGGCGCACCGAGGACGCCGTCCCCTACGACGACCAGGACGCCGCACTGCTCTCCCAGATCGTCTCCCGCGCCGCGCTCGGCGTGGACAACGCCCGCCGCTACACCCGCGAGCACAGCACCGCCGTCACCCTCCAGCGCGGGCTGCTGCCGACGGCGGCGGTCGCGGCGATCGGCGTGGAGACGGCCGCCTCCTACGTCCCCTCGGCGGCCCGGCCCGGTGTGGGCGGGGACTGGTTCGACGTCATCCCGCTCTCCTCGTTGCGGGTCGCGCTGATCGTGGGGGACGTGGTCGGCCACGGCCTCGGCGCGTCGGTGGCGATGGGGCGGCTGCGCACGGCGGTGCAGACGCTGGCCGACCTCGACCTCGATCCGGGCGAGCTGCTGGTCCATCTGGACGACCTGGTGCAGCGGCTCGCCGTGGAGTCCGACGGCGAGTACCAGGACCTGTCCGGCGCGACCTGCCTCTACGCGATCTACGACCCGGTCACCGGCCACTGCGCCATGGCCAGCGCCGGGCACCCGCCGCCGCTGCTCGTCGCGCCGGACGGCAGCACCGCCTTCGCCGAGCTGGATCCCGGGCCGCCGCTGGGCGTCGGGGCCTTCCCGTTCGAGGTGGCGGAGGTGCGGCTGGAACCCGGCAGCACGCTGGCCCTCTACACCGACGGCCTGGTGCAGGGTGCGGACCACGACCTCGACGCGGGCATGGCCCGGCTGCTGCGGCAGGCGGGACGGCTCTGCCTGGCGGAACGCCCGCTCGCGGACGCGGCGCGCGGTCTGCTGTCCGCCGTCACCACGGATCAACCGTCCGACGACGTGGCCCTGCTGCTGGCCCGCACCCGGCGGGTGGCCCCCGGGTCCACGGCGCACTGGGAGTTCCCGACCCATGCCGAGTCGGTGTCCCTTGCCCGGCGGGCCGCCGTCGGGCAACTGGACCGCTGGGGCCTTTCCGACCTGGCCTTCTCCACCGAACTGGTGGTCAGCGAGCTGGTCACCAACGCGCTGCGCTACGCGGGCGGCCCGATCGGGCTGCGGCTGGTCCACGGCGACGGAGTGCTGGTCTGCGAGGTCTCCGACCCCTCCAACACCCAACCCCGGCTGCGGCGCGCCCGGGACACGGACGAGGGCGGACGCGGGCTCTTCCTGGTGGCGCAGCTGACCTCGCGCTGGGGCAGCCGCTACGGACAGTCGGGCAAGACCATCTGGACCGAGCAGGACACCGGCTCAGGAGAAGGCGGGCAGTAGACGCTGGTCAGCAGAGGCGCTGGTCAGTAGACGCGCTGGTCAGCACAGGCTGATCGGTGGTAAGCCGGTCGGACCAGCCTTTCCGGGCGGATCAGAGGACAATGGGATCGACGTTCTCCTGCCCAGACGTACCCCGGAGCGGTTCATGGCCCGACGCCGTCCCCCTCCGCCCGTGAGCTCCGGTGAACTGCTGAGCACCCTCGGGCGGCTCACCGCAGAGGCCCTGGAACGGGCGGAGTCGCAGAAAGCCCGCGTCGAACTGGCCATGGCGCTGCAGCGGGACCTGCTGCCCGCCGTGCTGCCGAGCAGCCCGGGTCTGCGGGCCGCCGCCCGCTACGCGCCCGCCCGCCACGGCCTGGACATCGGCGGTGACTGGTACGACGGCTTCCTGCTCCCCGGCGGGGTGCTGGGCTTCTCGATCGGCGACGTGCAGGGACACGACGTGGAGGCGGCGGCCTTCATGGGCCAGGTCCGGATCGCGCTGCGCGCCATGGCCACCGTCTCGCCGGACCCCGGCGAGGTGCTGAGCCGGACCAACGACCTGCTGCTGGCGATGGGTGTCGAACTCCTGGCCACCTGCTGCTTCCTGCGCTACGACCCCGCCACGGGCGACCTGGCGGTGGCCCGGGCGGGCCATGTGCCCGCCGTCTGGGCGACGCTGGACGGGCACAGCGGGGTCGCCGAGGAGGGCGTGGGACTGCCGCTGGGCGTGCAGTCGGGGGAGGACTACCCGGTCACCCGGCACCGGCTCGACGGGACCGGGGCGTTCGTCATGGTCACCGACGGAGTGGTGGAGGGCCCGTCGTTCTCGATGGAGGAGGGGCTGGACCAGATCACGCTGCTGGTCCGCCGTGGCGCGGGTGGCGAACCGGGGGAGCTGGCCGCCCAGGTGATCAAGGTCGCCGAGCTGACCGGCCACGCCGACGACGCAGCAGTCCTGGTGCTTCGGCACGGATGAGCGCAGTGCTCCGGCACGGGTGAGCGCAGTGCTCCGGCACGGGTGATCCGCTGTGGCGGGCGTGTCACGGCTGCGCAGGCACGAAGGCACCAGGAAAGTTGTCCCATGCCTGCACTGGAGCGCGTCCGGGAGATCCGGGAACCCCGAACCGTCGCCACGACGGTGCTGTGGATCCTCGCCCTGTCGGGTGTCTACTACGCGAGCGGTCGGCTCGGACTGCTGGCCCAGGTGGTGGTCGGCGGCGTCCGGGTCACCCCGCTCTGGCCGCCGACCGGCGTCGCTCTGGCCAGCCTGCTGCTCCTCGGGCTGCGGATCTGGCCCGCCATCGCGCTCGGCGAGTTCTTCGTCGTGGCCTCGATCGGCGGCGTCTCCTGGGGGACGCTGGGCATCGTCACCGGCAACACCGTCGCGCCCGTCGTCGCCTACCTGCTGCTGCGCCGGTTCGGCTTCCGGCCGCAGCTGGACCGGCTCCGGGACGGGCTGCTGCTGGTCTTCGTCGGCGGGGCGTCGATGCTGCTCAGCGCCACGACGGCGACCCTGGTCCTCTACGGCGAGGGTGCGCTGCCCGGGCCCGACTACGTGCAGGCGTGGTCGGCCTGGTGGACCGGCGACGCGATGGGCGTGCTGGTGGTCGCCCCGCTGCTGCTCGCAGTCCGCTCGCCGGAGCTGCCGGGGGAGACGTCGGTGTGGCGGTGGACGGAGATGCTGGTGCTGCTGGCCGCCACGGCCGGGGTGACCCTGGCGGTGACCTCCAGCCCGCTGTCGTTGCTCTTCCTGGTCTTCCCGCTGGTGATCTGGGCGGCGATCCGCTTCCAGCTGCCGGGCGCGGCGCCGTGCGTGCTGCTGATCTCGGTGCTCGCGGTCCCGGCGGCCGTCGGGCACACCGGGCCGTTCCACGGGCACACCATCGCCGCCACCATGCTCATCCTCCAACTGCTCAACGGTTCGGCGGCGCTCACCGCGCTGCTGCTCTCCGCGGTGATCACGGAGCGCAACGTCACCCACCGGATGATCGAGGAGGCCTGCATCGGCCTGGCCGAGGTCGTCGCCCGCCTCGCCCCGGACGAGGTGGCCGACCGCTGGCCGGGGGCGCAGGACGAGGAGGGCGAGGAGGAGTACCAGGGCGAGGGCGAGGAGGAGTACTAGGGCAGGACCAGGGCGAGGCGGCGGTCCGAGGTCCGGACGGTGACGGACCGGCCCCAGCCGACGGAGAGGCGGTCCGCCTCGATGCCGTCGCCGAAGACCACCAACTCCTCGCTCTCGACCAGGATCGACAGCTCCTGACCACCACTCAGCAGACCCGCCGTCAGATCCGCTCCGGTCGTGGGGGAGGGCCAGGCCTCGCGGACGAACCAGCTCAGCGCGGAGTCCGTCGGCTGGGGCAGTTCGAAGGCGCCGTCGCGCTGACGGGAGGCGGAGAGGCACCAGCCGGTCGCGCCGGTCCCGGTGCCGACCAGCAGGCCGGAGGACGACTGGTGTTCCTGGCCGCCGTCCGGCAGCGAGAGCCGGTAGCGGGCGGACTGGTGGCCGCGGTGACCGAGGTAGACCTCGTTGAGCGCGGTGATGCTGTCGCCCTCGGCGGTCTCCGCGCGGACCATGGTCCGCTGCTCGGTGCGGGCCGAGCCGTCCGCGACCGCGTCCAGCAGCCCGGCCAGGTCCTGCGGGGCGTGCTGGACCAGGACGCCCCAGCCGTTGGCCGGATCGGGGTTGACGCCGATCACCGGCTGGCCGCTCAGGTACTTGGCGGTGTTGGCCACCAGCCCGTCCTGGCCGACCACGACCACCACGTCCTCCGGCTCGAACAGGAACCGGTCCAGGTCGTCGCGGAGCACGCTGCCGCGCCGCCACTGCTTGGGGACCGCGGCGGACGCGGTGCGCAGCGCCTCGCCGAGGCGTTCGTGGCGCTGCTGGACCGCGTCCAGCGAGACGCCGCGCATCCGCTGCACGAACTGGGCCTGGCCCCAGGTTCCCTGCTCGGCGACGATCTCCTCGCGCTCGGTGCGGCGGTGGACCAGTACGACGCGCGGTGCGAGAGTCCTGCGCGCGAGTGGCCCGGTTGCGAGGGCCATCGGGTCAGCCGCCGTTCGGGGCGGCCAGGCGTGCCAGCGCGCCGGTGACCACGTCCGGGGTGAGGTTGAGCGTGCCGATCGCCGGCAGGCCGCCCGCCAACTCCTTTGCCGCGAGGGCCAGCAGCAGGCGCGGGTCGAGGCCCGCGTAGTTGGCCAGCTTGGCCGCCTCGGCCTGTGCCTCCGCCGCTCCGACCAGCTCGATCTGCTCCGCCTGGGCGGCGGCGAGGGTGCGGGTGCGGGCGGCCTCCGCGTCGGTGGTGATCCGGGCGGCCTCCGCCTTCTGCTCGGCGCGGCGACGCTCGTTGGCGCCCTGCTGGCCGACCAACTGCTCCTCGCGGCGGGCCAGTTCGATCCGGCTCTGCAGCTCGTTCTCGCTGATCGCCCGCTCCCGCTCGACGGCGAGGGCGCGGCGCTCGAAGCCGGCCCGGTCCGCCTCCTGGGCGATCTGCTCCCGGGCGGGGGTCCGCAGCGCCCGCTCCACCTCGGCCTCGGGCTTGACGGCGACGACGCGGACGCCGACCACGCCGACGCCGGTGTCGGTGAGCCGGGCGTCGGCGGTCAGGCCCTCGCTGATCCGCGCCTGAACGGCGGCGGTGCCGGTGGCGAGCGCCGTGGTGAGGTCGAGCGTGGCGACCAGGCCGATCGCCTGTTGCTGTGCCAGCTCGGTCAGCAGCGTCGCCACCTGCTCCAGCGGCGCGGACCGCCACCGGCCGGTGCCCGGGTCGATGGCGAAGTCCAGCCTGCGGGTGGCGAGTTCGGGGTCGGTGAAGCGGTACGTGACGCTGGCCTGGACGGTGACGTCCTGGAAGTCGGCGGTCCGGGCGTGGAAGAGCAGCGGCAGCTCGCGGTCGTCGACCGGGACCTCGGCCAGCACGGCGCTGATCGGCCGGAACCAGAACGCCTGGCCGGTGCCCTGGTGCACGACCTGACCACGTCGCAGGTGCACGACATGGTCGGTCGGGCTGCCGCGGAAGTGACTGAACAGCGGTCGTCTGGTGATGTCGGCCATGGCTGTTTCCCCCTGGGTGAGCGTCTGTTCTCAGGGGAACGGTAGGCCCGCCGCGGGGATATCGTCAATATGACGAGATAGGGTGCACGGCAGTTGACGCAGTGTCAGTGCCGGGCGGGTCGCCTGCCGCGCATCAGCAGCAGGTAGATCCCGGCGCCGAGGATGATGCCGACCGGCAGGGAGAGGTCGGTGCCGCCCAGGGCCGTGGCGATCGGGCCGGTCCACAGCGGCGGCGCGTCGACGCAGAGGCCGGCGGTGACGGCGGCGACGACCAGTGCGCTGGCCCCGGCCCAGTTGACCCCGCCGCGGTACCAGAACGGCGAGCCCTTGCTCTCGTCGCTCAGCTCGTGGCCGTCGTAGCGGTTGCGCCGCCAGAGCACGTCGGCGGCGTAGATCGCGATGGTCGGGCCCATCAGGGCGACCATCAGCTGCAGCACGTTGTTGACGGTGTCGAGGAAGTTCGACACCAGCAGCGCGTAGAGGGTCAGCGCGACGCCGAGCGTGCCGTCCAGCGCGACGCTCCGGGAGCGGCGGATCCTGACGCCGATGGCCTGCAGCGACAGGCCGGAGCTGTAGGCGGTCATCGCGTTGTTGGCGATGGCGGAGAGGATGATCGCCAGCAGGAAGACCGGTCGGAACCAGCCCGGGATGATCTGCTCCAGCGCCGTCTGCGGATCGGTCATGTCCAGCGCGGTCCCGGCCACCGCGCCCAGCCCGGTGAACAGGACGCTGGGGACGAACGAGCCCAGCGCGGTCCAGCCGGCGACCGAGGCCGCGCTGGTGGTGCGCGGCAGGTAGCGTGCGAAGTCGGCGCTGTTGCTGTACGAGAGCGGCGCGGACGCGACCAGGGCCAGTCCGCCGGCCAGGGCCGCGATCAACGGGGTGCCGTGCAGCGGCTGCTGCGGGTGGTAGTGCCAGTCGGCGTGTGCGCAGACGTAGCCGGACAGCACCGCGAAGACCGCGGTCAGCGCGATGGTGAAGGGCAGGTAGAGCCGGATGATGGTGGCGTGGCCGTAGACGCTGATGGCCAAGGTGGCCGCGGCGATGGCCACGATGACCACGATCTTGACGACGGTGTCCGGCTGCAGTCCGACCTCGCCCAGGATCGCGAAGGCGGCCAGTGAGGCGGCGGCCCAGTTGAGTGCGAGGTAGCAGACCGAGGCGAACCAGCCGGTGATCGCGATGTTGCCGCGGTTGCCGCGGACGCCGAACATCGCCCGCATGATCACCTCGCTGGGCGTGCCCGAGGCCGGGCCGCTCACCGCGACCAGCCCGACTAGCGCCCAGAACAGGTTCCCGACCACGATCACGGCCAGCGCCTGCCACAGGCTCAGTCCCATCAGCATCAGAGCGCCGCCGACGACCAGGCTGAGGTAGCTGACGTTCGGCGCGGCCCAGACCCCGAGCAGCTCCCGGGCGCGGCCGTGCCGCTCGCTGTCGGGGATCACGTCGATGCCGTGGGCCTCGACGCCGCCATGGCTCTGGGTGCCGCTGACCTGGTCGGTCGGGTCGGGCTGTTTGGCGGTGCGGAGCATGTCAGCAGTGTGCGAGGGGACCGGGTCCGATGGGGGAGCCGTCTCGGGGTCTGGAATCGTGGATGCCATGGAGTCCTCCGAACCAACAAGCCCTGGGGGCAGCTTGTCTATTGGTCGCACATCCAATAGCGTGCACGTCGTGTCGTCAAGCGTCCGGCCGAAACGGACCAGGAAAACCCCTGAGGCCCGTCGCGCCGAGATCGTGGCCGCATCCGCTGCGGTCGCCCTCGATGAGGGACTGGAATGCATCACGGTCCGTCGTATCGCCGACGAACTCGGCGTCCGACCCGGCCTGATCAGCCACTACTTCCCGGTGGCGGAGGATCTGGTCGCGGAGGCGTTCGGGGTCGCGGCGAGTGCCGAGCTCGACGACCTGATCCCGGCCGACCCGGCCGGTGACCAGGCGTTGGCGCTGCTGGACCGGTTCCTCTCGCTCACCGCGGGGGACCGGTACGACGGGATGAGCCGCCTCTGGCTCAACGCCCGCCACCTGAGCCGGTACCGCCCCACCCTGCGGGACCGGGTCGTGCACCAGATGGCGCAGTGGCGGGACCGGCTGACCCGGCTGATCGAGGCCGGGGTGTCGGTCGGGGCCTTTCGGGCCGCCAGTCCGGGAGTCGCCGCGATGCAGATCCTGGTCGTCATGGACGGCCTGGGCTCGGACGTCAACACCGACCGCGGCCCGGTGCCGCCCGAGATCAGCGCGATGCCCGCGCTGACCGCGGAGCGGGTGCTGGAGCTGCCGGCCGGGACTCTCGCCGCCGGTCGATCCGACGCGGGGGCCACGGCTGCCGGGACGACCGACTGAACCAACCCCCACCGCGCATCACCGCAGCACCGAAGGAGCCGCCCGTGTCCACCGATCTCGTCCTGTTCAACGCCCGGTTGCTGGACCCGGGCACGGGAACGCTCCTCCCACACACCGCCCTCGCCGCCGGGGCCGGACTCATCACGGCGCTCGGCGACGACCGCGAGGTCCGCGCCCTGGCGGGTCGCGCCACCACGGTGATCGACCTCAAGGGCGCGGTGGTCACCGTCGGCTTCACCGACGGGCACCTGCACCCGGTCTCCGGGGCCGAGCGGACCATGGGCGTCGACCTGTCGGGCTGCCGCGACCTCGACGCCGTCCGCGCGGCGGTGGCCGGGGCGGCACGGGAGCTCAAGCCGGGTGCCTGGCTGCGCGGTTGGGGACTGGACCCGAACACCTTCGGCGACCGGCCCGTCGGTGCGGCTGCGCTGACCCCGGTGCTCGACGGCATCCCGGCGCTGCTGGACCTCTTCGACGGCCACTCGCTGCTGGCCAGCTTCCGGGCGCTGGAGCTGGCGGGCGTCGAGGGTCCGCGCGAGTTCGAGCAGGCCTCCGAGATCGTCTGCGACGCCGACGGCCGTCCGACCGGACTGCTGCTGGAGGACGCCGCCTGCGCCGTGGTCGAGGGCGTCGCGCCCAAGCCCACCGAGGCCCAGGTCCGCGCCCGCACGGCCGAGCTGCTGCGCGCCATGGCCGAGACCGGCCTGACCGGCGGCCACGCCATGGACGCGGGCGGCGATTCCCTGGCGATCCTCACGAAGTTGGACGGCGGGGACGGCGGGGACGCGCTGTCGCTGCGCCTGCGGGTCGCGCCGTGGTGCCAGCCGGGTGCGGACGGCGCGGCGGTCGCCGAGCTGGTCCGGCTCCAGGGCCGGAGCGGGCGGCTGTGGCAGGTCGCGGGCGTGAAGATGTTCATGGACGGGACCGTCGACAACGGCACCGCCTGGCTGGAACGGCCGGACTGCCACGGTGAGTCCACCCACGCGTTCTGGCCCGACCCGGAGCAGTACAGCTGGGTGGTCGGTGAGCTGCACCGGGCCGGGGTGCCGACCGCCACCCACGCGATCGGCGACGCGGCCGTTCGCCACGCACTCGACTCGATCGAGAAGGCGCAGACCGACAGCGTGCTCGCGCCCGGCGGCAGGGGAGCGGCGAGCCCGGTCCGGCACCGGATCGAGCACATCGAGACCGTTCCCGACGACACCGTGGCCCGGTTCGCCCGACTCGGCGTCACCGCCTCGATGCAGCCCACCCACTGCTGCGAGTACACCCGCGCCGACCACACCGACAACTGGTCCCGCCGCCTCGGCGAGGAGCGCGCGGGACGTGCGTTCCGCTGCCGTGACCTGTGGGACGCGGGCGTGCGGGTCGTGCTCGGCTCGGACTGGCCGATCGCGCCCTACCCGCCGCTCAGCGTGATGGCCGGGGCCCGGCACCGTCGCCCGGCCGACCTCTCGCTGCCCCCGCACGGCCCCGAACAGGCACTCACCCCGCTCCAGGCGCTCCAGGGCATGACGGTCAACCCGGCCTGGGCCGCGGGCGAGGAGTACGTGGGCGGTCGGCTGGCTGTCGGGTACCGGGCCGACCTGACGGTCCTCGCCGACAGCCCGCTCACCGTCCCGGACGCCCAACTGGCCGCACTGCCGGTGCTGTTGACGGTCGTCGCCGGGCACCCGACGCACCGCGTGCCGGAGTTCTGACGCTCCGACACGCGGTGGCCCGTCAGGTCAGGGCTTGATCGCGAGCCCGAAGACGTGGATCGCGGGCTCCTGGGGCAGCGTCACCGAGCGGACGGTCTTCCCCGGCGTCAGCGGCACGGTGTTGGTGAAGACGCCGTAGCTGGTGCCGTAGTTGGCCGGTCCGCTCGGGGTGTTGCGGTGGTCCGTGGTGAAGGCGGTCAGCGCGCCGTACGCATTGGTCGGCGCGCAGCACCAGTTGGGGAAGCCGAGCTGGCCGGTGCTGGTGGTCCCGTCGGTGTAGGTGACGGTGACCGGGCCGGAGACGAACCCGGCCTCCGCGCCCAGGAAGCCGAGCGCCGAGCCCTGCCCGGTCAGCGTGACCTCCTGGCCGTCGGCCGAGACGTTGTCCGGCGTGCCGGGAGCGGCGGTCGGCCAGGTGAAGGTCAGGCCGTTGGCGTTGACCGTCGCGCCGGGTGTGGCTCCGGCCTTGGCCAGTGCGTCCGAGGAGTAACTGTCGCCGCTGCCGTCGAAGTTGCCCGGAGTGGTGTTGCTCTCCGAGGTGGCCCCGACGTTGTCGAAGGCGGCGGCGAGAGTCGGGTAGGGGACGACCTGGACCACGGTCTCCTGGCCGCTGACCGAGCCGTCGGTCGAGCCGCCGCGGTAGGTCGCGGTGGCGGCGACCGGCGTGATCGTCGTGCCGGGCACGGGGGCCGGCCCGCTCAGCCGGACCGTGGCGGAGGCGGTCCCGCCCGCCGGAACGCGCGGCAGGGAAACGGCACTCGGACTGACCGTCCAGCCCTTGGGCGCGGTGACCGAGAGCCGGACGCCGGTCAGCGGCTTCGAGCCGTGGTCGGCCAGCGTGACCCGGTAAGTGCCAGGCTGCGCAGCTGAACTGACGTCACGCCAGGTGATCGCCGTGGCGGGTGCGAGGCCGGCCCCGGCGCCTGCCGAGACCCGGTAGAGCACGGTGGCGTGCGGCGGCACGTCGGCGGAGATGGTGCCGGTGGTCTCCGTGACCTGCTTGCTGACCAGGTTCTCCAGCCGGTAGGCCTTGGCGCTGGAAAGGCCCGCCGTCCGCGCGGCGACCGAGATCGTCTGCGCCGCGTCCGAGGAGTTGAACAGCGCGACGGCGCGGTCGCCGTTGGCCAGCGGCTTGGCCAGCACGTCGTAGCCGGTGCCGTGGGCGACGATCCGGCCCTGGACGCCGAGGCGGTCCTGGTCGACCGCGATGACGTCCTTGTTGCCCAGCACTTCGAGCGCGGCGGGCGAGAGGTGGGTCAGGTCGGTGCTGGAGATCAGCGGGGCGGCCATCATCGACCAGAGCGAGACCTGGCTCTGGATCTCGTCCTGGGTCAACCCCGAGTCGCCCGCGAGCAGGAAGTCCGGGTCGTTCCAACGGCCGGGGTGCTGGAGGTCGGCAAGGCCCACGTTGTAGCTGTAGTTGTAGTCGATCGAGGCCCACTTGTCGGGGCCGGTGTCCTGGCCCAGCGCGATGTCCGCGCCCTCACGCCAGAGGTTGCCCAACTGGGCGGACCAGCCGATCACCTGGTTCCAGTTCGACTCGCCCTGGAAGTAGGCGGGCGCGGAGATGGAGAAGACGATCGGCCGGTGGGTGTTGACGAGCGCCTGGCTCATCGCGGCGTAGGTGGCGTGGTACGCCTGTTCGTCGGTCTGGCCGGTGGGCGTCGGCACGTTGCAGCCGTCGAGCTTGACGTAGTCGACGCCCCAGGAGGCGAAGAGGTCCGCGTCCTGCTGCCAGTGGCCCATCGAGCCGGGGAAGCCGCCGCAGGTCTGCGTCCCGGCGTCCTCGTAGATGCCGAACTTCAGGCCCAGCTTGTGGAGTTGCTGTCCGATGTAGGCCATGCCGTGTGGGAACTCGGTCGGGTTGGCGACCAGGTTGCCCTTGGCGTCCCGGTTCGGGGCCATCCAACAGTCGTCGATGGTGACGGTGTTGAAGCCCTTCTTGGCCAGGCCGGTGGTGACCAGGGCGTGGGCGTTGTCGAGGATCGTCTTCTCGTTGATGCCGCACTGGTAGTAGGACCAGTCGTTCCAGCCCATGGGCGGGGTCGGCGCGTAGTCGGGGTACTGCGCGGTGCCAGCGGCGTTGCCTGTGGCGTTGACCGCGGCGGCAGTTGGGGCGGTGGCGGCGACGGCGGGTGTGCCGAGCAGCAGGCCGGACGAGGCGGCGGCCAGCGCCGAGACGCAGGCGAGCGCGGCACGGAGCCGCCGTGACGGGGGAGTTGGCACACGAGTTGGCACACTAGCTGGCGCGGGAGTGAGCACGGGAGCGACCTCACGGATTCTCGGGTACGGGCACTCCGTTGTAGGGGAAACTGAGCAGATTTGACAAGAACCTTGTAGAAATAAGCATCACTGATCGGCCATCAGCGCATATGCTCAGCCGCGCCGCGCCAGCAGTGCGGCACCCAGGCAACCGGCCTGGCCGTGCAGCGTGGTGGGCACCAGGGCCGGCGGGGCCTGTACGGTGAGCCGCTCGGCGAGCGCAGCGGACAGGTCCGCGCAGACCTGCGGCAGCAGGTCCGCGACCCGGAGCGTCTCGGCGAAATGCCCGCCCAGTACGACGCGTTTGGGATCCAGCACCACCACCGCCGCGCACAGGGCGTCGGCCAGCGCCGCGACCGCCTGGCGCCAGACGGCGACAGCGGCCGGTTCGCCGTCGTGCGCGCGCCGGACCACCTCCGCCGCGTCGACGGCCGCATCGCCTGTCCCGCCGCCTGCCGCGCCGCCTGTTGTGCCGTCGGCTGCCCCGCGTGCCTCGCGGTAGCGGGCGAGCAGCGCGGTGGTCGAGGCCAGGCTCTCCACGCAGCCGCGTCCGCCGCACGGACATGATGGACCGTCAGGCTGCACCACCAGATGGCCGAGTTCACCTGCCCGTCCCTGGCCGCCGACGAGGATCCGCCCGTCCAGCACCGCCGCCGAGGCGACGCCCGCGCCGAGGGAGAGCAGGAGCAGTGAACGCGAGCCCTGCCCCGCGCCGAACTGGGCCTCCGCCAACGCGGCTGCGCGGACGTCGTGCCCGAACGCGACGGGGATGCCGAGCTCGTCCGCCAGCCAGCGCGGCAACGGCAGGTCGCGCCAGCGCAGATGGGCGGAGAAGACGGCCAGGCCGGTGCGCTCGTCGACGATCCCCGGCACCGCGACACCCGCCGCGACCGGGGTGTATCGCCGCGACAGCTCCGTCGCGCAGTCGACCAGCGCGTCGATGACGGCGTCCGAGCCCAGCGCGCTGTCGCTGGGACGGCTCTCCCGGTGCCGCCAGGCGCCGTCCGCGCCGAGCACGCCCGCCTCGATCCGGTCCCCGGCGATCTCCAGGGCCAGCACGTCGCCGTGGTCGCAGGTCGGTCCGGGCAGTCGGGGTAGTCCGGGCAGTCGGGTCACCCGGCGGAACGTAATCAGCGGGCGTCCCCACCGTCAAGCGAGTCGAGCACCGTCAAGCAGGCCAAGCACTGTCAAGCAGGTCAACCGCCGTCCGGCGCGGTCGGGCACCGTTTAGGATCAGCCTCGGTCGGCGACACAGCAGGAGGAAGCGTGCCACGGGAGAGCGGTGACGCGAGTTTCCTGCGCCGGTTGAACCAGGTCGCCATCCTGCGCGGCCTACACGGGACGGAGAGCGCCACGCTGGCCGAGCTGGCCAGGGCGGCGCGGGTCTCCCGGGCCACCACCGAGGCGATCATGGAGACACTGCTCCGGGAGGGCCAGGCCGAGGAGTACGCGGAGGGCGCGGCCGAGGGGCTGCGCGGCCGACCGGCCCGGCGCTTCGCCTTCCGCGCGGCCGTGGGCCATGTCGCGGGCGTCGGGATCGGCGCCGCACACCTCACCGCGATGGTCGCCGATCTGCGCGGCCGGATCGTCGCCCGCAGTACCGTCGGCGTGCCGCGCGACCTGCCGGCGGCGGAGCGGCTCGACGCGGTCGCGCGCCTGGTCGGTGATGTGTGCGCGCAGGCCGGACTGACCGTCGGCGACCTCACCGCCGCCGGTGTCGGCACCACGGGCGTGATCGACGCCGACGGCCGGGTGGTCAAGAGCGTGGTGCTCGCCGACTGGACGGGGGTGGCGCTCCAGGCGGAGCTGGCCCGGCGGTTGGCGGTGCCGGTGCTGGTCGAGAACGACATGCGGCTGGCGGTGCTGGCCGAGCACTGGCTCGGCGCCGCACGCGGCCGGGCGGACGTGCTCTACCTGCACAGCGGCAGCCGGATCGGCCTGGGGATGCTGCTCGGCGGCGTCCCGTACCGGGGCTCGCACGCGGCGGCCGGGGAGCTGGGCGGCCACCCCAACAGCAGGTGGCGCGCGTTCCGGCACGTCATGGACTACGCGCTGGCCGTCGACCCGGGGGAGCTGCGGGCCCCCTCCCAGGCGGCGCTCTTCGCCCTGACCCGCGCCCAGGGGGGCGACGCGGAGGCGGCGACAGTCGTCGAGTCCTTCGCGACCGGCCTGGCCGAGGCGCTGGTGACCCTGGTGACGCCGCTCGACCCCGAGCTGGTGGTGATCGGCGGTGCCCTGGCCCAGGCGGGGGAGTGGATCACCGCACCGATCCGCGACTACCTGGGTGCGGTCTGCCTCTACCCCCCGGAGGTCGCGGTCTCGGAGCTCGGCGCGGACGCGGTCTGCCTGGGCGCGGTCCGGTACGGCCTCAACGAGGCCGAGCGGCGGCTCTTCGCCTCCTGAGGCGCGCTCCGACGCAGGCCCTGACACCGGTCCCCGCGCGGGCCCTGACACCGGTCCCTGCGCGGGCCCTGACACCGGTCCCTGCGCGGGCCCTGATGAGGTTCCGACGCGTGTTCCGACGCATGTCCCGAGCGGCGGATTTACCTCAACAACTCGCGCAATGACCCCTGAGTAGGGTCACGAGAACGTCTCGCTCCGGTTTCGGCTGCGCACTCTTGCTCGATTAACGCTAGTTCTTCGCATAAATGCTCGGCTACTGTCCCGTCACCACCCCTCAGTGCCGCTCACCCCGGTACCACCCCCACGCCACACCGACCGATGGGACCGAACCATGGGATCGAAGATCGCCGGAAAGGCCTCCGCGCTGGTCTGCGCCGCCGCGCTCGTGACCTGCGTCTCCGCCTGCTCGAGCGGAGCCTCCGGCTCCGGCGGCAACAGCTCCGGCCCGGTCACCCTCACCTACGGCATCTGGGATGCCAACCAGAAGCCCGCGATGCAGCAGATCGCCACCGCCTTCGAGAAGCTCCACCCGAACATCACCGTCGACATCGAACTGACCCCCGTTGCCGACTACTGGACCAAGCTGCAGACCGAGGCCGCCTCGGGCACCGCCCCGGACGTCTTCTGGATGAGCACCACCCAGATCGGCCTCTACGGCGGCCAGGGCCAACTGATGCCGCTCTCGGACCAGTCGGGCTTCGACAACAAGCCGTTCCCGGCCTCGCTGAACTCCATCTACACCATCAACGGCAAGCAGTACGGGATGCCGAAGGACTTCGACACGATCGGCCTCTGGTACAACAAGAAGCTCTTCGACGCCGCCGGGGTGAAGTACCCCACCGCCAACTGGACCTGGCAGGACGTCATCGACGCGTCGAAGAAGCTGACGAACTCCGCCAAGGGCGTCTGGGGCATCGCCTCGCCGGACTGGACGCAGGAGAACCTCTACAACGACATCTACCAGGCCGGTGGCAGCGTCGTCTCCGCCGACAAGAAGTCCTCCGAGCTGGACGGGCCCAAGGCCCTCGCCGGACTGCAGTACGCGCTGGACTTCATCACCAAGTACCACACCTCGCCCACCGCGCAGCAGATGGCGGACACCGACCCGTCCCAGCTGTTCGCCTCCGGCAAGGTGGCGATGTTCACCGACGGCGACTGGGACATGCCGACCTACAAGAACGCCCCGGGCCTCGACGCCGACGTCGCGCCGCTGCCCGCCGGGCCGAACGGCAACGCCACCGTCATCAACGGCCTGGCCAACGTCATCTACGCCAAGACCCCGCATGCTGCGGCTGCCTGGCAGTTCGTCAAGTTCCTCGGCGGCGAGCAGGCCAACCAGATCCAGGCGGCCAGCGGCGCGGTCATCCCCGCGTACCAGGGCCTCGCCGGAGACTGGGTGAAGTCGACGCCGCAGTACCACCTGCAGACCTTCATCGACGAGCTGAAGTACGCGGTGCCGTACCCGGTCTCCTCCGACAGCATGCCGTGGATCACCGACACCCAGAGCATCCTGGACCAGATCTGGGCCGGCAAGACCGGTCTGAACGCCGGGGCCCGGCAGTTGACGTCCACCATGAACGCCGACCTGGCGAAGGGGTGACCGTGGCCCTCGCCAAAGCACCCGGCCTCCGGATCAGCCGCCGGACCGGCCGCCGGACCTGCCGCCGGACCGGACTGCGCATCGGTGAGCAGCACGGGCATCCGCGCGAGTGGATCTGGGGCTACCTGATGGTCCTGCCGCTGGTCGCCGGGATCGGTGTCTTCTACCTGTGGCCGATCGTCCAGTCCTGCTACTACAGCTTCACCAGCTGGGGCGTCTTCGGCGGGCAGCAGTGGGTCGGGTTCGCCAACTACCGTGCGTTCCTGAGCGATCCGCAGCTGCCCAAGGCGGCCTGGAACACCGTGCTGTACTCGCTGCTGATGCTGCTGTCGATCCCGTTCTCGATCGTCTGCGCCGCGCTGCTCAACCAGGTGCGCGGACGCAGCGTCGCGCTCTACCGGACGCTGTTCTTTCTGCCGGTGGTCAGCATGCCCGCCGCGGTGGCGATGGTGTGGCGCTGGCTCTACAACGGCGACTACGGCCTGATCAACTACCTGCTGTCGCTGGTCGGCATCCACGGCCCGCACTGGGTCTCCGACCCCAGGTTCACCGTCTACGCGATGGCCGTGGTCGGGATCTGGGCCAGCCTCGGCTACAACATGATCATTTTCGCGGCCGGCCTCAAGGGCATTCCGCGTCACTACTACGAGGCGGCCGAGCTCGACGGCGCGGGCCGGATCCGGCAGTTCTTCTCGATCACGCTGCCGCTGCTCAGCCCGAGCATCTTCTTCGTCTCGGTACTGACGGTCATCGGCGGCCTGCAGATGTTCGACACCGTCCTGATGATGCTCGGCAAGGCCAACCCGGCCCTGGCCGACAGCAAGACCATCGCCTACCTCTTCTACGAGGACGTCTTCCTCGACAACCAGCAGGGGATGGGCTGCGCGATCGCGGTCGTGCTGATGGCGGTCCTGCTGGTGCTGACCGCCGTCCAGTTCCGGCTGCAGAAGAAGTGGGTGCACTATGAATAAGCAGCGGTTGTGGCCGGTTCATGTCGTGCTGGCGATCGGCGCGGCGGCGATGGTCGCCCCGTTCTTCTGGCAGTTGCTGACCTCCCTGCAGACGCTGGGTCAGGCGACCAGCGTGCCACCGGACTTCGTGCCCGGCTGGCGCTGGTCCAACTACTCGGAGGTGTTCACGAGCATGCCGTTCCTGCGGCAGTTCCTGAACACCGTGCTGATCACCGTGGTCCGGGTCGCGGCGCAGCTGCTGTTCTGCTCGATGGCCGCCTACGCCTTCGCCCGGCTGCGCTTTCCGGGACGAAACGCGTTGTTCCTGCTGCTGCTCGCGGTGCTGATGGTGCCCAGCCAGGTCTACCTGCTGCCGCAGTACCAGATCCTCATGCACCTGGGCCTGCTCAACACCCTGACCGGCATCGTGCTGCCGGGCCTGTTCAGCGCCTTCGGCACCTTCATGCTGCGGCAGTTCTTCCTCTCGCTTCCGCTGGACGTCGAGGAGGCCGCCCGGCTCGACGGCGCGGGACCGCTGCGGATCTTCTGGTCGGTGATGCTGCCGCTGGCCAAGCCCGGTCTGATCTCGCTCGGCGTGCTGACCGTGCTCTGGTCCTGGAACGACCTACTGTGGCCGCTGGTGGTCGCCAACGACGCCAACCAGATGCCGCTCTCGGTCGGTCTGGCCACGCTTCAGGGCGAGCACAGCACCGACTACCCGGTGCTGATGGCGGGTTCGCTGCTGGCCAGCCTGCCGATGATCGTCATGTTCGTCCTGGCGCAGCGCCGGATCACCGAAGGCATCGCCTTCACCGGCTCCAAGTGACACCACTCAGGGAAGGGAACTCTGTGACCGTGGAAGACGTGCGCCTCGGCGTCATCGGTCTGGGCCTGCGCATCTCGCTGGCCGTCGCCGCCCACCGGCCCGGGCGCGGTACCGTCGTCGCCGCCGTCTGCGACAGCGACCCCGCAGCGCTGCGGCGCGGCCTGGAACGGCTCGACGGCGTCGAGCCCGGCTCGGTCAAGTCCGAGGACGCGGTGACCGACTACCGGGAGCTGTTGGCCCGCGACGACCTCGACGCGGTGTTGGTGGTGACCCCGGACGACACCCACGAGCAGATCGCCGTCGACTGCCTGCGTGCGGGCAAGCCGGTCTACCTGGAGAAGCCGATGGCGATCACCGTCGACGGCTGCGACGCGATCCTGCGCGCCGCGTACGAGACCGGCACCCGCCTCTACGTCGGTCACAACATGCGGCACATGGGCGTGGTCCGGCGGATGCGGGAGGTCATCACGCGCGGCGACATCGGCGAGCCGAAGACCGTCTGGGTGCGCCACTTCGTCTCCTACGGCGGCGACTTCTACTTCAAGGACTGGCACGCCGACCGCCGCCGCACCACCGGACTGCTGCTGCAGAAGGCCGCCCACGACATCGACGTGGTGCACTGGTTGGCGGGCGGCTACACCGAACGCGTCAACGCGTTCGGCTCGTTGATGCTCCACGGCGACCTGCCGCGCCGGGCCCCGGGCATGCCGCGTCCGGAGAACTGGCTCAAGGAGTACGAGTGGCCGCCGACCACGCGGGCCGACCTGCACCACCGCATCGACGTCGAGGACGTCTCGGTGATGAACATGCAGCTGGACAACGGCGTGATCGCCGCGTACCAGCAGTGCCACTTCAGCCCTGACTACTTCCGCAACTACACGGTGATCGGGACCGAGGGGCGGCTGGAGAACTTCGGCGACGAGGCCGGAGCGGAGGTCCGGGTGTGGAACACCGGGCCCTCCCGCTACCGCGCGGACTGCGACATCTCCTACCGCGTGCCGGACTCGTCGGGCACGCACGGCGGCAGCGACGTCGCCATCATGCAGGAGTTCGCGCGGTTCGTCCGTGAGGGCGGCCCGACGGACACCTCACCGCTGGCGGCGCGGATGAGCGTGGCCGCCGGATACATGGCGACGATGTCGCTGCGCGACGGCGGCCGTCCCTACGACATCCCGCCGCTGGACCGGGAGTTGGCCGCCTACTTCGACAACGCGCAGCAGTCGGTGCCGGGTGGTTTCGGCGGGTCCGCCGGGTCCGGAGATTCCGGCGCTTCGGGCGTCTCTGGAGCGGGGCGGCTCACGGCCGACTGACGGGCGTGGTGTCGACGTCCGCGCCGGCCAGGAGGTGCCTGGGGCCTGTTGTGCGCGACGGTATTGTGCACGGCGGTATTGCGCACCAGGGTATTACGTGCACGAATGGTTGCCCCGGCATACGCTTGCAAGCGGCAGGAGATGTCGAAAGGAGTGGATTGGGGAGTGGATATGGGCCCGTCGTCGTCCGCGCCGAGTGCCGAACTCCACCGGGCCCGTGAGCTGCGGCTCGCCGCCACGGCGGAGGAGGGCCCGACCCGGCTCGCCCACATCTGCCTCGACGCCTGGCATGGCGGTGACGTGGTCGCCGCCGGGATGACCCTCGCGTCCCTGCTCCGCGCGCTGCCCGGGGTGGGCCCGGTCACCGCGCACGACATCCTGATCGGCGCCCGTGCGACCGAGGCCACCTTGTTGGGCGCGCTCGACCACGACCAGCGCGCGGCCCTCGCGTCCAGCCTCGCCCGGATCCCGACGGCCGGCGGTTCGGCGTGACGGCGTAGGGCGTGGGGCATGACGGCGTAGGGCGGGGCGGGGAAGGGCGGGCGAGGACTTTACAGCGCCTTCACACGTGCCCCTGCGATACTCCGAACGATGGACGGATGGGGACTGAGGCTCCTGCGCGCGGTGGTGTTCGCCGCGCTCTCCGTCATGCTCCCGGTCGGGGCGCGCCTGGCGGTGACCGGTCAGCCGGTCCCCGTGGACGTCGCGCTCCTCGCGCTCGGCGGCAGTCTGGTCGTCGCCCTGCTGCTCTTCGCGGGCGAACGCGGCTACCGGAGCATCGTCGCCGTCCTTGTCCCGCTCCAGGTCGGGATGAACGTCCTCTTCAACACCGGTCAGCAGAGCTGTCCGCCCGGTCCGGTCGCCGCGCATGCGGGCCTGCCGGGGTGGGGCATGCTCGCGTGCGGCGGCGGGACCATCCGTCCCGGCCTGCTGGGACTGACCGAGCAGACGCACGCCGCGCTGGTCGCCCTGACGGGTGGTCAGGCGATGCTGCTGTTGGTGGTCCACCTGGTGCTGGCGCTGGCCGCCGCGTGGTGGCTGCGCCGCGGTGAGGCGGCCCTCTTCGCGCTGGTCCGGGTGGCGGTGCTCGCCGGGTGGCACGGCGTCCGCGCCCTGCTCGTCCGGCTCTCGGCGCCTGTCGCGCTGCCCGAGCCGAGCGGCCCCCGGCCGCCGCTTCCCGCACCCCGTTCCAAGGCGCGCGGTCCACAGGACGTGCTGCCGCGCACCGCGCCGCGTCGCGGCCCGCCGATGCTCGCTCAGGCCTGCTGAGCGGCGTCGCTTCGCGTTCTCTCTTTTCTTTTCTTTCTTCTTTTGCGCTGCGCTGCCTGAACAGGCCTGTCCCTCACCCTTTCCTGCACTTCTTCACCTGTGAGGACAGCCATGAGCAAGACCAAGAACCGCAACAACCCCGGCAACCACAACAACCCCAGCAACCCCAGCAACCCCAACTCCAACAAGCCGGGAAACGCCCGCGAGCGGCTGCAGTACGAGCGCGAGGCGCAGGCCCGCAAGCAGGTCCGGATGCGCCGGATCGGCATCGGCTCGACCGTCGTCGCGGTCGTCGCCGTCGGCGCGGTGGTGGCCGTCGCCCTCGCCGGCAACAGCGGGGGCAGCGCCGGGGCCGGCCAGCCGTTGGTGATCCCGGCCCACGCCAGCGGCCCGGACGGCACGGTGATCGTCTACGGCAACCCGAACGCCAAGCACACGCTGGACGTGTGGGAGGACTTCCGCTGCCCCATCTGCGACAAGCTGGAGAAGGCCGACGGCCCGACCATCAAGCAGCTCGCGGACAACGGCACGTACAAGATCCAATACCACATGGCCACGTTCCTGGACAACAACCTCGGCGGCACCGGCTCGATGGACGCCCTGGAGGTCGCGGGAGCCGCACTCAACGAGGGCGGCCCGACGGCGTTCAAGGAGTTCCACGACGTCCTCTACGCCAACCAGCCCTCCGAGGAGACGGACGGCTTCGGCAACCTCAACACCCTGCTGGACCTGGCGAAGAAGGTGCCGGGCCTGGTGACGCCGCAGTTCACCAAGGACGTCGAGAACCGCGTCTTCGCCCCCTGGGCGGCCAAGGTCTCGGACGCGTTCAACAGCAGCGGCATCCAGGGCACGCCCACGCTCAAGCTCGACGGTCAGGTGCTCAACGTCTTCGACAACAGCAGCAACCCGGTGACCCCGGCCCAGTACACGGGCCTGGTCCAGCAGGCCGTCGGCACGAACAAGTAGCGGACCGGAGCCGACGAGGATGAACCCCGAACTGGCTGATGAGGCGGATATGTTGGACACCGTCGAACCGAACGCCGTAGAGCCCGGCGGCAGTTGGATCACTGACCGGGTCGCCGCCACGCGCGGCTACGCCTGGTTGCTGCTGATCGCCGGCGCCCTGGGTCTGGCCGCCGCGATCACGCTGACGCTGGAGAAGATCCGGCTGCTGGAAAACCCGCATTACATCCCGAGCTGCAACATCAGCCCGATCATCAGTTGCGGTTCGGTGATGCGCACCGCGCAGGCCTCCGTCTTCGGCTTCCCCAACTCGCTGATCGGCGTGGGGGCCTTCGCGGCGGTCGTCACCATCGGCGTCGTCGCCCTGACCGGCGTCCGGCTGCCCCGCTGGTTCTGGCTCGGCCTCCAGGCCGGGACGCTGTTCGGGATCGGCTTCGTGTGCTGGCTGATCGACCAGACGCTGTACTCGATCGGTGCGGTCTGCCCGTACTGCATGGTCGTCTGGACGGCCACGATCCCGCTGCTCTGGTACACCACCGTCCACAACCTGCGCACGGGCACCCTCCCGCTGCCGAGCGGTGCACGGGCGTGGTTCCAGCGGACCGGCGTGCACTGGGCGTGGGTCGTGCCGGCTGCGGGGTACCTGGTGATCGTGCTGCTGGTGCTGAACCGGTTCTGGTATTACTGGTCGACACATATCTGACGACACATCATATGTGTGTAAGTGGTTCGACGGCGGGCAGAAGGGTTGCATGCAGATCTAATCCGCGCGCTGTGCGGTGCCCAGGATGTGGGTTCCGGCGGGGGAGGGGATCCGGGTGTCCGGGAAGGTGAAGGTGCGGACGTCGGTGAGGCGGAAGCCGGCCGCGTCGATCGCGGAGCGGGTGTCGCGGCCGGTGTGGCAGCCGCCGCAGAGCAGTGGCCAGAAGGTCGCGTCCACGGCCCGCTGGACCTGGCGCATCGCCGGGGAGTCGGCGCGTACGTGCTCGAAGAAGCGCAGCTGCCCGCCGGGCTTGAGCACCCGGCGGGCCTCGGCCAGTGCTGCGGCCTGGTCGGGGACCGAGCAGAGCACCAGGCAGACCACGACCGCGTCGAAGGACGCGTCGTCCGCCGGGATCGCGTCCGCGGTGCCCGCCGCCACCTCGACCGGCACTGGCGCGGTGCGCGCGGCCTCGGTCGCCAGCGCGCGCAACTGCTCCTCCGGTTCCACAGCCAGGACGCGGGTGACGGTGGAGGGGTAGTGCGGGAAGTTCAGGCCGTTCCCGGGGCCGATCTCCACGACCTCACCGGAGAGCCCGGCGAGCAGGCGGGCACGATGCTCGCCGATCCCGGCCCGGTCCAGCGCCGGACCGGCGACGCGGGACCAGAGCCGGGCGAAGAGCGGACGGCGGACGCTGCCGGAGGGGCTACCGGCGGGCATGTGCGGTCACCATCACTTCCACGGGCCGACGGCGGGTCTGCCTCTCACGATAGGTCCGCCGCACCGTCGACGCGGCGGATGAGCTCCTTGAGGTGGGAGATCTCGGCAAGGAACGCCGCTCGCCCCGGCTTGGTGATCCGGACCCAGGTGCGGGCGCGACGGCCCTCGTAACCCTTGTCCACCGCGACCAGTCCGGCCTCCTCCAGCACCTGGAGGTGACGGGAGAGGTTGCCCGCGGTGAGGTCGAGTGCCTCGCGGAGGAAGGTGAACTCGACCCTGGCCGACTCGTGCAGCACCGCCAGGATGCCGAGGCGGGCGCGTTGGTGGACGGTGTCGTCCAGGCCCTGGGTGGGATGGGCCTGCTGGGCGGGTTCGTCGCTCACGTCGCCTGCCCCTGCGGCAGGATCTGAACGCGGGCGCGGTCACGGTCGCGCAGCAGCTTGGCGAGCCGGAAGCCCAGACCACCGAGCAGCAGCGTGAATCCGGCGAGCCAGAGGTTCGGGACGTACTGCCATGCCGCGGATGGGGTCCAGCCGATCAGCGGGGTCTGGTTCTCGACGTCGTAGAGGTTGGAGATCAGGGTCACGACGAGGAAGAGTACGGCGAATCCCGCCATCGGAACGCTGCGTTCGAGCCGGGCCAGGACGAACAGGCCGAGCGCCAGCGCCAGCAGCGGTGTCATGCCGCGGATCGCCAGGTCTCCAGGGACGGAGAGCAGTTCCCGATGCATCAGTCGGTCGCTCACCTCGGGCGTGGCGAGCACGGTGATCGCGAGCAGCGCGAGCCCCGTCACCAGGTAGGGCCAGATCCGACCGGCGACGCCGACGCGTCGGGCGCGGGACCAGTAGTAGCCGAGCGTTGCGGCGTAGCCGACGGCGACCGCGATCAGCCAGTAGAGCGACATGGCCAGCGAGCCCCCGGGAATGCCGTCACCGCCGTTGATCACGCAGCTCATCTCGCCGTGCGGGCACGAGGGCACGTTGACCAGGTACAACGGTGCGGCGCCGATCACCAGCAGTCCGAACAGCACCAGCGGGAACCAGAACCCGTGGCGCGCCGCCCGGGTCAGCCTGCCTGCGGTGGTTGCGGCGGCCAGGAGTTGTGCGGGCGAATCGTCGGACGGGTCTGTGGGCGGATTGCTCACCATGGTTGTGCCTCCCCGAATTTGTTGTGCCATCAGGTTTGCACTGCAAACCATTCTGCGCAAGACTCTGCCATCAAGGGGGAGTTGGGGGGACGGTCCGGGATCCGCCCTCGGGGGGGGTAGGGCGGATCCCGGACCGCATGACGACGTCCGCCCTGCGCGGCGTCTGCTGCGCAGGGCGGGCATGGGGACATCAGCGTGGGGACATCGCGGGGGCGTCCAGAAGGCCAGGGCGTCAGGGCGTCAGGACGTCAGGACGTCAGGACTTGCGGATGGCGGAGATCTCGAACTCCAGCACCACCTTGTCGCCGACCAGGACACCGCCGCCCTCCAGGGCCGCGTTCCAGGTCAGGCCGAACTCCTTGCGGTTGATGGTCACCGAACCCTCAAGGCCCACACGGAAGTTGTTCATCGGGTCCATGGCGCTGCCCTGGAACTCGAAGGGGATGGTCAGCGACTTGGACACACCCTTGATGGTGAGATCGCCGGTGACGTCGTAGCGATCGTTGTCGGCCTCGCGCACGGACGTCGAGACGAAGGTGATCTCGGGGTGGTTCGGCGCGTCGAGGAAGTCGTTGGTGCGCAGGTGGCCGTCGCGCTGCTCGTTGCGGGTGTCGATGCTGTCGGCCTGAATGCTCACCCGCACCGTCGAGTTGGCCGGGTTCTCGCCGTCGAGGTGGGCGGTGCCCTCGAACTTCTTGAACCCGCCGCGCACCTTGGTCACCATGGCGTGCCGTGCCACGAAGCCGATCTGGGTGTGCGCGGGGTCGAGGACGTAGTCGCCGGTCAGTTCACTGCGGGGGACGGTGGTCATGAGTCTGCTCCACGGACATCGGGGCCGCGCGGGCGCGGCGAGGCCGAGTCGCCTCAGGCGTCACCCTAGGCGCACGTACGGTCACCTGCCTCTCGAGGCGCGGTGCGGCGTACGGGAAACACCGTATGGCGTGGGTCCGGTTGGGCTGGTCGGGTGGAACCGTCAGCAGGGCTGAACGGAGGAGGTGGACGGCCATGTCCGGAACCATGGATGCGGTCGACGAGGACCGGATGATGGACTTTCTGATGCGCGTGATCACCGACGCGGGCGCGGCGGCGTCGGGACTGTGCACTTCGCTGGGAGATCGACTCGGGCTCTACTCGGCCATGGCCGAGGCCGGGGGCACCATGAGCGCCGCTGAACTCGCCGAGCGGACGGGGATGGTCGAGCGCTACGTCGCCGAGTGGCTCGCCGTCCAGGTCGCGGGGGAGTACGTGAGTTACGACCCCGAGTCCGACCGCTACACCCTGCCGCCCGAGCACGCCGCCGTGCTGGCGGACCCGACCGCGCCCACCTACGCGGCGGGGTTCTTCACCATGCTGCAGGCGATGTTCGGTACCGAGGACACGCTGATGGAGGCGTTCCGCACCGGCGAGGGCGTCGGGTGGGAGCAGCACAGCTCCGCCCTTTTCTCGGGGGCGGCCAAGTTCTTCCGGCCCGGTTACACGGCCTCGCTGGTCGCGGAGTGGCTGCCGGCCATGAACGGCACCGAGCAGAGACTCCAGAGCGGCGCCGAGGTCGCCGACGTGGGCTGCGGCTACGGCTACTCGACCATGCTGATGGCCAAGGCGTACCCCAACTCGCACTTCCACGGCTTCGACTTCCACGGCCCCTCGATCGAGGCGGCCCGCCGGATCGCGGACGAGCAGGGGCTCGGCGACCGGGTCAGCTTCGACGTGGCCTCCGCTCAGGACTTCCCCGGGGACACCTACGACCTGGTGACCTTCTTCGACTGCCTGCACGACATGGGCGACCCGCAGGCGGCCCTGCACCACGCGGCGGAGAGCCTGGCCGAGGGCGGCGCCTGCATGATCGTCGAGCCGAACGCGTCCGAGGACGTCCGCGCCAACGCCAACCCGGTGGGCCGGGCGATCACCGCGGCGTCGGTCGCCGTCTGTCTGCCGTCGGCGCTGGCCCAGCACGGACCACAGGCGCTCGGCAACCACGCCGGGGAGCGGACGATGCGGACGATCGCCGACCACGCGGGGCTGCACCACTGGCGGCTCGCGGCCGAGACGCCGGTGAACCGGGTCTACGCCGCCAGTCGGTGAGGCGGTCCTGTCGCTGAGGGGTTCCAGTCGGTGAGGCGGTCCAGGCGGTGAGGCGCCCGCTCGGGGGCAGTCGGCGTGGGTTGACCGCCCGCGCGAGGCGGCGCAGCCTGGAGGTGTGACCGCGTCGGCCGGGGAGGTCGGTTTGCGACGCATCCTCGCGGTCGTCGACCTGCTGATCCAGGCCGTCGACGAGGACGCGCTCCTCTCGGTGCTGCTTCCGGAACTGCTCGGGGCGATCCCCGCGGAGAACATCATCTGGACCACCCGCCCGGTGCCGCCACTCCCGGTGACGCATCCGGCCGGGCTGCTGACGCCGGAGGACTACGCGCTGATCGACCACTACCGGACGTCAGACCCGCTGATCCGGCTGACCACCGGCGGTCCCGGCGTGCCGCTGCGCCGTTCGGACCTCCAGTCGCGGACGGACTGGCTCGCTCAGCCGGTCTACGCGGATGTGGCCCGCCGGATCGGTGGTGAGTACCAGCTGGCCTTGGAGGTCCCCGTCGGCGGAGACCCCGGTGGAGTCCCTGGCCGAGTCCCGGGCGGGCGGAGCGTGTGCGTCGCGCTGAACCGGACGGGCCTGGACTTCTCCGACGACGACGTGGCCGCCGCGGCCCTGCTGCAGGACCGGATCCGGGCCGCGCTGGTCCGGCTGGGCCGGAGCGCCGCGCCGCATCCGTGCAACCTGGGGCCGGCGCCGACCCCGCGCGAGGCGACGGTGTTGGACCTGCTCGCCCTCGGCCTGTCCGACCAGCAGATCAGCCGCCGACTCGGCATCAGCCCGCGCACCGTCGACAAGCATCTGGAGCACGTCTACGCCAAGCTCGCCGTCCACGGCCGGGTGGACGCCGCGAACGTCTGGCGCGAGCACCGGCCCGAGCACGGGCCCGACGAACGCCGAGGGGCCGACACGCAGCGCGCGTCGGCCCCTCGGGCGTGGTCCCTGCTCCGGGCTCAGCCCCGCGGAGCCGGGAAGGTCGGGTACTCCACGCCGGAGACGTACTGGACGACCCGGACGACCTGGCACGAGTAGCCGAACTCGTTGTCGTACCACAGGTAGAGGATCGCGTTGTCGCCCTCGACCTTGGTCGCGCCGGCGTCGACGATGGACGCGTGGCGCGAGCCGATGAAGTCGTTGGAGACCGCGTCCGGCGCCGTGGTGAAGTCGATCTGACGACGCATCGGCGAGGTCAGCGACACCTCACGCAGGTGCTCGAGGACCTCCTCGCGGGTGGTCTCGCGCGCCAGCTGCAGGTTGAGGATGGCGATCGAGACGTCCGGCACCGGCACGCGGATCGAGCTGCCGGTGATCTTCGCCTTGAGGTCCGGCAGCGCCTTGGCCACGGCCGAGGCGGCACCGGTCTCGGTGATCACCATGTTCAGCGGGGCGGAACGGCCACGGCGGTCGGCCTTGTGGAAGTTGTCCAGCAGGTTCTGGTCGTTGGTGAACGAGTGGACCGTCTCCACGTGGCCGCGGAGCACGCCGTACTCGTCCGCCATCGCCTTGAGCGGCGGGACGATCGCGTTGGTGGTGCAGGACGCGCAGGAGAGGATCTGCTCGTCCGGCTTGATCGTGTCGTGGTTGACACCGTGCACGATGTTGGGGACGTCACCCTTGCCGGGCGCGGTCAGCACGACCTTGGCGATGCCGGGCTGGAGGTGCTTCGACAGACCCTCGCGGTCGCGCCAGCGGCCGGTGTTGTCGATCAGCACCGCGTCGTTGATCCCGTAGGCCGTGTAGTCCACGGTCGTCGGGTCGTCGGAGTAGATGACCTGGATCTCGTTGCCGTTGGCGACGATCTTGCTGTTGGCCTCGTCGACCGTGATCGTGCCCTGGAACTGGCCGTGGATCGAGTCGCGGCGCAGCAGCGAGGCGCGCTTCACGATGTCCATGTCGCCGCTGCGACGGACGACGATGGCCCGCAGGCGCAGGCCGTTGCCGGAGCCGGACTTCTCGATCAGCAGGCGGGCGACCAGGCGGCCGATGCGGCCGAAGCCGTAGAGGACGACGTCGCGCGACTTGGAGCGCTCGATCTTGTTCTCGCCCGTGGCGCCGGCGACGGCCTCGGCCGTGAAGGCCTCGACACTCAGGCCGCGGTCGTCGGCCTTGTAGGAGGTGGCCAGCAGGCCCAGGTCGATCTGGGCCGGGCCCAGGTCGAGCGTGGTGAGCGCCTGCAGGAACGGCATGGTCTCGGTGACCGAGAGCTCCTCGCCGTCGATCTGGCGGGCGAAGCGGTGGGTCTTCAGGATGCTGACCACCGACTTGTTCACCAGGGAGCGGCTGTGCAGCAGGACGGTGACGTCCTGCTCACGGTGCAGCTTCCCGATGATCGGGATCATCGCCTCCGCGATCTCCTCGCGGATCTTCCAGTCGGTGAACGAGTCGTCGTTGACAGTCACAGGCTTTTATCTTCCAGCTAGGCAGCGGCCTCCATGTTAGCCTCGCAAAACTTTGATCATGTAATCGGCTCTCCTGTTGGACGCACCTGTACGCGAACCTCCCGCCTGCGGGTTGGGCGCCGGGTCACGCGGGCGGTTCGATCGAGAGCGCGTGGCGGAAGACGTTGCGCGGATCCCAGCGCGCCTTCACTCGCTGGAGCCGGGGGTAGTTCTCGCCGTAGTAGAGCGGGGACCACGGCATGCCCGAGGTGTTGAACGCCGGGTCGGCGAGGTCCACGTCGGGATGGTTGATCCACGTCTCGTGCGTGTACACGTCACCCAGCCGACGGGCGGAGGACGTAGGAAGGGTGCGACGCCGTGGCAGGCGGGCTTCCGGGCGTCCCGGGGCGGGGCTGGGGCGGGGAGGAGCTGGTCGCTCGTGAGCATGGCGTGAAGCCCGTGTCGGGCACGGTGGGGATGTCGCTACGATGCGCACGGGCGTGCGAAGAATGAGCGTCGCTACCGGGGGATAGCGCACGCCTGACGGTCTGTCCTGTCTGTCCTGTGATGTCTCCCGGGCGAGTCTCGAGGAGACGGGCACCGTGAGTTACCCGCCCTACGGCAACGGGTCCGCGGGCAATCCGCCCCGGCCGAACAATCCGTACCAGAACGGCCCCTTTCCGCCGCAGCAGCAGCCACAGCGGGGGCCGCAGGCTCAGCCGCCCCGGCCGCCGCAGAACCCCTACGGCGGTGGCCGTCCTCCGCAGCAGCCGCCGAACCCGTACCAGCAGGGCCCGGCCGCGCCGCCGCCTCCGCCCCCGCCGTACGGGGGCCAACCCCCGTTCGGTGGCGGGCCGGGTGGGCCGGGTGGGCCGGGCGGCCCTGGTCAGCCGCCCTTCGGTGGCGGGCCAGGCATGCCCGGCGGCCCCGGTAACTCCGGCGGCGGTGGCTCGCGCGGCTCCAAGAAGGGGGTGCTGATCGGCATCGGCGTGGCCCTCGTGCTGGTGGTCGGCGGGGCGGTCGCGGTTGCCGCCGGCGGACGCGGCGGCAGTGGTGGCAGCGGCGGCAGCGGCGGCACGCCCGTCGCCGGTGCGTCCTCATCCAGCGGGCCGATCACCACGACGTCCAACGGCGGCACCAGTTGGAGCCCGCCGAGTTGGGCGACCAAGGCGAACGACGTCGGGCCGGCCGACCCCAGCACGGTGGTGCAGGGCACCGTCTGGATCGCCAAGCAGCACCCGCAGGACCTGGCGACCTATGCGGCCGAGGTCGGCATGCCCGGATCGCCGGACTACCACAAGTACCTGACGCCTGCTCAGTTCAACTCCACCTTCGTCAACGTGCCCGACGCCGCCACGGCGGTCACCCAGTGGTTGCAGCAGGACGGGATGACGATCGTCTCCCAGGGCGCCGACTCCGTCGTCGTCTCGACGACGCTGGACAAGGTCGAGTCCGTACTGAAGGTCCAGATCGACAAGTTCAAGCACGGTGGTCGGGTGGACATCGCGCCGACCGGCCAGCCGCAGTACCCCTCCGACGTCGGCAACTACGTCTCCAGCGTCACCGGTCTGACCACCAGCTCGCCGATCTCCAGCTTCGCCTTCAAGGCCACGGCTGTCAGTCCGAAGAAGAAGGGGAAGGCCGTCTCCGCGGGTGGCGGGAAGTACACGCCCGGGGACAGCGCCGGGTTCAGCACCCAGTGGTGCAGCACCTACTGGGGCGAGAAGCACTACAACGACGCCCCGCCCGGACTCGACGGCCAGACGCTGCCGATGCAGCTGTGCGGGTACACCCCGAACCAGCTGCGGCACGCCTACGGGGTGGCCCAGAGCGGGCTGACCGGCAAGGGCGTCACCGTCGCGGTCGTCGACGCCTACGCCTCGCCCACCATCGCGCAGGACGTCGCCAACTGGAACCAGCAGATGGGCCTGCCCCAGTTCGCCCCCGGCCAGTTCACCCAGGAGATGCCGCAGGGTGGCTTTCCGCCGTCCACGGACCCCAAGATGGTGGCCTCCTGGCAGGGCGAGGAGACGATGGACATCGAGTCCGTGCACCTGATGGCCCCGGACGCGAAGATCGTCTACTACGGAACGGACGGCAGCGACCAGGGCTTCGACACCGCGTTGGAGACCATCGTCGCCAACCACACCGCGGACATCGTGAGTTGCTCCTGGGGCGGTGCCGAGAGCTCGCAGGCGCAGGAGGAGTTCCAGGCGAAGACGCAGATCTTCGAGCAGGGCGCGGCCGAGGGCATCGGCTTCAACTTCGCCAGCATGGACAACGGCGACTACACCGTCGCCGCGACCGGGAGCTCCGACCCGAACGACGTGCAGCCGCACGCGTCGGTCGCCTTCCCGGCCTCCGACCCCTTCGCCACGGGGGTGGGCGGCACCAGCCTCGGCATCGACTCCAACGGCAACTACTCCTGGGAGAGCGGCTGGGGGGACTGGTTCCAGCAGGACACCGGCAACGGCTGGGCTGCCGGCAACCCCTTCATCGGCGGGGCCGGAGGCGGCAACAGCTCGGTCTTCCCCGAGCCGTCGTACCAGAAGGGCGTCGTCTCCGACTCACTGGTCGGGGCGGCCACCGGTACGGCGAACCGTGAGGTGCCCGACGTGGGCATGGACGCGGACTGGAACAGCGGCCTGCTGATCGGCGTCACCCAGAACGGCACGATCAACGTGGACGCCGGCTCGGGTGCGGGCGCCACCTTCAGCGAGAGCGGCGGCTCGTACGGCGACGAGGAGTATGGCGGGACCAGCCTGGCCACCCCGCTGTTCTCCGGCGTCGAGGCGCTGGCCCAGCAGGCGGCGGGGGGAGTTCCGGTCGGCTTCGTCAACCCCGTGCTCTACAAGCTGTCCGGGTCCTCCGCCTTCCACGACGTGTCGGGTGTGCCGTCCGCGCTCGGGCACGAGCCCGCCATGGAGGCCTGGAACTCGAGCCACAACCCCGTGATGATCGGCATGGACTCGGACACCTCGCTCAAGACAGGCCCGGGTTATGACGACGTGACGGGTGTCGGGACCATCACGTCCGACTTCCTGACCTGGTTCAAGGACCACCCCAGCGGCCAGTGACGGAACGGGGTGTCCGGTCCGGCTCGCTTGACCGGACCGGACACCCCGGCGTTCACGGCAGTGCCGGTTCCGCATCTTCGGACTCGTCGAGGAAGCCGCCCGACTGGTGCTGCCAGAGCTTGGCGTAGGCGCCCTCGGCGGCGAGGAGTTGCTGGTGGCTGCCCTGCTCGACGATCCGGCCGCGGTCCAGCACGACCAGACGGTCCATCGTCGCCACCGTGCTCAGCCGGTGGGCGACGACCAGGGCCGTGCGGCCCTCCATCAGCCGCCACAGCGCCTGCTGGACCAGCAGTTCGCTCTCCGAGTCCAGCGCGCTGGTCGCCTCGTCCAGCAGCAGGATCGGCGCGTCCCGCAGGATCGCGCGGGCCAGGGCGACGCGCTGCCGCTGCCCTCCGGAGAGTTTGACGCCGCGTTCGCCGACCATGGTGGCGAAGCCCTCGGGGAGGGTGTCCGCGAACTCGGTGACGTGGGCCGCCTCGGCGGCGCGGCGGATCTCCGCGTCGGTGGCGTCCGGTCGGGCGAAGGCGATGTTGGCGTGCAGGGTGCGGTGGAACATCGCCGGGTCCTGCGGGACGTAGGCGATGAGGCTGCGCAGGTCGGCCTGACGCATCCGGCTGATGTCCTGGCCGCCGATCAGGATCCGGCCGTCGTCGATGTCGGTCATCCGCAGCAGCAGCCGGGTCAGCGTGGTCTTGCCGCCGCCGGACCGGCCGACCAGGCCGATCCGCGCGCCGCTCGGCACCGCGAGGTCCAGCCCCGCAAAGAGCGGCTTGCCGCCCCCGTGGGAGAAGGTGACGCGGTCGAAACGTACGTCGGCATGACCGTCGCGACCGGCGGACCGCGGGCGCAGCGGCTCCGGCGACTCGGGGTCGAGCACCGTCGGCGGGGACAGCAGCAGCTCGGTGAACTGCGCGGCTTCCGTCATCGAGCTCTCCAGACGGCGGTAGATCTGGTTGAACTCGAACATGATCCGCGTCGCGGTCGAGTAGTAGGAGAAGGCGACCACGACCGCCTCGACGTTGTGCGTGCCGCCGCCGACCGCGATCGCCAGCAGCAGACCGAGGCCGTTGGTCAGCACGGACATCGGTGCGACCAGCGTGTCGATGTGCAGGTTGCCGTAGTCCCACGAACGCAGCGACAGCCGCCGCGACTCCGCGACCCGGGAGCGGTGCTCGGCCGCCTCCCGCCGCTCGGCGGCGAAGGCGCGGACCGTGTCCATGTTCATCAGGCTGTCCGCCACATGGCCGGAGACCCGGGCGATGGCCTCCTCCCGCTGGTCCACCAGCGCCTGACGGCGGCGGATCAGCGGCGCGGTGATGACCCCGGTGACCGCGATCAGCGCCAGCAGCGCGACCACCAGCAGCGGTTGGAACTGCCAGAGCACCACCGCGCCGAAGACGAGCGGCACCAGGCTGCCCACCACGGAGAAGGTGAGCGTGTCGACGAAGTCCTCGAAGCGGGAGGCGAAGCTCAGCACCCGCTTGGTGAGCGAGCCGGCGAAGTTGTCGTGGAAGAAGGAGGCGTCCTTGGCGAACAGTTCGTCCATACCGATGACGTAGAGGTGCTCGATGCCGGACGCGTCCAGGCGGTTGAGGCAGTGCATGCCGAGCCGCCACAACACCTCGCCGAACAGCAGCACTCCGGCGAAGGCGGCGATGTAGGGCAGCGCGTCGGCGGTGGTCATCCGCGCGTCGGAGGCGATCTTGCCGACCAGGCGGGCGACGATCAGCGGCGCGAGGTAGTTGATGCCGATGTTGCCCAGCGCGGGCAGCAGCATCGCGGGGAGCGTCACCCGTTTGTGGCGGGCCAACTCCCGTCCGTAGTAACGAAGGGCGAGGAGCACCGCGCCTCTGCGCGGCGTGCCCTGGCCTGTGTGTGGCGTTGCCATACCAACCCTGGAGGTGTCGAGGCTGGGCCGCGCATGCCGGGGTTGCCGAGCATGCCGGACCAGCCGGTCGTCGGTTCGGGTCGAGTGCCCGCACACGGGTCGGTGGGGGTGGGGAGGCGGGCACGACTGGTTGTCACAAACGTCCAGCCTCGGAGCGGCCGACGGGGGACGCGTCGAACTGCTCCGGCGGAGGCGGGGGTGTGGGGTATTGAAGTCTGCCGCGAGGCGAGCTGCGTCGTCCAAGGGTTTTTCGTGCCCGAACACACGTGTGCCCCCGGCTCGCTGTCGGAGCCGGGGGCACACGTGAGGGGTTGAGCCGCTCGGTTACCCGCCGACCGTTGCCGGGCTGGCGGCGGAACGCGTACCGGACGACGCCGGCCCGTCCGTGCCGAGCGCGGCGAGGATCGCGTCCACGCTCTGCTTGGCGTCGCCGAAGAGCATGCTGCTGTTCTCACGGAAGAACAGCGGGTTCTGCACGCCCGCGTAGCCGGAGGCCATGGAGCGCTTGAAGACGATGACGCTCGAAGCCTCCCAGACCCGGAGCACCGGCATGCCGGCGATGGGGCTGCCCGGGTCCTCGGCCGCGGACGGGTTGACCGTGTCGTTGGCGCCGATGACCAGGACGACGGAGGTGTCCGCGAAGTCGTCGTTGATCTCGTCCATCTCCAGGACGATGTCGTACGGCACCTTCGCCTCGGCCAGCAGCACGTTCATGTGGCCGGGCAGGCGTCCGGCGACCGGGTGGACGCCGAAGCGGACCTCGACGCCGCGCTCGCGCAGACGGCGCGTCAGCTCCGCCACCGGGTGCTGGGCCTGGGCCACGGCCATGCCGTAGCCGGGGGTGATCACCACCGAGCGGGCCTGGGTCAGCAGCTCCGCCGCCTCCGCCGCGCGGATCTCGCGGTGCTCGCCCGTCTCCTCGCTGCCGCCGGACGGCGCCTCGATGCCGAAGCCGCCCGCGATGACGGAGATGAACGAGCGGTTCATCGCCTTGCACATGATGAACGACAGGTAGGCGCCGGAGGAGCCGACCAGTGCGCCGGTGACGATCAGCAGGTCGTTGTCGAGCAGGAAGCCCGCCGCTGCCGCCGCCCAGCCGGAGTAGCTGTTCAGCATCGAGACGACGACCGGCATGTCGCCGCCGCCGATCGAGGCGACCAGATGCCAGCCGAGCGCCAGGGCCAGCACGGTGACCGCGATCATCAGCGGCAGGTTCGGACTCGCGCAGAACCAGCCCGTCAGCACCACGAACGCGGCCAGCGCGCCGAGGTTGAGCCCGTTCTTGCCCGGCAGCATCAGCGGCCGGGAGTTGATCCGGGCCGACAGCTTGAGGAAGGCGACGATCGAGCCGGTGAAGGTGACCGCGCCGATGAAGATGCCGATGAAGACCTCGGCATGGTGGATGGTCAGCAGGTCCGCGGCGATCTCGGTCTGCCTGGCGCCGTGCGACTCGACCTCGAGGTAGCTGTTCCAGCCCACCAGCACCGCGGCAAGGCCGACGAAGCTGTGCAGCACGGCGATGAGTTCGGGCATCTGCGTCATCTCGACGCTGCGCGCCCGCCACATCCCGAGCACGGCGCCGATCGCCATGGCGAGCAGGATCAGCGCGATCGCCCCGGCGGCGATGCTCTGCGCCGCCACCACGATCGTGGCGACCAGCGCGAGCCCCATGCCCGCGATGCCGTAGACGACGCCGGCGCGCGAGGTGCGGTGCTGGGAGAGCCCCGCCAGGGACAGGATGAACAGCAGGGCGGCTACGAGGTCCGCGGCGTGTGCGGCCGTCGTGGAGGTCATCGTGGCTCAGCCTTTCGAGAACATGGACAGCATGCGGCGGGTGACGGCGAAACCGCCGAAGATGTTCACGCTCGTCAGCAGGATCGCGACGAAGGACAGCGCGGTGACCACCCAGCTCTCGTGCCCGATCTGCAGCAGCGCGCCGGTCACCACGATGCCGGAGATGGCGTTGGTGACGGACATCAGCGGCGTGTGCAGCGCGTGGTGCACCTTGCCGATCACGTAGTAGCCGATCACCACCGCCAGCATGAACACCGTGAAGTTCTCGGCGAGTTGGGCCGGGGCGAAGCCGACCACGCCGAAGAGCGCGAGCATGCCGACGCCGATCAGTGAGAAGCGGGCCGCGGGGCTGAGCTTCCTGGCCTCCTTGGGCTCCGGCTTGGCGGTCTCGGCGACCGGCGCGGCCGGTGCCGCCGAGACGGAGACCTTCGGCGGCGGCCAGGTGATCTCGCCCTCGCGGACGACCGTCACCGCCCGCTGCACCACGTCCTCGAAGTCCAGCGTCAGCTGCCCGTCCTTGCCGGGCGTCACCAGCTTGACCAGGTTCACCAGGTTGGTGCCGAACAGCTGCGAGGCCTGGGCCGGCAGCCGGGAGGCCAGGTCGGTGTAGCCGATGATGGTCACGCCGTTGTCGGTGACCACGGCCCGGCCCGCCACCGTGCCCTCGACGTTGCCGCCCATCGCGGCGGCCATGTCGACGATCACGCTGCCCGGCTTCATGGCCGCCACGTCCTCGGCGGTCAGCAGCCGCGGCGCCGGACGGCCGGGGATCAGCGCGGTGGTGACCACGATGTCCACGTCCATGGCCTGGCGGTGGTAGAGCTCGGCGGCGGCGCGGTCGTAGTCGGCGGAGGTCGCCTTGGCGTAGCCGTCGGTGCTCTGCTCCTGCACGACGTTGACCGGCAGGTACTCACCGCCCAACGACTTGACCTGGTCCGCGACTTCGGGACGCGGGTCGGTCGCGCGCACGATCGCGCCCAGGCTGGACGCGGCGCCGATCGCCGCGAGCCCGGCCACACCGGCGCCCGCCACCAGGACCTTCGCCGGCGGCACCTTGCCCGCCGCGGTCACCTGACCGGTGAAGAAGCGCCCGAAGACGTGGGCCGCCTCGATCACCGCCCGGTATCCGGCGATGTTCGCCATCGAGCTGAGCACGTCCATCGACTGCGCACGCGAGATCCGCGGCACCGCGTCGAGCGCCAGCACGGTGACGCCGCGCGCGGACAGCTGCTCCAGCAGCTCCGGGTGCTGCGCCGGGGCGATCAGGCCCGCCAGGGTCGTGCCCTCGCGCAGCCGCGCGATCTCACTGCCGGACGGGGCGTTGACCTTGAGCACGATCTGCTGCGCCCAGGCGTCGCCGATGTCCGCGCCCGCCTCGACGTAGACCTCGTCGGTGAAGCCCGAGGCCGCACCGGCCCCGGACTCGACGACGACCTCGTAGCCGATCCCGAGCAACTGCTTGACGGTCGCGGGCGTCGCGGCGACGCGGGTCTCCCCGGCGGTCGACTCGGCGACCACGCCGATGCGCTGGGGTGGGTGGTGGGTGGCGTCATGCGCAGACATGTCGTGTGTCTCTCGTCAGGGGAACGGGGGATTCGCGGAACCGCGAAGACACAGCAACGCGGAAGCACGATCACGAGCAGGACAGGGCAGGCAGGGCGGAGCGGCTGTAGCCGGGGACGGAGGTCCTTCCCCTTGGTCGCAGGAACCTACCCTTTTCATACCGACCAGCGGGTCGGTCGAAGCAGTGACTTGTTTCACTCACAGACCGGATGGCGGACGTCCGGTCTCACGCCCCACAGGTGCCGATGTGAGGGGGAGAGGCGGTCCTCGCCCGCCCAGCAGTGCCGTCGTGCGTACACCTCCGCGCGGACATGCCGGGCGCTCGGTGCTGTGGCACCGTGGAGCGAGGGGCCGGTCGTCCGCCGCCCGAGCGTTGCGCAAGTGTTGCGCGAGTGCTGTGCGAGCGTTGCACGAATGCCGCGCGAGGTCCGTGAGGACGAGGTCTGCGAGAGGAGTGGCCATGTCGTCGAAACGCCGCCGGAAGAAGAAGCAGCGCGCCAAGCACGGGGCCAACCACGGCCGCCGTCCCGCCACCTGACTTCCCCTGTATGGTCTGCCAGCCCCGGTCCGGGACAGGACCGGGGCTACTCTGACGCGGACGATCACGACCTCCCTCGGGAGAAGAAGGCGGACCTGCGATGAGCACGGCAGAGGCGGAGCGGCCCGACGAGCCCGGCTGGGCCCGACGAGCCCGGCTGGCGGCAGGCGCTGCTCCGGGTGCCCGCTGAGCTGCGGCAGGACACCCTCGGCGACCATGCGGCGGCGCTGACGTACTGCGCCGTCCTGTCGGTGGACCGGCCGGGCAGCAGCCGTACATGGAGCTGCGGAGCTCGGAGCGGCTGCACAGCGACCGGCTCTGACCGCCTGGCTCGGCGGCTGCCTGTGGCTCAGCTCGCCGCGATGGCGACGACCGTCGCGGTCGCGTGGCCCTCGGGCGTGTCGTAACCGACGGTGTCGCCCGGGTGGTGCCCGAGGAGGGCGTGCCCCAGGGGGCTGTCGGCGGTGACCAGCGTCCGTTCCAGCTCCTCGGCGACGGCGCCGATCTGCACGGTCTCGGTGCTCTCATCGTCGAACCGTACGGTGACCGTGCTCCCCACCCCGACCACGTCGGTCGGCGGTGGCCCGGCCACGGCAGCCTGCCGCAGCCGCAGGTCGAGCGCCTTGATCCGGTCGTCGAGCCGCGCGACGTCGGTGGCCCGCTGCAGCTCGTCGGCCTGGTCGGCGCGGTCGCCGGTCGAGTCCACGTCCCGCAGCGTCGCCGCGATCTTCGCGCGCTCGGCGCGCAGCTCCGCGAGGTCCTGCTCCAGCGCGCGACGCGCCTCGGGGCTGATCGGCTCCGGTTCGGTGCTCATTCCTGCTCCTGAGGGGTGGCGGAACAGAGAGAAGAAAAACAGGGAAAACCTCACAAGACCCTATTTTCGCGGGTTGTCCGGTGGAGCGCGACTTCGGTGTGCGCCGGTGACGCCGGGGCTTCGTCGAATGTTGCGCGAGTGGTCGGCCGCTGGACACCCCAAAACCGCCGCAAACCCGTCATCGTCGTGCCCGACGTCGGCGAAGTTGCGCAGGAGGTTCCGTTTCCATGGTCGCGTTCGGGTCGGTGAGGCGGACGCCTCGCAGGGTGCCTCGGCAGGGCAGGCGGACGGCAGGGGCGCTGCGGGCGCTCGTGATCACCGGCAGTGTCGGCGCGGGGCACAACGGGGCTGCGGCGGAGCTGATCCGGCGGCTCGAGGCGATGGGGATGGAGGCCGACTGTCAGGACTTCCTCGACGCGCTGCCCCGGCACCAGCGACTGGTGCTGCGTCAGGGTTACGCGCTGACGGCCAGTCATCTTCCGGCGGTCTTCGACTGGTTCTTCCGGTGCGGTGAGCGCGACTCGGTCGCGCGGCGGCTCACGCTGCGGGTCTGCACGGCGGCGCGCTCCGGCGTGGCCGGGTGGGTCGGGCAGGGGTACGACGTCGTGGTCACCACTTTCCCGTTCGCGGCACAGACGTTGGGCGCGCTGAAGGAGGACGGCACGCTGACCGCGCCGACCGTCTGCTACCTCACCGACCCCGCGCCGCACCGTCTCTGGGTGCATCCCGCGCTCGACGCGCATCTGACGGTCACCGAGGCGACCGCAGCGGAGGGCAGCGCCCGCTACGGCGTCGTGATGGCGGCGGCCGGTCCGTTGGCCCCCGAGGCCTTCGCGCGGACGCCCGACCCGGCGGAATGTCGGGCGCTGCGTGCCGAGTTGGGCGTGCCGGACGACCACCGGATGGCGCTGATGGTCACCGGCTCGCTCGGGCTGGGGGACGTGGTGGCCGGCGTCCGCGCGGTGCGCGCGGCGGAGCGGACGGTGCCGGTGGTGCTCTGCGGGCGGAACGGGCGGCTGCTGCGCCAGGTGTCGGCCGAGCCGGGCACGGTCGCGCTCGGATGGCGGGACGACGTCCCGCAGTTGATGGGTGCGGCGGACGTGCTGGTGCACAACGCGGGCGGGCTGTCGTTGACGGAGGCACTGGTCGCGGGCCTGCCGGCGGTGAGTTACGAGGTCATTCCGGGCCACGGCCAGGCCAATGCGGCCACGCTGGCCGCCGCCGGGATCGCGCCCTGGCCGCGTACGCCCGAGGAGTTGGCCGAAGCGCTCGCCGCGCAGGCGGAGCGGGGCCGGGTGCATCTGCCCGCGCTTCCGGCGGGTTACGAGGCCGCGCGGGTGGTGGCCGCCTTCGCGCGTCAGGCCCGGGAGGTCCGGCACAGCGCGGGAGCCCTCTGCGACCCGGCCTTCGGCCGCTCCTTCGGCGCGGTCCTGGACCGCCTGCGGCTGCGGCGTCCGCGCCGGGCAGTGGAAGCAGTGGAAGCAGTGGGAGTGGCGGCAGAAGTGGCGTAGAACGACGGAGGGCCCGGCCGATTGATCGGCCGGGCCCTCCGTACGGAGTAGCGGGGGCAGGATTTGAACCTACGACCTCTGGGTTATGAGCCCAGCGAGCTACCGAGCTGCTCCACCCCGCGTCGGTGAACCCAACGCTAACAGACACCCGGCTCGAACGACGAATCGGTTTCGGGCCGGGGGTCGGTCCGGCTCAGCCCTGTTCAGGCACCGGGGGTGGCAGGGGTGCCTGCAGCTGCTGCCGGAGCAGCGTTGCTGCCTCGGTCAACGACGGTCCGTACCAGGTGAGGTGACGGCCACTCACCAGTTCTGCCGGCAGACCGGGGAACGCCTCCGGGCCGTCGGTCCCGGTGAACCGGTAGGGCTCGTCCGGCAGGACGACCAGGTCGGCGCCGGACGCGCGCAGCTGGTCGATCGGGATCGCCGGATAGCGCTCGTCGTGGTCCGCGTAGAGCTGCTCGACGCCGAGGCGGCGCAGCAGGTCCCCGGCGAAGGTGTCCCGGCCGACCACCATCCAGGGCCGACGCCAGACCGGCACCACCGCGCGGCGGGGACGGCCGGACGGATGGCCGGGCAGCGGGGTCACGGCGGCCCAGGCGCGGCGGGCGTCGTCGAGCCACTGCGGGCGCGGTAGGCCGGAGTCCTTGTTCAGCAGCGTCAGCAGGGTCAGCAGGCGGTCGAGCGAGCGGAAGGCCTGGTCGAGGGTGCGCACCTCGGTGACCCAGACGGGGATTCCGGCCGCGCGCAGCGCCTCCAGGTCCGGGGCGCGGTTCTCCTCCTCGTTGGCCACCACCAGATCGGGGCGCAGAGCGGCGATCCGCGTGGTGTCGGGGTTCTTGGTGCCGCCGATCCGGACCACGTCCAGCCCGGCCGGATGGCTGCACCAGTCGGTCGCGCCGACCAACAGGCCGGGGGCGCTGACCGCGATCGCATCGGTGAGCGACGGCACCAGCGAGACGACGCGGCGGATCGGGCTGTGGGCGAGGACGAGCGGCGTCCCCTGGTCGTCAATGACCGTGCGCCGTGCGGGTTCTCCGGGTGCCATGGGCCCACCGTACCCGCGCCGAACTGAGGCCCGGGGGAGCGGACGGTCGGGCGGGTTTGCAAGACTTCGCCGGTGACCTGCACGTACGACACCCAGATTGCCGAGGCCCCCCGGTGAGCCGACGTACTCGCAAGGCCGTGGGGCCCGTCGTCGACGGGACGCCGGGCAGCCCGACGGTCTCCGTCTGCCGGGGCTGCTGCTGTGGCACGCCGAAGATCCCGCGCGTCGACCACACGGCCCAACTGGCGGATCTGCGCCGGTCCTTGGCGGGGATCGGTGGGCTCAGGACGGTCGACTGCCTGGACGCCTGCGAGCACGCCAACGTGATCGTGGTGCAGCCCTCGCCCGAAGGTCGTCGGGCGGGCGGCAGGCCGGTCTGGCTCGGGCTGGTGAACGACCTGGACGCGACGGCGGACATCACCGCCTGGGTCGAGCAGGGCGGTCCGGGGCTCGCCGATCCGCCCGCGATCCTCGACCTCTACGCCTTCCAGCCCTCGCGCCGGGTGCGGGCGGCCCTGGAGGGGTGACCGGAGAGGTTCGGGCGGCCTCCCCGCCGTGAGGGGACGGTCGCGGCGGTGGACCTGACGGCTGGGCGGACGAGGCGCAGAAGGTAGGCATTTCCCCACCTCAGAAGTAGGTTCGGGTCCATGGCGACGACCGCGTCCCGCGCAGCAGCATGATCCTGAGGCCGCGATCCGTGGCCGGTGGGACGACGGAGCGAGGGACCGAGATGTGGCCGTTTCCGGTGGTGACCGAACTGCCGTGGGTGTTGAGCGTGTTCGTGGCGTTGACGGCGGTGTGCGCGGTGCTGGCGGTTCGCCGTGAGCGGGTGCCGCTCGCGGCGCGCTGGGCCGGGCCGGTCGGCTGGCCGCTGGTCGCCGCGCTGGTGGGCGTGGCCGGGTACGGCGAGGCGTCGGCGCTCGTCGTCGACGTGCGGGCGGTCGGGGCCTCGTCCGGCTACTGGGCGACGGTGCCGGACCTGACCCCGTCCGGGCCGCTCGCCTTCGGGCTGCTGCTGGCGGGCCTGCTGACCGCCGCCCTGATGCCGTCCGCCGGGCAGGGACCGGCACCGAGGCCGTGGGTGCTCGCGGTGACGGCGGTGGTCGCGGGGGAGGCGATGACCGGTGCGTACGGGGCCACGCACGTCGAAGGCCCGCAGTACGCGCTGCTCGGCGCGGTGGTCGTGCTCGTGCTCGGCGGCGTGGCGGGGCACGGCCTGGCGTGGTGGGCGCGCGGCGACGAGGCGGTGCGGTCGTCCGGGCGTTGGGCCGTGCTGCTGCCCGCTGTGGTCGTCATGGTCGGCGGATTGGCGGGCCTGGACCTGTGGGGAGCACCGGCGCCGGGCGTCTCCGCCGTTCACGCCGTGCTCGGCTGGGCGGCCGGCCTGGCGCTGTTGGTCGTCGCGGCCGTCGCACCGGTGCGGTGGCCGCGGGCGGCAGCCGACCTGGTGGCGCTGGGACTGGTGGCGAGCGGCGCGTACGCCGTCGTGGAGGGGGCGCTCAACCGGTCGGCGGTGGTGCTGCAGCGGGTCGGCAACCCGGTGGGCCAGGGACCGGTGGTCCAGGTCGGTCTCGGCCACAACATCTCCGTGGTCGGCGCGATCCAGGGCGCACTGCTGCTGGCCCTCGGGGTCTGGCTGCTGCCGCGCACCGTACTGCCGGACGCCCGGCGGCTGTTGGGGCAGGAGCCGGATCCCGCGTTGGCCGCGCGGGTGCGTGAGCTGGCCGACACGCGGGCGCAGGCGGTGAATTCGGCGGCGGCCGAACTGCGCCGGATCGAGCGCGACCTGCACGACGGCGCGCAGGGCCGGCTGGTCGCGATCGGCATGAACCTGCGCGTGGCAGAGGAGTTGATCGCCGACCGCCCGGACGAGGCCGCCGCGCTGGTCGTGGAGGCCCGCGAGGCGTCGGCGGCGGCGCTTTCGGAGCTGCGCTGCCTGGTCCGCGGCATCTACCCGCCGGTCCTGGCCGACCGCGGCCTCGGCGAGGCGATCCGCGCGCTGGCGCTGGACCTGCCGCTGCCCTGCACCACCGAGATCGACTTGCCCGAACGGCTCGATGCCCCAGTGGAGTCGGCCTGCTACTTCGCCGTCGCCGAGGTGGTGACCAACGCCGTCCGGCACGCCGACGCGCGGAGCCTGCGGATTCGCGTCGCCCGCACGGACGGGCTGCTGCGGATCGAGGTCACCGACGACGGCGTCGGCGGCGCGGATCCCGCCCGGGGCAGCGGGCTGGCCGGTGTGGAGCGGCGGTTGGCGTCCTTCGATGGCATCCTTGCCGTCAGCAGCCCGCCCGGCGGGCCGACGATCGTGGCGATGGAGGTGCCGTGCAGGTAGCCGCCCTGCGCGTCGTCGTCGCGGAGGACCTCTTCTTGCTCCGCGAAGGACTGGTCCGGCTGCTCGCGGCACGCGGGTTCGAGGTCGTGGCGGCCACCGACAGCGCGCCGGGCCTGCTCGACGCGCTGTTGGAGCACCGGCCGGACCTCGCCGTGGTGGACATCCGGCTGCCGCCCACCCACACCGACGACGGCCTGCGCGCCGCGCTGACGGCCCGGGAGCGGATCCCCGGGCTGCCGATCCTGCTGCTGTCGCAGTACGTGGAGCAGATCTACGCCGAGGAACTCCTCGCCGACCAGGCGGGCGGGGTGGGCTACCTGCTCAAGGACCGGGTCTTCAGTGACGACCAGTTCGTCGACGCGATCCGGACGGTGGCGGCGGGCGGCACGGTGATGGACCCCGCCGTGGTCACCCGCCTGCTCGGCCGCCGCAGCCGGGGCGGCAACGGCGAGACGCTCGCCCGCCTCACGGAGCGCGAGCGCCAGGTGCTGGAGCTGATGGCCGAGGGCCGTTCCAACAGTGCGATCGCGGGTCGGCTCTTCGTCAGCGAGAAGGCCGTGTCGAAACACAGCACCAGCATCTTCACCAAGCTGGACCTGCCTCCGTCCGAGGACGACAACCGCCGCGTGCTGGCCGTCCTCGCCTACCTGATGGCGCAGCCGGGAGGCTGAGGGCGTGCGAACCGAAGCACGTGTAGCGTCCCTGGCATGACGATGCCCCAGCCCTCCTTCTTCGCCGCGCCCGACGGACAGCAGCTCGCGTACCGGGAGGTGGGTGAGGGGCGGCCGGTGGTGCTGCTGCACGGGATGTCGGCGGATGCCGGGATGTGGTTCCGGACCGGGATCGTCGACGGGCTCGCCGCGCGCGGGCACCGGGTGGTCATGCCGGACTTCCGTGGCCACGGCGACAGCGCCAAGCCGCAGGACGCCGCCGCGTACCCGTCGGACGTGCTGACCACCGACGCGCTCGCGCTGGTCGAGCACCTGAAGCTGGACGCGTACGACGCCGGTGGCTACGACCTCGGCGGCTACTCGCTCGGCGCGCGGATCGCGGTGCGGATGCTGGTGCGCGGGGCGACGCCGCGGCGGGCGGTGATCGGCGGGCAGGGGATGCGCGAGGTCAACGGGACCGGCGGCGGCGCGGGGGCCTGGCTGAAGCGGCTCTTCGCCGGGGCCGCCGCCGGCACGTGGGAGCCCGGCTCGCGGGAGGCGCAGGCCGTGGCGGCCATGCGGGAGCGCGGGGTGGACCCGGTCGCGACGCTGCACGTGCTCGACTCGATCGCGCACTCGACCGAGGAGCAGGTCGCCGCGATCCGGGTCCCGTCGCTCGTGGTGGTGGGGTCCGAGGACGAACGGGCTGTCTCGGCACGCGAGTTGGTCGCTGTCCTGCCCGGCGCCCGCCTGGTCGAGGTGCCCGGCGACCACGGTGACGCGGCGGTGGCGCCGGAGCTCACCGACGCGTTCGTGGAGTTCCTGGCGGACTGAGCGGACTGAGCGGACCGTGGCGCGGTGCGCGGTGTTCGGGCTCCGCCGTCATCGTGCTGTGCCTCCTCCGGGCCTGCCGGATGCGCCCGTCGCGCCGGAGGAGGCCGGACGTGTTTGGTGGGCGCTCGCGGACATCGGGCCGCTCGCGGGCAGACCGCCTGTCTGGAGCGCCCATCCGCGTCTGTCCGCATTTCGGCGCGGGAAACGTGTCGCGCTCAACTTCCTGACACCTTCACAGGTCGGACAGGGATCTTTTGCTTCCGGCGACTCTTTCCCACACGTAATGCCGGAAGTGCCGGTGGCGGGGGACGCCCCGCCGGGCGAACGCGCAGACTGGGAGGGCGGACCCGTACGCGGCGCGGAGGAGGCTTGATGGCACGGGACGGCGAGCTACGGGACGGCGAATTGCGCGACGGCAGCGGCGAGGCCACGGCCGGAACGGCGTCGGCCTACCTGGACCTGGCGGCCGAGCTGGCGCGGACGGAGGGGCGACGGCTGCTGGACCTCGCCACCGGAGTCCTGGTGGCGCAGCAGGGCGTGGAGCCCGCGGTCGCCGGGGAGGCGCTGCGGCGGCTCGCGGTCGGGGCCGGTCTGTCGATCGCGGACCTGGCCGCCGACATCGTCAACGCCGCCTGCGGGGCGGAGGTCGTGGCGCCGGGAGAGCCGGGGAGCCACGCTCCGGCGCTGCCGGAGCCCCGGGCGCGCCGCCGGATCGCCAGCGCGGGGGAGGCGGACGCCGACCTGGACGAGCTGGCCGCGACCGTGCTCGGTGAGCTGCACCCGCTGGGCGTGCGCGGACTGCTGCTGTGGCGTCGCACCGCCGGCGACTGTCTGCGGCTGGTCGGTTCCGCCGGGTTCCCGCCGCTGGTGCGGGCGCAGTGGGGGCAGATCCCGCCGCAGTGGCGGGCCAAGCCCCAGCAGGCGCTCGACGACGACACTCCGCTGTGGCTGCCGGTCGGCGTCCTGGACCCGCACGAACTCCCCGGCCAGGACCGGACGTCCGCGCGCGCCCTGCTGCCGCTGCGCCACGAGGGCCGCTCGGTGGGCGTCGTCCTGGTCGCCTGGAAGGGGCCCAGGGAGCTGGATCCGGGCCTGCGCCGCCGGGTCCTCGGCCTGGTGGAGGTGCTCGCCCGGGTGCTCGCGCGGGGCGAGCAGGACGCGGACCCGGGCGGATCGCTTCCGGTGCTGGCCTCGGCGCTGGACCTGCTGGCGGAACCGGCGATGACGCTGCGGCGCGGCCGGGCGTCGGGTCCGGGTTCGGGTTCGGGTTCGGGCGGAGCGTCGGGGGTGTTCGTCGAGTACCTCAACGCCGCCGCGTACCGGCTGAGCAGCGGCGTGCCTAGGCCGGTGGGCAGGCCGCTCAGCCACGTCCTGCCGGCCGCCGCTGAGGAGCTGGCTGCCATGGTGGCCGACGCCTACCGGAACGGCGCCGTCCAGCGCGTGGACCGGTTGCCGCAGGTCCGGCGGCCGAACAGCGCGCCGATGCTCAACGTCCGCGTCCTGGCCGTCTCGGCCGAGCGCTGCATGGTCTTCTGGCACACCGAGAACCGGGACCACAGCTTCACCGTGCTGAAGCGGGCGGGACGGCTCGGCTCGCTGGCCGCGTTCGAGGACGACACGGCGCGCGGGGTGACCCAGTGGAGCGAACTGGTCGCCCCGTGCCTCGGACTGCCCGCCGACGCCGAGCCTTTCCCGCTGGAGCAGCTGGCCAACCTGCTGGTGGCCGAGGACCGACCCGAACTCGCCGGAATGCTGGAGACGTTGACCGCCCGCCTGGACGGCGTCAGCGGCGTGCTGCGGATCCCGCGTCCCGACGGCGGCGTCCGGCACGTCCGCCTGATCGCCGAACCGCTGGTCACCCACGGCACGTTGACCGGTCTGACCGGGTTCTTCCAGGACGTGTCGCTGCAGTACCAGACGGAGGAGGCGCTCGCCGCGACCTTCGACGCGCTCGGCTCCGTGCAGGCCCAGGCCGCGCTGCGGCACCGGCTCGCCCTCCAGCTGCAGCAGGCGATCGTGCCCGAGCAGCCGGACCTCGGCGGGCTGCCCGGCCTCCAGGTCGTGGCCCGCTACCGGCCCGCGGCCGAGGAGTACCGGGTCGGCGGCGACTGGTACGACATGCTGGGCCTGCCCGACGGCCGGGTGATGATCGCGGTCGGCGACGTCGCCGGTCACGGCATCGAGGCGGCGACCGGCATGGTGGCGTTGCGCAACGCGCTGCGCGGGCTGGCGGTTTCGGGCGGCGAGCCGGGGGAGTTGATGCACTGGCTCAACGAGGTGACGCTGCGTACCTCCGGCCATCCGACGGCCACGGCCGTCTGCGGCCACTTCGACCCGGCGGACCGGCTGCTGCACTGGACCAGCGCCGGCCACCTGCCCGCGCTGCTGCTGCGGGAGGGCCGGGCGCGGCTGCTGGAGGCGGAGCCCAACCTGTTGCTCGGCGCGGTGGCGGACACCCGCTACGCCGAGTCGCAGTGCGAGCTGCGCCAGGGCGATCTGCTGCTGCTCTTCACCGACGGGCTGATCGAGCGGCGGCACTCCTCCCTGGACGACGCGCTCGCGCTGCTCTGCCGCGTGGTCGAGCAGCTGGAGGTGGACGGTGACCTCGACGCCCAGGCGGACGCGCTGCTGGCCGCGGCGGTCGGCGACACCGACGACGACGCCAGCCTGGTGCTGGTCCGGCTGAGTTGACGGCTCGTCAGGTCGGTTGAGTGACAGATCGTCAGATCGGCTGTCGGATGGGCTGAGTGTCAGCGCAGATGGCGGCGGACCCGGTCGAGCAGGTCGTTCGCGTCGACGGGCTTGACGACGTAGTCGGTCGCTCCCGCGCCGAGGATGTCGTCGCGGTCGCCCGGGAGGGCCTTGGCGGTGACCGCGATGATGGGCAGGTCCGCGAACCGGGGCATGGACCGGATCAGCTCGGTGGCCGCATAGCCGTCCAGGCCGGGCATCATCAGGTCCATCAGCACCACGTCGATGTCGCTGCGGGCCTGCAGCACGTCGAAGCCCTCCTGTCCGTCGCGGGCGTGAACGATGGTGGCGCCGTGCAGCTCCAGCAGGCCGGACAGGGCGAAGACGTTGCGCTCGTCGTCGTCCACCACCAGCGCCGTCCGGCCCTCCAGCTCGTCTCCGAGCCGTGGCCCGCGCGTCGTCGGCGCGGGGACCGGCTGCGGCGGAGGCGCGGTCTTCGGCGAGCGGACCGGCAGCAGCAGCGTGAAGCTGCTGCCCTGGCCCGGCGTGCTCTCCGCGTGGATCATCCCGCCGAGCAGGCGGGCGATCTGACGGCTGATCGACAGACCGAGGCCGGTGCCGCCGTAGCGGCGGCTGGTCGTGCCGTCGGCCTGCTGGAAGGCCCCGAAGATGCTGTCCAGGTGCTCCTCGGCGATCCCGATCCCGGTGTCCTCCACCCGGAAGGCCACCACCCGCTGCCCACCGGGCAGTTCGTCCGGAAGCGCGTCCGGCGCCGCCATCTCGACGCGCAGTTCGACGCTGCCGGTCTCGGTGAACTTGACTCCGTTGGAGAGCAGGTTGCGCAGGATCTGCCGCAGCCGCTGCTCGTCGGTCACCAGCTGCTCCGGCAGGTCCGGACCGGTGCTGACGCGGAACTCCAGCGCCTTCTCGGCGGTGAGCGGACGGAAGATGGTCTCCAGCGAGTCCAGCAGCGGTCGCAGCGCGAAGGGTTCGGGGTTCACGTCGAGCTTGCCCGCCTCGACCTTGGACAGGTCGAGGATGTCGTTGATCAACTCCAGCAGGTCCGACCCCGCCGAGTGGATCACGGTGGCGTAGCCGACCTGTTTGTCCGTCAGGTTGCTCCCCGGGTTCTGTGCCAGCAGCTGGGCCAGCACCAGCAGGCTGTTGAGCGGGGTTCGTAGTTCGTGGCTCATGTTGGCCAGGAACTCCGACTTGTACATCGACGCCATCGACAGCTGGTGCGCCCGTTCCTCCAACTCCTGCCGGGCCTGCTCGATCTCCAGGTTCTTGGTCTCGATGTCGGAGTTGCGGTCGGCCAGCAACGCCGCCTTCTCCTGCAGTTCGGCGTTGGAGCGCTGCAACTCCTGCTGCCGCTCCTGCAGTTCGGCGGTGAGCCGACGCGACTCGGTGAGCAGCTCGTCGGTACGGGTGTTGGCCACCAGCGAGCTGACGTTGACGCCGAGCGCCTCGGTCACCATCGACAGGAAGTCCCGGTCGACCTGCGAGAACGGCCGCAGCGAGGCGAGTTCGACGACGCCCAGCAGCTGGTCCTCCATCACGATCGGCAGCAGGATCAGCGAGGCGGGGGCCGCGCTGCCCGCGCCGGAGGAGATGGAGAGGTAGCCGGTCGGCAGGTCCTCGATCAGCAGCGTGCGGCGCCTGCGGGCGCACTGGCCCACCAGGGACTCGCCCAGACGGAAACTGTCGGACTGTCCGCTGGGCGCGCCGTAGGAACCCACCCGGACCAGCAGCGGCCCGTCCGGTCCGTCCTGGGCCAGGTAGAAGGCCCCGAACTGCGCGCCGACCAGGGGGGTCAGCTCGTCCAGCACCAGCTCGGCCACGGCGGTCAGGCTGCGCGGACCCTGGATCAGAGCGGAGATCCGGGCCAGGTTGGTCTTGAGCCAGTCCTGCTCCTGGTTGGTGCGGGTGGTCTCGCGCAGCGACTCGACCATGGCGTTGATGTTGTCCTTCAGGTCGCCGACCTCGCCCGGCGCCTCGACGGTGATCGAGCGGGTCAGGTCGCCCTCCGCCACGGCGCTGGTGACCTCGGCGATCGCGCGGACCTGCCGGGTCAGGTTCCCGGCCAGCTCGTTGACGTTCTCGGTCAGCCGCTTCCAGGTTCCGGAGACGCCCTCGACCTCGGCCTGGCCGCCGAGCCGTCCCTCGGTGCCGACTTCTCGGGCCACGCGGGTGACCTCGTCGGCGAAGGCGGAGAGCTGGTCGACCATGGTGTTGATCGTGGTCTTGAGCTCCAGGATCTCGCCGCGCGCGTCGACGTCGATCTTGCGGGTCAGGTCGCCCTTGGCGACCGCCGTGGTCACCTGGGCGATGTTGCGGACCTGGTTGGTCAGGTTGGTGGCCATGGAGTTGACGTTCTCGGTCAGGTCCTTCCAGGTCCCGGCGACGTTGGGGACGCGGGCCTGGCCGCCCAGGACGCCCTCGGTGCCCACCTCGCCGGCGACGCGGGTGACCTCGTCGGCGAAGGCGGAGAGCATGTCCACCATGGTGTTGATCGCCTCGGCCAGCCCGGCGACCTCGCCGCTCGCCTCGACGGAGATCTTCCGGGACAGGTCGCCGCGTTCGACCGCCTGCGCGACCTGGGCGATCGACCGGACCTGATGGGTCAGGTTGGACGCCATCACGTTGACGTTGTCGGTCAGGTCCTTCCACGTCCCGGCCACGCCGCGGACCGTGGCCTGACCGCCCAGTTTGCCCTCGGTGCCCACCTCGCGGGCGACGCGGGTGACCTCGTCGGCGAAGGCGGAGAGCTGGTCGACCATGGTGTTGATGGTGGTCTTGAGCTCCAGGATCTCGCCGCGCGCGTCCACGGAGATCTTCTGGGTCAGGTCGCCGCCGGCGACCGCGCCCGCCACCTGGGCGATGGCCCGCACCTGGGTGGTCAGGTTGCCCGCCATGGAGTTGACGTTGTCGGTCAGGTCCCGCCAGGTCCCGGCCACGCCGGGGACGCGCGCCTGCCCGCCGAGCCGTCCCTCGGTGCCTACCTCGCGGGCGACGCGGGTGACCTCGTCGGCGAAGGCGGAGAGCTGGTCGACCATGGTGTTGACGGTGTTCTTCAGCGCGAGGATCTCACCGAGCGCGTCGACCTCGATCTTCTGCGTCAGGTCGCCCTTGGCCACGGCCGTGGTGACCTGGGCGATGTTGCGCACCTGGTCGGTGAGGTTCCGGGCCATCCCGTTGACGGAGTCGGTGAGCTCCTGCCAGACCCCGCGCAGGCCGGGCACCTGTGCCTGCCCGCCGAGCCGCCCCTGGCCGCCGACCTCCTGGGCGACCCTGGTCACCTCGTAGGTGACCAGGGTCAGTTGGTCCAGCATCCCGTTGAAGACCAGGGCGATCTCGGCCAGCAGCCCGTCCGTGCCGGGGGACAGCCGGGCCGAGAAGTCGCCGTCGCGCACCGCGGTCAGGCCCGCCAGCAGCTGCCGCAGGCCCTCCTGGCTCCGCTCGTCCGGGCGGTTCGGGTCGGTTCGCGCCGGGACTGGGCGGTTCGAGCCGGGGTGGCTGGAGCCCGGGTGGCTGGAGTTGGGGCCGTTCGGGGGGTACGGCAGATCGGGAGCGGGCGGCGGGGGAGTGTCCATGTCCGGCCTCTCCGCAGGTCGTCCGGCCAGCCGTTCGGTTCGGCCGGCCTGGGCGAGATCGCTTGGCTCCCTTCATCGTTCCACGAGCGCTCCCCGGCCGCAGCCGTCCGGGCGAACCCGTCCGGACCTGGGCGAAGCCGCCTGCAACAACCGCAAGGGTGTCTTGTGATGCATAGCGGGGCACAGGGTGGGCAGACGCTGGCTGACAACCACGGACAGTGAGGAGGCGCCTCGTGGAGGCACGGCACGGACCGGCTCTGTCCTGGCGTGAGCGACGGGCACTCACCGACATCGAGCAGGAGCTGCGCGAGGACGAGAAGCTCGAACAGGCACTACGCACGATGCGGCCACCGCGCCGCGTGCATCTGCCGTCGTTGCATCGTCGGCATCAGGAGGGCAACGGCGGCGCGGGCGTGTGAGCACGACCACGAGATCGGGAGACACGAGATCGGGAGAAGGGGAGATCGGGAGACGATGACCTTGGAGTCTGGTGGTACCGCCGGTGGGCGGTTCACGGTGACCGCGACCTCGCGGCCGAGCGGAAGCCCGGTGCAGCAGGGCGAGAGTGTGCTCCGACTGACCGGAGAGCTCGACCACGACTCGGCCCCGGTGTTGCGGGAGGCGTTCAAGCGTTGCGAGGACGCCGGCGCAGCCCGGATCCTGGTGGACTGCTCGGGCCTGGACTTCTGCGACTCGACCGGGATCAACCTCCTGCTCGACGCCCGGTCCAGGGCCCAGGCACGTGATGGCATCATCGCGCTGGTCGGGATAACCCCGCGGGTGGCCCGGGTCTTCGAGATCACCGGAGCGGCGACGCTCTTCCCGCGCTTCGCCTCCCTCGCCGAGGCCCGGACGGCGGAAGGGGACTGAGCACACAGGGCAGCGGACCGAGAGCGAAGGGAGGAGCGCGGTGGACCACATGCGCGGCACGACCGACGAGTCGCCGGTGGACCGGCTGGTGCTGGTGGACGCCACGGGCGTGGTCGGCCGGTGCCGTGACTTCGTCCAGGCCAGCCTGGCCTCGCGCGGATGGCTCGACGATCCCGGCGAGGATCAGCTCGCCGTGGTCGAGGACGTGCTGCTGATGACCTCCGAACTGGTCACCAACGCCTGTCTGCACGCGGGGGGCCCGCGTGAACTGGCGGTCTCCGGCTGCGGACACGCCGGGCTCCGGATCGAGGTCCTCGATCCCAGTTCCGAGCCGCCGACCCTGCGACCGCTCGCCGTTCCGGCGCGTCCCGGGGGGCACGGCCTGCGGGTCGTCGAACGGCTCGCGCGGAACTGGGGCAGTGAGACCCGGCCGGAGGGCAAGGCGGTCTGGTTCGAGATCGACCGCGCCTGAGGGCTGAGGCGGCGGACGCGACGCTCACTCGTCGGCGAGCAGGGCCTCACGGAGGCCCTTGAGCGTGCGCGACAGGATGCGCGACACGTGCATCTGCGAGATGCCGAGCCGTTCCCCGATCTCCGCCTGCGACAGCTCCGCGGTGAACCGGAGTGCCAGCACCGTGCGCTCCCGTTCCGGAAGCGCGGCGATCAGGGGCTTGAGGCTCTCCAGGTTCTCGACGCCTTCCAGGCCCCGGTCGAGATAGCTGGTCCGGCGGCTCTGGAGGCCCTCGAACTCCTCGCGGTCGGGCGCTTCGAGGCTGCCGGCGACATAGGCGTTGCTCACCACCACGCCCTCGGCGACCTCCGCCTCGCTGATGTGCAGGTGTTCGGCCAACTCCGCGTCGGTGGGCTGGCGTTCGAGCTCCTGGGAGAGCTCGTCACGGGCCCTGGCCAGACTGAGCCGAAGTTCCTGCAGTCGGCGCGGCACCCGTACCGACCAGGTGGTGTCCCGGAAGAAACGCTTGAGCTCGCCGCTGATGGTGGGCAGCGCGAAGGTGGAGAACTCGACGTGGCGAGCGGGGTCGAAGCGGTTGATCGCCTTGATCAGGCCCACGATGCCGACCTGCAGCAGGTCCTCGGTGGGCTCGTTGCGGTGGCGGAACTGCGCGACCGCGTAGCGGACCAGCGCGAGGTTCAGCTCGACCAGCGTGTTGCGTACGTACGAGTAGTCCGCGGTGCCCTCGTCGAGTTCGCGCAGGCGTCGGAACAGCTCACGGGAGAGGGAACGGGCGTCCTCGGTGTCCACGACGTGTGGTGACGGAAGTCGGCCGGGGACCGGCTCGGCACCGGCCGTCGGCCAGCGTGACGGCGAGGATGACGGAGAAGCGGGCATGGACGGGGATCCTCGGGTGGCGGACGCGCCGTCCCGACGGCGGCGTGCAGGCCCGCCCGGCTCCGACGGGCCCACTCGGACATTTACCCGTTGCCTGGGACATTTACCCGTCTCGGTCACCAAGCGAGCGGGCGCCTTCCGACTGCTCCCAGCGCCTGACTCCACTCGGCTCGGGTCTCTTGCACGCACGGTTGCCGCCGACACGCAGCTACTCGCCTTCGGCGCGGTCACGCCTCCCGGCCGGTCACGCCTCCCGGCCGGTCAGGGCAAGCAGGAGGGTCTGCGCGTCCGAGCCGGGCGGGACCGCGCGGGGGCTGTCGAACAGGCCCGACTCGGCCAGCCGGTCCGGGTACTCGGAGACCTCGTGCAGCGCGAAGGCGACGAGGCCGCTCGGGATTTGCTCCTCCGCGCCGATCGCGCGGGCCAGGTCCCACGAGTGCACGACGATGTCCATGGCCAGCTGGCTGCAGAGATGCGCGGCGAGGGCCGGGCCCTGCCAGAGCCGGACCGTGCGCTCCAGCGCGCCGTCGGCATGGACGGCCTCCTCGGCCTCCGCCGCGGCCTGCTTCCAGGCCAGCACCGGGTCGTCCCCGAGCAGGTCGCCCTCGAACCGGCCGCCCACAGCGGTCGCCGGAGTGCCGGCCAGCAGCGGCGTCACCCACAACTGCTCGACCGTCACGTGGTTGACCAGACCGCGGACCGTCCACAGCGGGCACGGCGTGGGCAGTCTCCACTGCTGGACTTCCACCCGGCGGACCAACTGCCCGAAGTGGTCCAGTGCCGCGCTGTACTGCTGGGCAAGTGACTGCTGGGCGAGCGCCCTTGTCCGCCGACCGTAGGTGACCATGTCGTCACTCCTCGACTACCTCTCCGGGCTTGCACCCGGACTGGGAGAGTGCCCGGTCCAGCGGACTTCACACGTCGCAGCTCCGGCCAGGCATCGGAGGCCACTGCCCCGGCGCGCAGGGTGTCCAGGTCGCCATCAGCTCGCGCCGGATGCCAGAGGCTGGCATCAGGTGTCCTGCTTGCGCGTGTCGCGGGTCGGTGGCCCTGGCTATGATCAACTCCCTTCCGGCGGTGCACCCCGCCGGCGTAGGCATCATCGGGGAGGACGACGTGATCAGGCTTTCCAGCGAGCCCATGACCTGGGTGATGGCCGGGGACAGCATCACCCAGGCCGTGCTCCACACCCACGGCGAACGCGGCTGGGTGGAGCACCTGCACGAGCGGATCCGCTGGCAGCTCGACCGGCTGACCGACATCGTGGTCAACACCGGCGTCTCCGGGTGGCGAGCCCCCGATGTCCTCGGCTCCTTCGAGCACCTGATCGGCCGGTTCCGGCCGGACGTGCTGTCGATCTCCCTCGGCACCAACGACGCGCGGGCGGGTCTGGCCGGGCTCGACGAGTTCCGGGAGGCGATGCACGCGATCATCGCCAGGAGTCGGAACGAGTGCGCGGGCGTGCAGGTCGTGGTGCACACCCCGGTGCTGGTGAGCCTGGCGGGCCGTGGCGCCCGCGGTGAACAACCGGCCTACTGCCAGGCGGTGCGCGAGATCGCGGCCGAGACGGGCGCCCTGCTGGTCGACCACGAGGCGCACTGGCGGGCGCGTTTCCAGGACGCCGACCCGATCCCGTGGCTCGACAACCCGGCCCACCCGAACCCGGTCGGCCATCTGGAGATGGCCAACCTCACCCTGCGCGCCTTGGGTCTGGGCGAACTCTCGCCGCTGTAACAGGCCTTGGGTGCAGGCTCAGCGCTGGGCAGAAGCCAGCAACGCGGCATGAGGGAGGATGAGTCGACCGTCCTGGCCGAGCAACTCTGCGGCGAGCACGTCGAACTGACGCTTCATGCGCGCCCGGACGTCGTCCGGCTGGCGATCGCGACCCAGTTCGACTCACCCAGTGGGCGACCCGATGAACGACACCGAGTTCTTCCACAACGAGATCACCGCGCCCACGACGCTGTGCGCGAAGGTTCCCCGAGCTGAGGGACGCCGTTGCTTCCAGGCTGCAACCAAGCGCCCTTGACGGTCCGCCGGTAAACCGGAACGGTGGACGTGCAAGACCGTGGAAACAGGTTGATACGGGAGGGCGCAGTGGACCTACGGTTCATCGGGATCGACCCCAACACCGGTGACGACGAGTGCCCGACGGTGTGGGTCGACAACGACGCGCAGGAGATCGTGATCCAGGGCTGGAAGGCCGGTCCGGAGATGGTGGACAAGATCAGCGACACCCAGTGGGTGGCCGGACACAAGACCGGTATCCCGGACACCGAGGGCGTGTTCCGTCTCCCGGCTCGCATGGTTCCGGCTCTGAGGGAGGCGTGCGATGCCGTCGAGCGTGCCCAGCTTCGCTGAGCAGCTGGCGGAGGCTCAGTATTCCGCAGTCCACCTGGAGATGCGCGACTCGTACAGCGTGGAGAAGGAGCGTGAGGCGTTCGCGGCGTGGCGCGACGGCTTCCGGTACGACCCGGCTGACCGTGCGTCCTGGTGGCGCCCCTGGCTTGGCCTGATCAGCGAGACCGTGGCCCGTGGCGTCGTCATCCGCCGCGCCCGGATTGTCTCCGAGCCGGTCAGCGATTACATCCGCTACGAGCACTCGGGGACGTTCACCAACGTCACGGCCGGTGAGTTGATCCGCTGGCTGCCCCGGCGGCAGGCGTCCGATCTTGCGCTGCCGGGTAACGACTTCTGGCTGTTCGACGGCCGGATCGTCCGGTTCAACCACTTCACGGGCGAGGGTGAATCGGCCGGACCATCGTTCAGCGACGACCCAGCCGTGGCGAAGCTCTGTGCCGACGCCTTCGAGGCGGTGTGGGAGCGCGCGATCCCGCACCACCAGTACACCGTCTAGCACGACAACGGACAGCCGGCCCATGCCCGTCTCGCCTTCCACCAGCGCCCAGGCTGCCCGCCAGGCCGTCGCAGATCGTCTGCGCGAGATCATGCTGGACGCAGGGCTTCAGGGCGGCGAGCTGGCTGTCCGGTGCCGGTGGCACGGCTCGAAGACCAGCCGGATCATCAACGGCCGCACAGCCCCCTCCGACAGCGATATCCGAGCTTGGTGCTCGGCGTGCGGGGCCGACGACCAGGCGGACGACCTGATCGCGAAGAACCGCGACGCTGATTCGATGTACATGGAGTGGCGCAGACTCACCCGCACCGGGCTGCGCAGGCTCCAGGAGTCCCGGATCCCGCTGTACCAGCGCACCCGCGCGTTGCGGGCCTACTCGTCGCGGGTCGTCCCGGGGCTGCTGCAAACCGAGGCGTACGCCACCGCGCTTCTCTCCACCGTGGCCGATTTCCGGTGCATCCCCAACGACGTCGCCGACGCCGTGGCCGTCCGCCTGACCCGAGCCGGCGTCATCCACCAGCGCGGACACCAGTTCGCTTTCGTGGTGGAGGAGTCGGTCCTGCGGTACCGCATTGGTGACGCCGAGACGATGGCCGGTCAGCTCGGCCATCTCCTCGAAGCGATGTCACTGCCGGCCGTCTCGCTCGGCATTATCCCGTCCACCGCGACTCGCCACATGTGGCCTGTGGAGACGTTCAACCTCTTCGACGGTGAGCGGGCCGCCGTGGAACTGTTGTCCGCCCAGGTGACGGTCACTGCGCCCAGCGACGTCGCCCTGTACGTGCAGGCGTTCGCACGCTTCGCAGATCTCGCTGTTCACGGGGCAGCCGCGCGGGCGCTGGTCCTGGCGGCGATGGACGCGCTCGGGTGAAGCCGTGCAAAGGGCTGCAAATTCGTTGAGTGTGCGTATCCCTGACGGCCAGTCTGGTTGAGGCCGCCAGGGAGGCCGCACCACTGCCCCATTCGCAGTACCCCACCGCCCTGTCCGCAGTAACGGAAGGAGCACCATGTCCACCATCACTGTCGAGCGCCGTGGCGTGCCGTTCGGCGCGCGTGGCCTCCAGCCCGCATACACCGTCGCCATCGACCCGAGCGGTTTCGCGTTCGACCCGGGCCGGCAGGTCAACGTGGCGCCGGACGGCTCGTTGTGGGCCGAGACGCCCATGGCAGCCTCCAGCACCGCCACCAACAACGACACGTCGCCCGGTAACCCGCCGGATGAGCAGAGCGACCCGTACGCCTTCCCCGGCGACCTGGTGGCGTAGCCGATGGGCGCGCCGCACGGGCACGTCCTGGTCGTCGCCGAGGAACTCGACCCCACAGCGGACCTCGTGGTGCAGGCCCTCGCCGAGCGAGCCGTGCCGACGATGCGGTTCGACCTCGCCCGCTTCCCCCAGCACCTCGACCTGGCCGCCCAGCACGACGGGGACCGACCGGGCTGGACGGGGCATCTGGCCACCAGTGCTCGCGCGGTGCGGCTGGAGGAGGTCCGGGCCGTCTACTACAGGCGGCCCGGCCTGCCCGTCATCGCGCCCGAGGTCCCGGAGCACTATCGGGCGTGGGCACAGTCTCAGGCGCTGGTTGGGATGGTGCAGGTGCTCGGGTCGCTGCCGGTGGTGTGGATGCACCACCCCGACGTGTACCGGGCCGCCGCACACAAGCCGGGCCAGCTCGTAGCGGCCACCGCCTGCGGCCTACGGGTACCCCGGACGCTGCTGACCAACAGCCTGTCCCGGGCCAGTGCCTGGGCCGAGGGGATCAACGGGCCGCTGATCGTCAAGCCGGTCGCCTCCGCCTCGATCACCATCCCCGGCGCACCTCCCACCATCCTGCCGACGCGTCGCCTGGAGCCGACCGAACTGGACGAGTCACTGGAGCTGACCGCGCACCTGTTCCAGGAATGGGTACCCAAGGCGTTCGAGGTCCGGCTGACCGTCGTGGGCGACCAGATGTTCTCCGTGGCGATCCACGCCCGCAGCGCCGAGGCCGAGGTCGACTGGCGCAGCGACTACGACGCCTTGGAGTACGAGCCCGTCCCCGTGCCCGACCACGTGGCCGACGGCGTGTGCCGCTTCCAGGCCCACTACCAACTGAACTACGGCGCTTACGACTTCGCTGTGACCCCGGCCGGTGAGTGGGTGTTCTTCGAGTGCAACCCCGCCGGACAATGGCAGTTCATCGCTGCCGCCACGAAACTCCCGATCGCCGAGGCCCACGCCTCACTCCTGCAAGGAGCCATCGCATGACCGTGGCCGTCGACACCGAGGAGACCCGCGCCCTACGGGCAGCCCTCGCCGAGCGCCTGGCCAAATCGGGACACAGCCCGGGGTGGGTCGACGCGGTCCGGGCCGTGCCTCGGCACCTCTTCGTCCCGGTGTTCCACCAGCAGGATGCGGCCGGCCAGTGGCACACCATCACGGCCGGGGACGCCGGACACCTGGAAGGTGCCTACGCCGACCGTGCGCTGACGACCCAACTCACCGACGAGATGCCCACTTCGTCGTCCAGCGAGCCGGACCTGATGCTGACCATGCTGGACGCCCTCGACGTGCGCGGCGGCCAACGTGTCCTCGAGATCGGGACCGGCACCGGCTACAACTCCGCGCTGCTCACGCACGTCCTCGGCGACGCAGGCGTGACCACGGTCAACGTCGACCCCGAGCTGACCAAGCTTGCCGAGGAACGCCTGGCTGCCTGCGGATACCAGCCGCATGTCCGCACCGGGGACGGCGTCGCCGGAGTACCCGGGCGGGCTCCCTTCGACCGGATCATCGCCACCTGCGGCATGCAGTCGATTCCGTGGCAGTGGATCGACCAGTCCGCCGACGGCGCGGTGATGGTCGTACCGATCGGCTGGGGACTCGCCGAGGTCAGCGTCCACGACCGCCACGCCCGCGCGCAGTTCCTGCCGCAAGGCGCGTACTTCATGGGCAGCCGTACTCCAGGCGCTGAACCACGCTTCGCCGAACTGGACGACGTACGACCGACCAGCACCGAGGCCCCCGTGACCGAGGTGGATCGGCTCCAGTTCCCGCTCGCCCTCGCTCTGCCGGGCTACCGCTCGTGCACCTGGTCCGACAGCAGCGGCGACGTCACCGCCGTGGGGATCTGGACACCGGACGGCTCGACCGCGACTGCCCGCACGGACGGAGCCGTGCGGCAGATCGGCCCCCGACGCCTGTGGGACGTCATCGAGGAGCTGCACACGACCTTCGCCACCACCCCGGCCCGCGACGAGTTCGGACTGACCCTCACCGCCGAGCGGCAGCGCGCCTGGTGGCGTGCCAAGGATGGTCCCGGCTGGGACCTGCCCGAGGCCGCGTTCGCCTGACCTCCCGGTCCTGCATGCGTCCGACAGGTCCCGAGGCTGGACGCTTAGCCCGCTCCCGACGTCACGCGTTCGAATGTGGCAGCGCGTGCCCCACGATCAGGAGCCGGAGCGGGCCTTGAGGGCCTCCTCGGTGAAGACCCGGTAGCCCTGGTCCGGTTGGTAGCCGTGGATCTCGCGGGTGTCGAGCGCCGACATGGAGGCGAGGACCTCCGGGGTGACCGTCTGGCCGGGGACCAGGACCGGGAAGCCCGGCGGGTACGGGGTGACGAAGGTGGCGGAGACCAGGTCGCGGCCCGCGGCCAGGGCGGCGTTGGCCTCGTTGGAGGTGAGGTACTCGCAGAGGGTGTCGTCGTAGGCGAGGTAGAAGGCGGCGCGCATGTCGCCCTCCGGGGTCGCGCCGCCCGGGCGGAACGCGGGGTGGAAGGCGCTGAAGTCCGGCAACGGGACGGATTGTGTGGTCAGTTGGGCCACCCGGCGGCGGTGTGCCGCCTGCTCGCGCGGGCTGCGGGCGTCGGCGTCGTCCTCCAGGCCCCGGACCAGGCGGACCAGGGTCTCGATCAGGTAGGCGACCGTGCTGCGGGTGGTCCCGATGTTGGTCATGAAGAGCAGCGTGTTGCGGGTGGTCTTGTTGATCTGCACGCCGTGACGGTTCATCAGGTGCTCGTGCTTGAAGGTGTCCCCGTCGATGCCGGTGGCTCCGATCGAGAGCGTGGCGCGGGTGGGGTCGAGCACGAACTCGTCCTCCGCCCAGGCGCGGGCCATCGCCGCCTGCCCGGCGCGCAGCGGCTGGTCGATGCCGGAGGTGCGGTAGTGGTCCGGGATCAGTTCGGGCGTGGTGAGGAAGTGCAGGTAGCGGCGGAGCAGCGGGTGTTCCTCGATGGCGTCGCGCAGCAGCCCCGCCTGCTCGACCTGCTTGCGGACCAGGCCGAAGCCCTCCAGCGCGGCCTGCCTGCGGCCCAGGTCGAGCGAGGCGAGGATCTGGTAGCTGGGTGACGTGGACGTGTGCGTCATGTACGCCTCGCGGAAGGTCTCCGCGGCGCGCCGGTGGAAGTCCTGGTCGTGGACATGGATCATCGAGCCCTGGCGCAGCGAGGTCAGCGTCTTGTGGGTCGACTGCGTGGCGTAGACGCGGACCCGGGCCCGCGCCGGGTCCGGGAGCAGACGGTGCGTCAGCAGCGCTGCGTCGTCCGGGTTCTCACCCAGCTCGCGCTGCTGCTCGGCGTACCGCGCCCGGTACTCGGGATCGCGGAAGCGCTCGCGCAGCGTCCCGGCGGCGGCCATGGCGGTGCGCGGGCGGTAGACGGGGTGGAACCGGGCGAAGGCGAACCACGCCTCGTCCCACAGGAAGGCCAGCTCGGGGTGGAGTGCGAGGCACTCCTCCATGACCCGGGCCGGGTGGTAGACCACGCCGTCGAAGGTGCAGTTGGTCAGCATCAGCAGCCGAACCCGGTGCAGCGTGCCGGCCGCGCGGAACTCCAGCAGCTTGCGCTTGATCTCCTCGACGGGTACCGCCCCGTACATCCCGTATTCGTCCAGCGGGTACGAGTCGAGGTAGACGACATGGGCCCCGGCCAGGACCAGCCCGTAGTGGTGGGACTTGTGGCAGTTGCGGTCCACCAGGACGATGTCGCCGGGCCGGACCAGCGCCTGCACCACGATCTTGTTGGCCGTGGACGTGCCGTTGGTGACGAAGTAGGTCTGCTGTGCGCCGAAGGTCTTCGCGGCCAACTCCTGCGCCTCGCGCAGCGGTCCGGTCGGGTCGAGCAGCGAGTCCAGCCCGCCCGAGGTCGCCGAGGTCTCGGCAAGGAAGGTGTTCATGCCGTAGAAGCGGGTCATCTCCGGCAGCCATGGCGATCCGGCGACCGAGGAGCCGCGCGAGATCGGCAGCGCGTGGAAGACGCCGGTGGGACGGCGGCTGTACGCCTCCAGCGCGGAGAAGAACGGCGCGCGGTAGCGGCGGCCGACGCCTTCGAGGATCGACAGGTGCAGCTCCAGCAGCCCGTCACGGGCGTGGAAGACGCGGGCGAAGCGGCCGTCCACCAACCCGGCCAGCACCTCGACGGAGCCGTCGGCCAGCAGGTAGAGGTCCAACTCCGGGCGGATCGACGAGAGTCGGGAGCCGAGGCGGCGCACCCTGCGGTCGAAGGACTGCTCGTCGCCGCGGTTGCCGTCGCTGTCGTCGTCGGCGGTCCCGGTGAAGAACCGGCGCAGCAGACGCAGGTCGTGCCGGGAGCGCCCGGCGAAGCGGCGGCCGATCACCACGGCTTGGAGTCGCACGTTGACCAGCGAGGTGATGACCGCGTCCTCGAAGCTGTCCACCACGACCAGCTCGTAGGCGAACTCGTCGCCGGGCCGCCGCAGCGCATGCAGTCGGGCGCGGAGCGACCGCTCCTCGGCCGGCGTCAACTCGTCGACGACCAGTACCTCGAAGACCGGACGGGCCGGTTCGGCGCCCACAGTGGCCTCGGTCGCGTCGTCGGGCGTATTCGAGGCGTCGGTCTCGTAGGGGCTGCGGGCGCGCCGGACCTCGGCCAGACGTTCCGTCAGTTTCCCTTCCTCGCCTGCCCGGTGGAGTGCGCGGAGTTCGCCGAGGACGACGGTGCCGGGGGAGGACCAGCAGCTCTCGATCGGGCCGAGCAGGTCGAGCAGCTCCTCGACGCGGGCGTCGAGATCGGTGCGGGCCTCGCTCGTGCGCGGCAGGGTGGCCAGGCGGCGCGCGGCCTCCTCCAGGGAGGCCCAGGCGTCGGCGCGCAGGCGGTGGACGCTGTTGTACACGTTCTCGTCCACCGCCTCGGTCGTGGTGGCGAAAGCGGGCGGCTCGGCGTGGGCGTCCATCTCAGGTTCCCTTCGGCAGGCGGAGCCGGTCGCGAGGGAGGGGCCGGTCGTACCGTCTGCATCAACCTATTCACAGGTGGGTGGAATGTATAAGTCCACTCACGCAGGCGTCAACGGCCGCCCACCCTTCGAGAGAGCTCCCGTGCCGTCCGGGTCACTTCCGCGGCCAACTGCTCCTGCTGGGCGGTGTCGACGGAGCTGCTCTCGTAGGTGATCGCCACCCCCGCGACCGGGTGGCCGGTGCGGTCGGTCACCGCCGCGGCGACGGAGGAGAAGCCGAGGGTGACCTCGCCGTCCTCGGTGGCGAAGCCGATGCGGCGCACCTCGACCAGTCGGGTGCGCAGCGCCGTCAGCGAGCGCGGCCCGCCCACCTCGGTCCGCTGCACGAACGCCGTCGCGTCCGGGAAGAGCGCCCGTAGCTGCGCGTTCGGCAGCAGTGCCAGCATCGCCCGGCCGCTCGCGGTCAGCTGCGCCGGAAGCCGCACGCCCACCTCGGTGACCAGCGGTGCGCGTCCCGGAGCGCGCTCCTCGATCAGATAGAGGACCTCCCGTCCGTGCAGCACGGCCAGGTGGGCGTTGTGGCCGGTGCGGTCGACCAGTCGGGCCAGCGGCACCCGGGCGAGGCGCTGGAACGGGGCCTGCCGGGAGTAGCCGGAGCCGAGCTCGAAGGCGCTGACGCCCAGGCCGTAGCGCCGTTCCTCCGGCAGGTGGACGACGAAGCCGTCCGCGGTGAGCGTGTCGAGCAGGTGGTAGGTGGTCGACCGCGGCAGGCCGACGTCGCGGCTGATGGCGGCGGCCGGGACCGGTGCCGCCTGGCGGGCGAGATACCTGAGGACGGCCAGCACCTGGGCCGCCGCGGGCACGATGGACATGCCCGGAGGGTAACCCGCGGGGCCCTGGTTCCCGCCCGCCGGCAGCGTCTGGTATCCCAGACGACTGCACGGCCGAATGTCTGGGATCCCAGACACAAGCCCGGGGAAACCTCTGGTGAACCCCTTGTGACCTGGTGCTTCATAGATGCCATGAACAAGGTGCTTGTCGGGGTCGGCCCGCTCTCCGCCGACGAAGTCGTGTCCGTCGCCCGTCTCGGGGCCGCTGTCGAGATCTCCCTGGAGGCCCAGGAGGAGATCACCCGCAGCCGTAAGGTCATCGAGGACCTCGCCGACGACGTCACGCCCCACTACGGCGTCTCCACCGGCTTCGGCGCGCTGGCGACCCGTCACATCCCGCACGAGCTGCGGGCGCAGCTCCAGCGCAGCCTGGTCCGCTCGCACGCCGCCGGTTCCGGCGCCGAGGTCGAGCGCGAGGTCGTCCGCGCGCTGATGCTGCTGCGTCTCTCCACGCTCGCCACCGGCCGCACCGGCGTCCGGCTGACCACCGCCCAGGCCTACGCCGACCTGCTCAACGCCGGGATCACCCCGGTCGTGCGCGAGTACGGCTCGCTCGGCTGCTCCGGCGACCTGGCCCCGCTGGCCCACTGCGCGCTCGCCGTCATGGGCGAGGGCGAGGTCCGCGACGTCGACGGCACGCTCCTCCCGGCCGGCGAGGCGCTCGCCGCCGCGGGCATCACCCCGGTGGTGCTCAAGGAGAAGGAGGGCCTCGCCCTCATCAACGGCACCGACGGCATGCTCGGCCAGCTCGTCCTCGCCGCCCACGACCTGCGCCGCCTGCTCGCCACCGCGGACATCACCGCCGCGATGAGCGTCGAGGCCCAGCTCGGCACCGACGCCGTCTTCGCCGCCGACCTGCAGGCCCTGCGCCCGCACCCCGGCCAGGCCGCCAGCGCCCACAACCTGCGCGCGGTGCTCGCCGATTCGGAGATCGTCGCCAGCCACCGCGACCCCGCCAACTGCACCCGCGTCCAGGACGCCTACTCGCTGCGCTGCTCGCCGCAGGTGCACGGCGCCGCCCGCGACACCCTCGACCACGCCGAGACCGTCGCCGACCGCGAGCTCGCCAGCGCCGTCGACAACCCCGTCGTCACCCGTGACGGCCGGGTCGAGTCCAACGGCAACTTCCACGGCGCGCCGGTCGCCTGTGTGCTCGACTTCCTCGCGATCTCGGTCGCCGATATCGCCTCCGTCGCCGAGCGCCGCACCGACCGGATGCTCGACGTCGCCCGCAGCCACGGCCTGAACGCGTTCCTCGCCGACGACCCGGGTGTGGACTCCGGCCACATGATCGCCCAGTACACCCAGGCCGCGATCGTCTCCGAGCTCAAGCGCCTGGCCGCGCCCGCGTCGGTGGACTCCATCCCCTCCTCGGCGATGCAGGAGGACCACGTCTCCATGGGCTGGTCCGCCGCCCGCAAGCTGCGCCGCGCCGTCGACGGTCTGACCCGCGTCCTGGCGATCGAGCTGCTCACCGCCGCCCGCGCGCTGGACCTGCGTGCCCCGCTCAGCCCGGCCCCGGCCACCGCGGCCGTCCGCGCCGGTCTGCGCGAGCACGTCGAGGGCCCCGGCACCGACCGCTACCTCGCCCCCGAGATCGAGGCCGCCGTCCAGTACGTCGCCGACGGCCGCGCGCTGGCCGCCGCCGAGTCTGTCACCGGCCGCCTGCACTGAGGCTCTCCCGCCGCTCTTTCCCCCACGCTTTCCCACAGCACCAAAGGACTTCGACATGACGATTCGCACCGAGCCGGTCCGTGCCGCACGTGGTACGGGGCTCAGCACTTTGGGTTGGCAGCAGGAGGCCGCCCTGCGGATGTTGAACAACAATCTGGATCCGGAGGTT
>NZ_JBGCCL010000028.1:0-93727 GCF_041262505.1 Streptacidiphilus sp. MAP5-3
CGATCCACCATGGTGGTGGTGTGGGGATGGGTCGTTCGATCCATGCGGGTCAGGTGTCGGTCGCGGACGGGACGAAGTTGGCGGGGGAGAAGATCTGTCGGGTGCTGACCAACGACCCGGGCATGGGCGTCATCCGCCACGTCGACGCCGGCTACGACCTCGCCGCCGACGTCGCCGACGAACGCCAGGTCCGCATCCCGATGCGCGAAGGCGACGCCTGATGGCGAACAGCCTTGCTGTGGCCGTCGACGTGGCCCCGACCCTGTGGTCGGGCCGCGACGACGGCACCGGCGCCGAACACCTTCGGTGGCACCACGTGGTCTCCCTCGACCACGCCGAGGCTGCTCCCGGTGATGCGGCCTTTGTCGGCTTCCGCAGCGACGAGGGCGTGCGGCGCAACAAGGGGCGGCAGGGCGCGGCCGACGGTCCCCGCACGCTGCGGGCTGCGCTCGCGTCGATGGCGCTGCCGTCGCGTCAGCAGGCCGTGGACGTCGGTGACGTGGAGGTCGCCGACGACGATCTGGAGGCCGGCCACCGGCGCCTCGGCAGCGCGGTCGCCGAGCTGCTCGACCAGGGCCTGCGGGTCACCGTCCTCGGCGGCGGCCACGAGGTCGCCTACGGCAGCTACCTCGGGATCACCGGCAGTGGGCTGCTCCGCGACGGCGCCCGGCTGGGCGTGTTCAACCTCGACGCGCACTTCGACCTGCGCGACGAGCCCCGGCCCAGCTCCGGGACGCCGTTCCTGCAGATGGCGCAGGACGAGGAGGCAGCGGGCCGTCGGCTCAACTACTGGGTGCTCGGCATCAGTCAGCCCAGCAACACGGAGACGCTGTTCCGCACCGCGGAACGGCTCGGCGTCCGCTACCTCACCGACACCGAGTGCGGCGCGCTGGACCGGGAGCGGGTCGACGCCTTCGTCGAGGAGTTCCTGGACAGCTGCGACGTGGTGCACCTGACGATCGACCTCGACGTCCTCCCGGCCGGTGCGGCCCCGGGCGTCAGCGCACCGGCCGCCTACGGCGTGCCGATCGAGATCGTCGAGCACGTCTGCACCAAGGTCGTGGCGAGCGGCAAGCCGGTCCTCGTCGACGTCGCGGAGCTCAACCCGGACCTCGACGTCGACACCCGCACCGCCCGCGCCGCCGCGCGCCTGGTCCACCGGATCCTGGTGACCTCGGCGCCGGACGCCTCGGTGCAGGACAGGGGCTGAGGCCCCTTCCCCCGGACCGGTCGCCAGGCTGCGTGACCATGGGACAGCCGTAGCCTGGCGGCCACCAACCTCCCCGGGACCGACCGGCGTCCCGTCCGTGCCTGCTGGCAGGATGGGGCGCCGATCGGTCCTGTACGGGGGTCGGGCCGGTGAGGAGGCCGAGGTGGGTCAGGGCAGCGCCCGCAGGGCCGTGTACGGGCACGGGCAGCGCATGGCGGAGGCGGCGCGGCAGGTGCTCGCCGAGCACCGCGGTGCCGTGGACCGCGTACGCGGATGCGCTCTGCAGCTGCGGGAGCGGCAGACGGCGGACGCGCTCGCGGAGATCCCCGTCACCCGGCTGAACGACGTCACCGAAGGTCGGCTCCGGGTCGGGATCCTGGAGTCCGCCGGCTTCCGGACCGTGGGCGAGGTCCACCGCGCGGAGACCTACGACCTGGTCCGCGTGCCCGGCATCGGACGCGCCACCGCCGCGCAGGCCAAGGCCGCCGCCGACGCGCTGGCGCGCGCCGCGCTCGACGCCACCGCCGTGCGGCTCGATCCCGACGACCGGACCGAGATCGCGACCGAACTGGTCACTGCCCTGTACCCGTTCGTCCAGGCCGGCCCCGGACTGCCCGTCGCCTGCGAGCGGGCCGAGTCACTGGCGGCCCGACTGGAGCCGCTGCTCACCGCCGCCGCTCCCGCACGCGGCCGGACGTCCTGGTGGTTCACCGGCTCCGGGCGTCGGGACGCGGCACGCGAAGCACTCACCTCGCTGGAGTCGGCCCTCGCCACGGCGCATACCGACGGCGTGCACGCCGACGACGCCGCGGCGACGCTGGCGCAGGCCGTCACCGACCTGCTGCGCCGCCCTGGATCGGTGGACGAGGCATGGTGGGAGTTCGAGACCAGGCCGGTCGAGTTCTACACCGTGCTTGGGCAGTTGGCGGAGTCCGGTCCCGTCGACGCGGCTGCGGTCGAGGGACACCTGCCGGACGAGCTGGCCGCGCAGGTCCGTGAACAGCCGCTGGACGTCACCGGGTTGACGGTTTCGCTGCGTGGTTACCAGGCATTCGGGGCCCGTTACGCGCTGGCGCGGCGCAAGGTGGTGCTCGGCGACGAGATGGGTCTGGGCAAGACGGTCCAGGCGATCGCGACGCTGGCGCATCTCTCCGCCGCCGGGGAGCGGCACTTCCTGGTGGTCTGCCCGGCCGGGGTGCTGGTCAACTGGCTGCGCGAGATCGAGGCGCGCTCCACGCTCACCGCCTTCCGGCTGTACGGCCCGGAACGTGAACTCGCCCACCAGTCCTGGCGGGAGCGCGGCGGCGTCGCGGTGACCACCTTCGAGACCCTGAAGCACTTCGGGAGCCTGGAGCACTTCGGGATTCCGGCTGCTGCCGAAGCGAGATTGACGGACCGTCAGATGTCGATGGTCGTCGTCGACGAGGCGCACTACGTGAAGAACCCGACCGCCCAACGCGCCCGCCACGTCGCGACATTGGTCGACCGCAGCGCGCGGGCGCTGTTCCTGACCGGCACGCCGATGGAGAACCGCGTCGGGGAGTTCCGCAACCTGCTCGCTTACCTCCAGCCGGAGTTGGCCGCAGAGCTCCACGACGGCGACCACCTCGCCGGCGCGGCGGCGTTCCGACGCGCGGTCGCCCCGGCGTACCTGCGCCGCAACCAGCAGGACGTGCTCACTGAGCTGCCGGAGACCGTGCACACCGACGAGTGGGCCGAGTTCAGCGCGGCGGACACCGACGCCTACCGCGACGCCGTGCTGGCCGGGAACTTCCAGGCGATGCGGCGTGCCGCCTACGCCGTGCCCGACACCTCCGCCAAGCTCGCCCGCCTCGCCGAGATCGTGCGGGAGGCGGTGGGGGCGGGGGAGAAGGTTCTGGTCTTCTCCTACTACCGGGACGTCCTCGCCGCAGTCCACGGCAGGTTGGCCACGGAGGAGGACCGCGCCGATGGTCCGACGCTGTTCGGTCCGCTGTCCGGCGGCAGTGGCGCCGCCGCCCGCCAGGACCTGGTGGACGCCTTCACTGCGCATCGCGGAGCGGCCGTGCTGCTCTCGCAGATCCAGGCGGGCGGGGTGGGGTTGAACCTCCAGGCGGCCAGCGTGGTGGTGCTCTGCGAGCCGCAGATCAAGCCCGCGCTGGAGCAGCAGGCGGTGGCCCGAGCCCACCGGATGGGCCAGACCCGCCGCGTGCGTGTGCACCGCCTGCTGACGCCGGACAGTGTCGACCAGCGCATGCTGAAGCTGCTCGGGCGCAAGCAGCGCCTCTTCGACGCCTACGCCCGCCGCAGCGAGGCCGCCGACGCCAACCTGGAAGCGCTCGACGTCGCCGACGCGGGGTTGGCCCGGCAGATCATCGAGGAGGAGCAGCAGCGGCTCGCGTCGGTCGCGGCAGCTACGACGGTCACGCCGCCGGAATGACGAGCCCGGCGTCGACGCCCGGGGCGAGGGGGAAGAACCCGAAGAAGACCACGTCGCTCTCGCCGACCGGCTCGAAGGTCGCGATGCGGACGTCCTGCGGTTCGTAGAAGACGTCGCCGGGGCCGAGCGTGACCGGGGCCTCGCCCTCGATCTGGTAGAGCGCGCAGCCGGACTCGATGGTGCCGAAGACCGGTCCGTTGTGGATGTGCAGGCCGGTCGTGTGCCCGGCGGCGATGGTGATGCGGCGGATCTCGACGCGCTCGACGGTCAGCGGCTCCGGCAGTTTCTGGTTCATGACGATCACTCGGCTGAGCGGCGGCGCGGACTGGTCGGCATCGGTGGCCATGCTGGCGATGTCCTTCCTGGACGCGGTCAGTGCGGTGCGGAGGCGCGGAGCAGGGCGAGGATGCCCGCGACGGCCTGGTCGAAGGGCTGGGCGCTGTCGGCCGCGCGGGCGAGGACGTAGCCGCCCTGGAGCGTGGCGACGACGGACGACGCCGTGGCCGCCGGATCGAGCGCGGGGCTCAACTCCCCAGTGGCGATGCCTCCGGCGACGACCTGTGCCAGGCGCGCGCGCAGCCAGGAGAGGGTCCGGTCGACCGGCTCCCGGAGGGCGGGCGAGGCCATGACCTCCGCGTCCTGGGTGAGCCCGCCGATCGGGCACCCGCGCAGGACCTCGCGTTCGCGGAGCAGGTAGGCGGAGATACGCTCCAGCGCCGTGCCCGGACCGGAGAGCTGGGCGTCGACGGCCGCGCGCATCTCCTCGGCGGTGCGGTCGATGGCGGCGCGCGCCAGCTCCTCCTTGCCAGAGAAGTGGTGGTACATGCTGCCCTGCCCGGCCCTGGCCGCGTGCTGGATTGCCTTGGGGCTCGTGCCGACGTAGCCGCGCTCCCACAGCAGTTCGCGCGTGCTCTCGATGAGGCGGTCCTTCGTGCTCATGGAGCCATCTTACATACTAGTAGGTACAGACTGCGCGCGAACGAGCGAAGAAGTCCCGGAGCGGGACGACACCGCAACCGGACTTCACCGCAACGGGACGTCAATGCATCTGGCGGCGGGCCAGCTGGTGGAACAAGCCCTCGGTGTCGGCGAGGAGTTCGGCGGGTGCGCCCTGCTGGACGATGCGGCCGTCCGCCATGACCACCACGCGGTCCGCGTCCAGCACGGTGGAGAGGCGGTGGGCGATCACGACGCGGGTGGCCCGCAGTTCGCGGGTGCTCTCGATGACGATGCGCTGGGTCTCGTTGTCCAGGGCGCTGGTGGCCTCGTCGAGGAAGAGGAGGCGCGGGCGGCGGATCAACGCCTGGGCCAGCATCAGGCGTTGGCGCTGGCCGCCGGAGACGGTGCCGCCGCCGTCGGTCAGCACGGTGTGCATGCCCATGGGCAGCCGCTTGATGTCCTCGGCCAGGCCGGCCATCGCCGCCGCCTCCCACGCCTCCTCGACGGTGAAGGACTCGGTGCCGCGGATGCAGTCGAGGATGGAGCCGGTCAGCGGCTGCGCGTTCTGCAGCACCACGCCGCACTGGCGGCGCACCGCCGTCCGGTCCAGGGCGGTCAGATCCTGGCCGTCGTAGCGGACGCTGCCGGACACCGGCTTCTCGAAGCCGATCAACAGCCGCAGCAGGGTCGACTTGCCGCTGCCGCTCGCGCCCACCACGGCGACGAACTCGCCCGGCAGCACCCGGAGCGACACGTCGTCCAGCACCGACGGCCCGTCGCCGTACCGGAAGCTGAGGTGCTCCACCTCGATCGCGCCGGTCAGCCGTCCAGGGTCGGCGTCGCCGTCGGCGACCTCGGGGAGTTCGTCGAGCACCGGCTTGATCTGCTCGAAGAGCGGCAGCACCGCCACCGCCGAGACCAGCGCGCCGGTCAGCTGGGTGATCGACGCGAGCAGTGTGGTGACTGCCGAGGTGAAGGTCAGGAAGCTGCTCGCGTCCAGTGCGCCCTTTGCGGGACCGGCGAGCAGGGCGAACATCACCAGCGTCGTCAGCGGCAGGCAGACCGCGTTGAGCACGGTGGTCAGGTTCTTGATCCGGCCCACCTTGCGCTGCAGCTCCCGGCTGCGGGCGAACTCGTCCGCCCAGGCGGCGTACGCGAAGCTCTCGGCCGCCGCCACGCGCAGCTTGGGCAGCCCGCGCAGGGTCTGGAAGGAGCGGTTGCTGAGCTTGTTGGTGAGCTCCACCAGCCGCCGCTGCCACCGGACCTGCCACAGGCCCAGCCCGAGGAACGCGGCTCCGACCAGGATCAGCAGCCCGAGGGTCGCCAGCGCCAGCGGGACGCTGTAGCAGAGCAGCAGCACCAGGTTGACGGTGGCGGCAGCGCCCGCCTGCACGGCCACCGAGCTGATCCCGGACAGCACCTTGCGGACCGCGCTGATGCCCATCGCCGCGCTGGCCAGCTCACCGGTGGAGCGGTCCGCGAAGAAGGATGTCGGCAGCCGCAACAGCCGGTCCCAGACCGCCGGTTGGAGGGAGCCCTCGATACGCCCCTCCAGGCGCAGCAGGGAGACGTTCTGCAGCATCATGAACGCCGCGGACACGACCGAGGCCACCACCAGCGCCGACGAGACCTGCACGATCAGGTCGTTGCGCGCGTCGGGCACCAGGACGCCCAGCACCTGACCGGTCGCGATCGGGACCAGCGCGCCGAGCAGGACGGCGACCAGGCCGCCGATCGTCAGGTCGCGCAGGTCCGCCCGGCTGCCGCGGACGCCGAAGGCGAGCAACCGCCAGGCGGTGAGCGGGCGTTCCGGGAGCGGCCGGTAGAGCATGACGGCGCGCGGGGCGAACGACTCGGCGTTGCCCGCGTTCACCGTGGTGCGGCGACCCGAGCTGGGGCTGACCGTCCGGTACGCGCCACGCTGCCAGAGCAGCGCCACTGGCGTGCCGCTGGCCGCGCGGTAGCCCACCAGCGGGCCTGCGTTCTCCTTCCACCACGCGCCGCTGAGCCGGATCGTGCGGATCCGGACGCGTGAGCTGTCGGCGATCCGCTCGATCGGATCCGCACGGTCGTCCGCTCCGGTAGCGACCCCGGCACCGACCCCGGCACCGGCGTGCGGCGCGACGACGGTGATCCCGGCGACGGCGGCGACCTGGCGGAAGGCGGTCAGCGCGGCGTCGTAGGACTCTGCGGCGGAGAGCGGGTCGGACTTCTGGTGGGCGGCGTCGGCGGTCCTTCTGCGGCCCTCGATGGAGGTCAGCAGGGTCCGGTCGGCCTCCGCTCGGATCGCCTCGCCGGCCCGGAGACCGGCCGACGCGCGGTCCTCGTGGGCGCGTTCGGTCTCCTCGATCCAGCGGTCCATCGCGTGGAGCAGCCTGGTCTGCTGGTTCACCAGGTCCTGCCAGAGCGAGGGGTCGATCAGCAGGTCGATGGGCAGTCCGGGCACTGGCACGGTGCCGTACTGGAGTTGGCCCGCCGCGACCGGGACGTCCAGCACCTCGTCCAGACCGTGACCCGACGTCATGTCACGGGTGCCGAAGAGGATGCTCAGCCCGCGACCGAAGCCGAGCGAGAAGGCCTGCTCCAGCGGGCCGGGTGCGGCGTCCGTGGGCCACTGCTGGTACCCCTGGCCTGCCTGGCCGTAGTCCTGCGGGTACCCCTGCTGGTACCCCTGTGCATAGCCCTGCGGGTAGGTCTGCGGGTGCGTCTGCTGGTAGCCCATGGTGTTGAGCTGCCGCAGCGGGACGCGGTGCAGCACGCAGCCGGGGACGGGCCTGCCGACGAGGGTGTGCTGCGGGCCGGGGACCGCGCCCAGCAGCAGCGTTCCGGTCTCGAGGCGGCCGAGGAAGTGCCAGCGGCCCTCGTGGGCGGCGTCGACGGCGAAGAGGTCCATGGCGCCGTCCATGACCAGCCAGAGCGCCTCCGGCCCGGCCAGCGGGAGGGCGCGCACTCCCGTGCAGTCCACGACGTTGCCGAGGGCGCCGAAGGCGTGGACGACGGGATCGAGCGGCGTCTGCGGTGCGATCGGTGCGGCCGTCGGTGCCGTGGCGGCCTGTGCGGTGGCCTGTGCGGCGGCCCCGGGCTGGGCCCATATCTGGCCCGTTGCCAGCTGACCCGTCGTCGCAGGGTCGGTCCAGATCTCACCGGTGGACGCAGGGTCGGTCCAGATCTCGCCCGTGGACGACGGATCGCCCCAGGTCCCGTCCGCAGCCGTGTGGTCCGTGGAGGACATCTCAGCGCTCCCTGACCAGTTGTGCGTACGGGCCGCCGACGGCGACCAGCTGTTCGTGACGGCCGCGCTCGACCACGCGGCCGTGGTCGAGGACCAGGATCTCGTCGCTGTCGCGGACGGTGCTGAGGCGGTGCGCGATGACCACGCAGGCGCAGCCGCGTCGCCGCAGGTTGTCGATGATCTGCTGCTCGGTCTCCGCGTCCAGGGCGCTGGTCACCTCGTCGAGGACCAGGATGCTGGGGTCGCGGACCAGGGCCCGCGCCAGCTCCAGCCGTTGCCGCTGGCCGCCGGAGAAGTTGCGCCCGTCCTGCTCCACCCGGCTGCGGATGCCGCCGGGACGGCGGGAGACCACGTCCAGCACGGCGGCGTCGCGCAGTGCGGCGGTGACCGCCTCGTCGGAGATCGACGGGTCCCACAGCGCGACGTTGTCGCGGACGGTGCCCTCGAAGAGGAAGACGTCCTGGTCGACGAAGGAGACCGAGGCCGACAGCGAACCGCGCGGGATCTCGGTGAGGCGGCGGCCGTCGATGCGGATCTCGCCCTCCCACGGCTCGTAGAGCCCGGCGATCAGCCGCGACACGGTCGACTTGCCGCTGCCCGACCCGCCGACCAGGGCGACCTGGCGGCCCGGCCCGACGGTCAGCGAGAAGTCGGTGAGCAGCGCGTCGTCCAGCGGGCTGTAGCCGAAGGTGACGTCGGAGAGGGTGAGGTGGCCGCTGAGGCGGCGGCTGTCCGGCGCCGCCTCCCGGCGCGAGAAGACCGGGTCGACCGGGTAGTTCTCGACGTCCTTGAGCCGGGCGACGTCGGCCGCGAAGTCCTGGACGCGTCCGGCCACACCGTTGAGCCGGGTGACGGGCGCGGTGAAGCTGGTGATCAGCGCCTGGAAGGCGACCAGCAGACCGATGGAGATCTGCCCGTCCACCGCGCGCAGCCCGCCGAGCAGCAGGATCAGCGCGCTGTTGACCGCCGCGAGGGTCGGCGCGACGACGGCCAGCACCGCGCTCGGCATGCCGAGCCGCTGCTGCCCGTCCAGGGTGGTCGCGTGCTGCCCGGCCCAGCGCCGGAACCAGCCGTTCTCGCCGCCGGTGGCCTTCATCGTCTCGATCAGCTGGATACCGCTGAACGAGGTGGTGGTCAGCCGCGCGCTGTCGACCCGCAGCTTCTGCACGCCGCTGGCCCTGACCCGGACCACCACGCGCAGCGCCACCACGTTGAGCAGCGCGATCAGCACGCCCAGCAGGGTGAGTTGGGGATCGTAGCTCCACAGCAGGATCGCGTAGACCACGACCACGACCGCGTCCACGCCAGCTCCGGCGAGGTCCCGGGCGAGGGTCTCGGCGACGCTGTCGTTGGACTGCAGGCGTTGCACCAGGTCGGCCGGGCTGCGCTGGGCGAAGAAGCCGACCGGTAGTCGGAGCAGATGGCGTAGGAACCGGGCGCTGCTCAGCGTGGAGGAGATCATGCGGGCGCGCAGCAGGTTGGCCTGTTGCAGCGAGGTCAGCACGAGCGTCAGCACCAGCGCCGCGCCCATCGAGGCGAGCAGGATCGGCAGCAACGAGTCCTGACGGCCGATCAGGAACGCGTCGATGAACGTCCGGCTGAGCGCGGGCGTCACCACGCCGACGACGACCAGCAGGAAGCTGGTCAGCAGCGCCGCGAACATCGGCCCGGACAGCCCGCGCAGGCGCAGCGGCACCGCACTGCCGAACCCCGGCTTCCGACCGCCGCGCCGGAAGTCGGGTCCGGGCTCCATGGTCAGCACCACGCCGGTGAAGCTGGTGTCGAAGTCCTCCATGGAGACGAACCGTCGGCCCCGGGCGGGGTCGTTGATACGCACCCCGGGACGGCCGAAGTGCCGTCCCATGCCGTCGTAGACGACGAAGTGGTTGAACTCCCAGAAGAGCACGGCCGGGGCCGGCAGCAGTGCCAGCGCGGCCGGCTCCATCTGCATGCCCTTGGCGGTCAGGCCGTAACCACGGGCCGCCTTCAGCACGTTGCTCGCACGCGAACCGTCGCGGGAGACGCCGCAGGCGACCCGCAGTTCCTCGAGCGGCACATGGCGGCCGAAATGACCGAGCACCATGGCGAGCGAGGCCGCCCCGCACTCCACGGCCTCCATCTGCAGCACGCTGGGGCTGCGGACGGGCCGGGGCTTGCGCTGGCGCGGCTGCTTGGGAGCCTTCCGCGAGGGGCGGGCGGTGGGCTGCTGCGCGGCGCGTCGTGCCCCGCTCATGACGGGACCTCCGCGCTCCGCTCGCCGCTCACGGCAGGATCCAGCTGATCGGATGCTGAGCTGTCAGGTGCACGGTCCCGCTCACGATGGTGGTGTCGGTGATGGCGTAGGGCGGGCCCGGCGGGCGGGACCAGGTGTAGCCGGAGGAGGTTCCCGGCGAGCGTTCGAGCTTGATCACCACGGCCAGCGGTTGGCCCTGCGCCGTGAACTGGGAGGCGAGTTGGGCGTCGCCGAGGAAGTCCGCGATCTGCTGCTGGGTCTGCGGGACCGTGCCGGCGGCGAGGACCTGGCCCTCCAGCACGCCGTACCGGTCCGAGGGGACCGACTGCACCGTCAGATCGACCGTGGCTCCCACCGGGATCGTCGGAGCGCTGCCGCTTTGCGGGTAGAGGACCGCCACCAGTGGGTCGTTGGGGCTGTTCACCTTTTCCAGGGTGGCCAGATTCGCGCCGACGGTGACCACCGCGCCGATGTTGGCGCCCAGTTCGGTCACCCGGCCGGCGGCGACGGCCCGCACGGTCTCGTCGGTGCCGCGGTCGGTGCGGACCGTCAGCAGCGGGGCGTTCGCGGCCACCAGGTCGCCGGGGTTGACCAGGAGCGTGGTGACCTGACCGGCCACCGGGCTTTGCAGCGTGTAGCTGCCCTCGCCGTAGGTGAGGATTCCCGAGGCGGTGAGAACCGGGGAGACGGAACCCTGGAATGCCCAGAAAATGGCAGCGGCCATCACCACCACGGTGACGGCGAGAACCATTCGTCCCTGCGGTCGCGCCAAATGCACCGGAAGATCGAGATCATCCGGTGACTGCAGCTTGGAAAGCGCCTTCTGTCGAAACTGCACTTCCCTGTTCCTTCAACCGCATTACATGTTCGTGAATTCTTGCAGAACCGCCGGCGCAGGCGCGGACGGACACGACTCCGCCGCCCCGGAGCACGAGTGCGTCCGGGGCAGCGGAGTGAGGTATCACAGACCGGCGAGACCGGTGACCTGCGACGGGATCAGCGCGCCGGCGCCGGCGACGAGGCCGCCGACCGGGAGGACCGACTCGACAGCGCCGAGGACGGGGGTGACAACACCAGTGGCGTCCAGGCCCAGCAGGCCGATACCACCGGAGACGTTGTCCAGCTCGTTGTCGGAGATCTCACGGGTCTCGACCTGGGGGGTGACGTTGCGCACGTGCGTTTCCCTTCGTTGCTTTGGTGCACTGCACTTGGTTTCGCCGAATCGCTTCGGCGGTAATCGACGGAGTAGCAGGGCGCGGGCGGTCAGGCTCGGCCGGATTCCTGAGAATTCCGATCGCTCCCTTGCGGTTCCGTGATTGGAATGATCCAAGCACGGCAGCCCGAACCGCGTCGAGTTGGGGTGCCGGATATTCCGTGAAAGTTTTCGACCGAAAAGTGGGGGTGGCGGCCACGGCTTGTGTGTGGCGTCGACACGTTCTTCACACTTCGGTGCGGATGCCCGGCAGGTGCGGATAAATCGTGCATGTCGTACGCAGTGGATCTGTACTAAATCGAACGGCCTTGTCCGATTTGGGTGGTGCGGCGGGTGAGGAGAGATGTTTGTTCAACTGTCCGCACAGGTAAGAGGTCAGATGGGCAGTCATGCCAGCCGGTCGAGGTGGGCCAGGACGCCGATCGTGCCGTCCTCGGCGCGGATGAGGGCGCCCAACTGGCGTGCCCGGTCCCGGTGAAGGCCTGTGCGCGTGGCCCGGCGCAGGGCGACGGCCAGTGCGTCCACGGTGAGGCGGCGCAGCGGGACGGCGTCCGGGGCGACGCCGAGCGTGGTCAGACGACGTGCCCAGAACGCCGCGTCGAACTGGACCGGTAGCGGTACGGAGGGAACGCCGGCACGGAGCACCGCGGCCGTGGTGCCCGCACCGGCGTGGTGGACCACGGCCGCGGTGTGCGGGAAGACGCGGGAATGCGGCAGTTCGTCGACGGTGAGCATGTCGTCGCCCTCGGCGTGCAGCCCGGCCCAGCCGCGTTGGACCAGCCCGCGCAGGCCCGCCGCGCGCAGTGCGGCGACGATCAGGGCGCTGGTGCGGTCGGGGTCGGGGACGGTGGCGCTGCCCAGGCCGACGAAGACGGGCGGAGGCCCGGAGGCGAGGAAGTCCCGTAGCTCGGTGGGGAGTTCGACATCAGGCCGGTCACCTGGCCGGTCGTGCGGCTGGTCATCCGCCGGGTCGTACGGCCACCAGTAGCCGCAGATCTCCAGGCCGGGCCGCCAGTCCCGGGGGCGGGGGACCACCAGCGGGCTGAAGCCGTGCAGGACCGGCCATCCCTGCTGCTCGCGCGCGCGGCGAGTCGCCCGCACGCCCGCGCGCGGCAGGCCCAGGCGGGTGCGCAGCATCCGGGCGGCCTCGACGAAGATCGCGTCGACGCCCGCGTTGACCAGCCGTCCGCTGACCCGGTTGCCGACCGGCCCCCAGGAGTGCGTGCCCGTCACGGGTGCGACGAACTCGCCTGTGGGAGCCAGTGGTTGGAGATAGACGCCGAGAGTGTGCAGGCCGATCCCCTCGGCCAGGACATGGCCCAGGGGTGCGAGCACGGCGGAGAGCAGCAGCACGTCCGCGTGCTGTGCGGGCTCGACGAGCGCCTCGGCGAGGTCCATCACGCTGCTCCGGGCGAGCGCGACCAGTCGGGCCAGTTTGCCCGCGCCGGTCGCACTGCGGTGCAGTCCGCGTCCGGCCGAGGACTCCAGCACCGCGCGCGGGTCCACGGGGAGGGGGTGGAAACCCAGTCCGGCGGCGCTCGCCAGCGGTGCGAACCGCGCGTGCGTCACCAGGGTCACCTCGTGACCGGCCCGGAGCAGGGCGTGGCCAAGTCCGGTGTAGGGGGCGACATCGCCCCGCGATCCTGCCGTCAGCACTGCCACGCGCATGACGCCACTATCCCGCGTCGGTCGGCCTTCCGGCAGACGGCGCGCCCCGGCCGTGGTGCGGACGTGGTCCGGAAGGGGCGCGTCGACCGGGCCGGCCCGGGTCAGGACGCCGGGCGGCAGTTGCTCAACTGCATGGGCAGGAAGGCGGGCAGCGAGTCGGAGGCGCCGGCGATGTCGTTCGTCTGGACGACCGCGGTCGTGTCCGAGTCGTTGACGTTGCACACGTACTTCTGCGTCTGCGGGTACGACGAGCCCGAGTCGGCCGAGTCGGCCGACGCTGTCGTCGGCGCGGCCGCCAGGCCCGCGAGGGACAGCATCCCGCCTACCAGAAGTGCGGCGATCCGCCGGTTCATGACGTCTCCTCATACTCACGGAACGATGGTGAGAAACCGGTTAAAGTTACCGCTTTTCGCCCATACTGTGGTGAGTACGACACGCCGACGGAGGGTGACCGTTCCGGACAGCATGCCCGGACGCTGGTGCCACGGCGGCGTCCGGTCAGCGGGCCACGATGCGCAGCGTCAGATCGGAGTGCATCGCCTCCGCAAGGCGCGCCAGCATGTCCACGATCGGGTTCAGGCGTCCGGACTCGATCCTCGACACGACGGACTGCGCGGTCCCTGCGGCCTCGGCCAACTGTGCCTGGGACCAGCTGAGTTCCTCACGCCGTCTGCGGATCAGGGCCCCGGGGGTCACGGCCGGTCCGCGTCGTCGTACAGGGGAAGGACGGAGGTGTCGATCCGCAGGTCACCGATCGGAATGACGTCACCGAAGCTGTAGGAGACCTGGTTGTCGTACACCGGGCGGCCGTCCTTGACGACGATGTGCCACAGGTGACGGGCCGTGCCGTTGCGGGGGTCGACGATGAGGTAGTCGGGGATTTCCATCGCCGCGTAGTCGGCGACCTTCCTCACGTAGTCGTTGTCGGGGTTCGACCGCGAGACGATCTCCACCGCGAGGGCGATCTCGCGCGGATCCAGAGGGTTGGCCGTGTTCATGACTTCCTCTGCCACCACCACGATGTCCGGGATCCGCAGCTTGCCCAGATGCTCGTCGTCGGTATCGGTGTTCCTGAACGCCGCCAGCGGCACCGGCAGCTGGGCGTCGAGCTGGCGGACGATGCGCTTGGCCGCCAGGCCGTGCTGCGGCACCGGGCTCATCATCATGACGACCTCGCCGTCGCTGATCTCGCCGAAGCGGCCCGTCTCGGCGGCAAGGTGATCGCGAAGCTCACGCAGATGCCGGTAGATCTGCTCCCTCGTCTCCATCACCCCACTATGTATGACCTATCAGTCATGGAACGGCCGCCGGCACGCCGGAAGCACGCCGAAGATGAACCCGACCAGGTGACGGACACGCGCTGACCTCAGATGGTGACCGGTCCGTGCGCGGTGTCGAACTCGACGGCGACCAGGCCCGGATCCTCGTCCTCGACCCAGGTGACGTCGACCTGGTCGAGCGGATGGTCGGCGGGCTCGCCGAGGAACTCCGCGATCGCGGCCGCGTCCCCGGCGATGGAGAGGCCCTTGATGGTCGACGCGGTCCGCGGGTCGGCCGAGGGACGCTCCGCCGGGTCCACCAACCACTGCAGGAAGTAGGGGAGTTGCGGGTCATCCAGCAGCTCCAGCAGGCCGATCTGCTTCCAGCGCAGGTCGAAGCCGTCCGGTCGGACCCGGTGGCCCTCGGCCGCCTGGCGGCCCAGGCGGGCCTCGACCGGAGCGATGTCGTCGACCGAGACCACCCAGCCGAGCCAGCCGCCGCCCTCCTCCGCGCGCCGGGCCACCGCGCGTCCGAACGGCGCGCGGTCGGCGGCCGGGTGGTCGAGCGTGGTCACCACCTCGACGTAGGTGCCGGAGGCGAGGGGGAGCACGAAGTTCCGGGTGCCGAAGCGCGGATGCACACCCCCGTCGACGAAGCCCGCGCCGAGCGCCGAGCCGAGTCGCTGGACGGTCGAGACGAAGCTGTCGCGGGCCACTGCGTAGGACACATGATCAAGTCGCACCCGGCCATCATCAGCCACGCGTTCGCCCGAGCGGCCCCGCCGCGCCCACGGTTAGCGCGTCTGGCGGAGCCGACGGTCTACTGACCGCCGGGCGTTCAGTGCCCGGGGCGGACCAGGCCGGACTCGTAGGCGAAGACGGCGGCCTGGGTGCGGTCGCGCAGACCGAGCTTGACCAGGATCCGGCTGACATGGGTCTTCACCGTCTGCTCGGCGACGACCAGGTTGGCGGCGATCTCCGCGTTGGAGAGGCCCTGCGCGATCAGCGACAGCACCTCGGTCTCACGCTCCGTCAGCTCGCCGATCCGCTCGCGTGTCGGCTGACGCGGAGTGCCGGGCATCCGGGTGAACTCGGAGATCAGCCGCTTGGTGATGTTCGGCGCCAGCAGCGCGTCGCCTGCGGCCACGACCCGGACCGCCTGGGCGAGTTCGCTCGCCGAGGCCTCCTTGAGCAGGAAGCCGGACGCGCCCGCGCGCAGCGCCTCGTAGACGTACTCGTCCAGGTCGAAGGTGGTCAGGATCAGCACCTTGACGGTGTTGTCCGTCGCGGGTCCGACGATGCGCCGGGTGGCCTCGATCCCGCCGAGGCCGGGCATCCGGATGTCCATCAGCACCACGTCCGGTCTGAGCTCGGCGACCTTGGCGATGGCCTCGTTGCCGTCCACGGCCTGGCCGACGACCTCGATGTCCGGCTCCAGGTTGAGCAGCACGGTGAATCCCTGGCGGACCATCATCTGGTCGTCGGCGATCATCACGCGGATCGTCATGAGCGGTCCTCCGAGAGTGGACGCAACGCTGTGGCGGCCGGTGCGGCCGGTGCAGCCAGGGGAAGCAGGGCCGTGACCTGGTAGCCGCCCTGCGGGGTGGGTCCGGCCGTGAGCTCGCCGCCGAGCATCGCCGCGCGTTCGCGCATCCCGAGCAGCCCGTGCCTCGCGCCGGGCGAGGGCGGCGCGGGGCTCCGCGGCGGCTCGTTGGCGACGGTGACGCCGAGCGCGGCGGGTCGGTAGTCGAGGGTGATCGCGACGGCCGCGTCCGGCGCATGCCGCATCGCGTTGCTCACCGCCTCCTGGATGATCCGGTACGCGGAGAGTTCGACGCCCGGTGCGAGCGGACGCTCTTCGCCGGTCACCGTGACGTCGACGGTCAGTCCGGCGCCGCGCACGTTCTCCAGCAGGTCGGGCAGCCGGGCCAGGGTGGGCTGCGGGGCCTCGTCCACGCCGTCGGCGAGCGGGTCCTCGGCGCGCAGCACGCCCAGGACGCGGCGTAGTTCGGTCAGTGCCTCGACGGCGTTCTGCCGGATGCCGTCGAGCGTCTCGCGCAGCTCCTGCGGCGGGTCCTCGACCAGGTGCGGGGCGACCTGCGCCTGGATGGAGATCACCGACATGTGGTGGGCGACCACATCGTGCAGCTCCCGGGCGATCCGGCTGCGCTCCTCCAGCACGGTGCGCCGCGCGCGCTCCTCGGCGGTCAGCTCCTCCTGGGCCACCAGCTCGGTGCGGGCGGCCCGCAACCCGCGCAGGGAGGAGCCGACCAGCACGGCGACGGAGAAGGTCAGCACGGCTGCCCCGATCGACGAGCTCTCGTCGGGCGAGCGGTAGAGCCCGGCCAGCAGCCCGGCGAAGAGCGAGAGGCCGAGCGCCTCCATCGCGACGCGCGGGCGCAACCGCAGGGCCAGGAGCAGCAGGACGCCGGACTGGAGCAGGATGGTGACGGCAGTCCAGCCGGGCTCCCCGAGGCTCACGAGGCCGGCGGTCACATCGCCGTGGAGGGCCGTTGCGGTCAACGCCCCGGCGAGCATGGTGGCCGTCGACAGCCACCAGGCCGGGACCGGCTCCCACAACGCCCAGACCAGGGCGAAGGACTGACCGGCGGCCAGCACGATGCCGACCGGCAGCCCGAGGTGGAAGGCGAAGGCGTACTGGTTGCCGTTGAGGATCAGCGCGGCGGCGCCGAGCAGGACGAGCAGGGTGACGACCGACTTCCGGACCCGCCACGGCGGTTCCCGCATGTCCGCGGTCGGTGCGGAGCGGTTGAGGACGGGCCGCACCAGGTCCTGCCGGACATTCCGGCCGAGCAGCCGGGCCAGCCCCCTGAGTTGTTCCGCGCGTTCCGCCCACGCCGTCCCGTTCGGCCCGTTCGGCCCGTTCACGCCACCCTCCTGGTGCCCGTTCACGTCGCCACCTTATGGCCATCGGTCGAACGGGCGTCGGAGTTCGCGTGTCGCGAGGACCGGACGATGTGGCTGCGCCTGCGGGCGCTGCGCGGCCTGCGCGGCTGCTCGTAGTGCCGGAAGGCGGCCCAGCATCCGGCCAGCACGGTCGCGAAGGCGGGCAGCCAGAGCAACCGGGCCAGCACCCAGGCGCCGGTGTCGGGCGCGGTGTGCAGACCGACGACCGGGCCGCCGGCGACGAGCAGGCCGAGCGCGGTGGTCGCGATCATCGCCGTCTGGTGCCACAGGAAGATCGTCATCGCGGACAGGTTGACCAGCGCCACCAGCGCCCACGCGCCCGGCCGCGCGAGCCACCGGCGCAGCGGGCCGAGCAGCAGCAGAGCCGCGCCGCACTGGGCCAGGCCGAAGGTGACCGAGGCCAGCGTCGGCGGGTTGAGGTTGGAGATCCGCCCGCCGGGCACGCCCACCATCGAGGCGGGGTAGCCGGCGTAACGCACCAGCAGGACCGTGGCCGCCGCGCCGCCGAGCAGCAGCACCCAGCCGGTGCGGCGGCTCGACATCCCCTCCCTGGCCCAGGCCGCGCCCAGGCAGTACGGGACCAGCCATCCGGCGGGCAGGTTGAACCAGCCCAGCCAGCCCGGCTGGTGGAAGCCGAACCGTGCGAGGTCGACATAGAGGACGACGGCCAGCGGCCAGAGCGGGTGCAGCCTGCGGACCAGCGGGGTGGCCGCCGTCAGCGCGGCGAAGACGAGCAGGAACCAGAGCGGGGAGAGGACCAGCTTCACCAGCATCACCACGGTCCCGGTGTTGACGCCGCTGACCAGCAGCGCTCCCGCGACCACGGCCCAGACCACCAGCACGGCCGCGACCGGCCTGGTCAGCCGGGCGAACCGCGCGGCCAGCCAGCTCCCGTACCCGGTGCCGCGGGCCTGCGCGGCGGCGTAGCTGCGCGCCGCGACATGGCCGCCGACCAGGAAGAAGACCGCGAGGGTCTGGAACAGCCAGGAGACCCAGTCGAGTTGCGGCAGGTGCTGGAGCGGGCTGCTGTCCTTGAGCGTGCCGGAGTCGAGGACGAGCGCGGTGACCAGCCAGTGGCCGAGCACCACCCCGAGGATGGCGAAGGCGCGCAGCGCGTCGATGGCCCGGTCGCGCTGCGGCGGCGTGGCAGCGTCGATCCGCGCGGCGACGGAGCGGTAGGTGGCGCGGTAGGGGGAGAGCGGACTGGTCACAACGCACCCCCCTTGCCCTTCGCCGAGCCGTCCGCCGTGCCGTTCGCCGTGCCGTCAGCCGTGCCGGAGACGATGGCGGCGATGCTGCGCAGAGCGGGCGAGCCGGGGCTGAGGTACTGGCTGTGCGTGCCGCTCCCGGCGGCGAAGATCCGTGCGCCGAAGCCGGGCGCGACCGGGTCGGTGCCGAGACCGAGCGTGGTGAAGCCGAGCGGGACGCGGACGTGCGGCACGTCGGCGATCCAGTCACCGCTGCTGCGCCCGGCCCAGACCGTGGCGGTGGTGTGCAGACCGGCCACGGTCGAGGCGTCGCTGCCGACGCCGGGGCTGCCGTAAAGGACCAGGTCCGCGACGTGGAGCCCGCTCGCCGCGCGGGCACAGACGACGGAGCCGTAGGAGTGGCACGCGAGCGTGGTCCGGGCGTCCGGTTCGAGCCGTTGCAACTGCCGTACGAAGGACACCAGTTGCGGGGCGGCCTGGTTCGCGCGGCCCACGGTGAGGACCGCCGGCGAGACGGTCTCGGGCGTCTGGTAGCCGAGCCAGGCGACCACGGCGGTGTGCGTCGCGTCGCCGCCCGCGGCCTGTTCCAGTGCGGCGGCGTCGGCGTGGAAGCGCTCGTAGGTGTCGAGGTTGGTGTCGGAGCCCGGCACCAGCACGGCGATGCGCCGGGCGTGGGGGAGGTCGCCGAGCACCTCGACGGTGCGACCGCCGTCGCGTCCGTCGAAGGAGAGGAAGTGGCGCGACGGCCCGGCGAGGACGCGGAGTTCGGCCGCGCGGGTGGGATCGCCCGCGGCGTCGGCGAAGCGCTCGGCGGCCTGGATGTCGGTGCGGGACGCGGCGTAGCGGGCGCCGAGGGCGGCCACGCCGCCGTTGGCGAGCGGCGGTTGGACGCCGGGCGCGGGCGCGGGGACGTCCGACGCCTGCGCTGCGCCCGACAGCGGTACCACGACCGCCGCCGCGAGGAGCGCGCCGGCCAGCGTCCGGCGCGCTCGTGGGCCGAGGAAATGCTGTGCCATGACCGGTCCCCCTTGTTCCTGCTTCGGTTCTTGCTGCGGACGCGTTGGTGCGTCGCTCTCGAAGCTAGGAATCGGGGCCCCTGGTCGGCGTCACGCTGCGGAGCGCTCCTGCGGCGTAGTCCGGAAGTACTACGGGGATGCAGGGCAGGGGAGTTCGGGGTTCGCGGTTCGCGGTCTGCTGTCGGACGGTCAGATCAACGCTGCTGGCGGCCCGCCGCTGCCATCGTCGGCCGGTGGGGTCGTCCCGTGGTCAGCCGAGCGACTCCTGCAGCGCTCCGGCGAGGATCGCGCTGCCGGTCATGTCGAGCGCGGGCTCGCTGGACTGCCAGGAGCGGACGTCGTCGACGTACTCGCCGCCATGGCCGGTGAAGGCGGTGAAGCCGTCCCGCTCACAGGACTTCATGCCGGATTGGAGCGATCCGAGGCCGCCGCTGAAGTTGTCCGTCCCGTTGGGGCCGTTGACGACGGCGCCGCTGTCGATCGGGTTGCGGCCGTCGGCGGAGCCGGACAGGTTGGGTATCTGTGAGCCCATGCAGTCGGGGAAGGTCGTGCCCTCGCCGACCATGAAGCTGGTGCCCCAGGCGTTGCCGCCGAGCAGCCAGTCGCGCTGCTCGCCCGCGAAGGCGGCGAACTCGGTGTCCCCGCTGGCGTGCTGGTAGAGCGCCTCGCTGGAGATGAAGCCGAAGGTGTGCGAGTCGACGTCGAAGTTGGTGTAGTCGCCGCCCTCGCGGAAGATGTCGGCCGCGGAGGTCTTGGCCGCCGAGGCGACCTGGGACTTCAGATTGGCGATCAGCGCCGCCTTGGTGACGGCCAGTCCGGACGGACTCCCGGTGCTGGTGATCGCCGCGGCGAGGTCGGCATGGGCGAGGGCGCTGACGTCGTAGAGGTTGAGTGTGTCCTTGCCCGAGTCGTGGGCGATGTAGTCGGATGCCCAGGTCGCCGCCTGCTTCAGATAGGGCAGCGAGGTGGAGCCCGGGTCGCCGAGGGCCTGCTGGGCACGGGCGATCTCCGTTGCGCCCAGCTCCATGGCGTCGTGCCAGATCGTCTCGGGGTAGTAGGCCGAGGGCAGCGCGGACTCCAGAGTGCCCGAGGGGCTGGTGTTCGCCATCGCGTAGAGCGAGGTGGCGTCGGCCAGTTCGGTCCTGGCGCCCGAGGTGTTCCCGGCAGCGGCGTCGGACCGGGCGGCCAGGGCGAACGCGGCGGCGACGCGGCCGACCACGTCCGGGTCGATCCTCCCGCCCGGAGCGGCGGCCTCGAAGACCGGGCGGTGCGCGGCGGCGTAGTAGTCCGTCTTGGCCGTGTCCGAGTCGTCCGCCTGCGGCAGTCGCCACAGGTCGTGGTCGCCGTAGTACGTCGTCTCGTTGCCCGCGCCGATGCCGACCTGGAGGTAGAGCGTCTTCGTCGACGGGTTCCACATGCGATTCAGCCACGACGAGCCGTACGCGGCCTCGGCGGTGAGCGAGGCGGGAGCGGTGTGGCCGAGCGCGAGGGCGGAGGAGTAGAGCAGGTCGTCGGCGTAGGCGGCGGTGAAGGTGAACTTGAGGTAGTCGCCCGCGTCGAACCAGCCGCCCTCGACGTCGATCCTGGGTGCGCCCGCGATCGGCACCAGGTTGCCGCTGATCTGGTCCCCGGTGCCGCCGTCGCTGTTGGGGATGAAGGCCGGGGTCCGGTAGACCGTCGCACTCGCGTCGTTCAGGTGCGACGGCTTCCGGTTGAGGGCGCCGGAGATCACGTCCTTGCCGTCGCGGTGGTTCTGATAGAACGTCACCCCGTCGGTCACCAGGGAGCCGTAGAGCGCGGCGGCGCTCTCCACCCGGAAGGTGTCGGACGAGGCGCCCACCGCGCCGCTGACGACCACGCGGTAGCTGCCGTCCGCGGTCACCTTGGAGAAGTCGATCGGATAGACGTCCCGGTAGGCCGAGTTCCACGAACCGCGGCTGGTGGTGGTCACCGTGCCGCCGGCCACCGTCGAGCCCGCGGCATCGACCACCTTCCAGTGCTCGCCGGAGACCGTGGCGCCCGTCATCAGGTACGCGATCTTCGTGTCCGTCGGCAGATAGCCGACCTGGTCGATGCGCAGTTGCGCGGCGGTGCTGGCGTGGGCGGCCGTGGTGGGCGCGACCAGTGCCAGGAGGAGGCCGGCGCCGGCGGTTGAAGCGGTCAGGGGACCGCGTCCCGGTCGAATTCCCATGGGGGCTCCTGAGGACGGTCAGTTAAGTAGTAAAGGTTCCTAACTGAATCGCGGGAACCGTATCGACCACCTCACTGACCGTCAAGAGCCGTGGCGGCTCACTGAGTCAGGGCGTAGGCCCCGGCAGCGATGTCCTCGAAGAGCGTCGGGCCGGTGGGCGTCCAGTCGAGCAACTCCCGGGTGTGGGCGCTGGATGCGACGATGTCCATCCCGAAGAACCGCCCGATCCAGCCGAAGTGGGCGTCTGCCTCCTCCGGGGCGACCGAGACCGTGGGCACGCCGAGCTGGTCGCCGATCGCGGCGGCGATCTCGCGGGAGGGCAGGCCGCTCTCCGCCACGGCGTGCAGTCGCGCCCCGGCCGGGGCCTTCTCCAGCCCGAGCCGGACCATGCGGGCCGCGTCCGAGCGGTGGACCGCCGCCCAGTGCGTCGAGCCGTCGCCTATGTAGCCGGCGGCCCCGCGCTCCCTGGCGATCTTCGTCAGCTGCGCGGTGAAGCCGTGGTCGCGCATGCCGTGGACGGTCGGCGCGAAGCGCAGCGCCACCGGGCGGACGCCGCGCTCGGCGTAGGAGAGCGCGAGGTTCTCGCTGCCGCCGCGCATGGAGTCGGCGCCGTGGAACGGCGATGCGTCCTCCTCCGTCACGGCACGCCCGGTGACGCCGGTGGCGAGGCCGGAGGCCACCAGGAACGGCCGGTCGCTGCCCTCCAGGACGTCGAGCATCCGCAGGACGGCGGCGTGCTCGCTGCGGCCCGCCCCGACGTAGTCGGAGAAGTCGTGCTTGAAGGCCAGGTGGATGACCCCGTCGGCCGCCTCGGCCGCGGCGGCGAGGCTGTCGAGGTCGTCGAGGCTGCCGCGGTGGGCGACGGCGCCCTTGGCGTCGAGGGCGGCCGCGGCCTCGTCCGAGCGGGCCAGGCCGACGACCTTGTGGCCCTGGGAGAGGAGTTCGTCGGTGACGGCGGAGCCGATCCAGCCGGAGGCACCGGTGACGAAGACGCGCATGGCGGACTTCCTTCCACTGGAATGCCACTGCGATGTCAGTGACTGTCGTCAACGGTAGCACCGATGTCAGCGACTGTCATGCGATTCGCCGGGCCGCTAGACTTCCCGCATGGGGAGATGGCAACCGGACGCGCGGGGACGGATGATCGGCGCCGCGATGGAACTCTTCGCCGAGCGTGGTTTCGAGCAGACCACCGCCGGTGACATCGCCGAGCGCGCCGGGGTCACCGAGCGCACGTTCTTCCGGCACTTCGCGGACAAACGCGAGGTCCTGTTCGACGGATCGCCGATCATGGTGCAGACCGCGCGCGACGCGATCCTCGACGCGCCGGAGAGGTTCACTCCGCTGGAGGCGGCGCTCGCTGGCATGGTCGCGGGCGGCGGCCTGCTGGAGGACCGGCGCGAGCACGCCGTCCGCCGCAGCGGGATCATCGCGGCCAACCCCGGGCTCCAGGAGCGCGAACTGCTCAAGCTCGCGACCCTGACCGAGACGGCCACCGACGCCCTGCACGAACGCGGTGTGGCCGAGCCGGTCGCGAGCCTCGCCGCCCACAGCGCGGTGACGGTCTTCCACGTCGCCTTCGCCCACTGGGTCGCGGCCGACGAGCCGCCGACCTTCGCCGCCTGTGTCGACGAGGCCGCGGCGGCGCTGCGCTCCCTGACCTGATCCGCCGGGCTTGCCCCGCTCTGACCCGCTCTGACCCGCTCCGCCCCGGTGGTCAGCCGGTGACGGCCAGAGCCGGACGGCGACCGGCCCAGGGGAGCGCGGCCTCCAGCGTCCCGGACACCTGGAGCAGCAGGTCCTCGCGCCAGGGTGCGCCCACGAGTTGGACGCCGACGGGGAGCCCCGTGGCGTCGTCGTGGTGGAGCGGCAGCGAGATGGCCGGCTGTCCGGTCACGTTGAACACCGAGGTGAACACCCCCATCGGGTAGCTGTTGTGCAGCGCCCGGAGCGGGTCGTCGTCGGTACCGGCCCGCCAGGCGCCGATGCGCGGCGGCAGGCAGGCCATGGTCGGCGTGACCAGGAGATCGAACCCGGCCAGGAACCCCTCGACGATGCGCCGGGACAGCTGTTGGGTCGTCAACACCGCTTCCGCGTAGGTCCACGAGTCGATCGACCGGGCCGCCTCCCGCAGCGCGCGGTTGTGCGGCTCGATGCGGTCCGGATCGGCGAGCGGGACGCCCGCGGCGCCGCAGTTCCAGAGGGTCGTGAACGCCCCGAGCAACTCCTCGGTCGGCGGCAGCGGGAGTCGGGCGTCGACGACGTGGTGACCGAGGGATTCGAGGGCGCGGAGCGTCGCGTGGACGGCCGCCGCGCACGCCGGATCCACGGGGACTCCCTCGACCGGGGAGTCGGTGAGCGCACCGATCCGCAGCCCGGTCGGCGGCCCCTGCCGCACCGTGGCGGTGTACGGCGTCCGCCGTTCCGGTCGTGACCACCAGGCGCCCGGGTCGTGGCAGGCCAGCACGTCGAGGAGGGCGGCGCTGTCCTTCACCGTGCGGGTGACCACGCCGCTGACCGCCAGGCCCTCGCCGACCACGGTGGTCCGGGGCACCAGCCCGCGGGTGGCCTTCAGCCCGACCAGGCCGGTGCAGGACGCGGGGATGCGGATCGACCCGCCGCCGTCCTCGGCGTGGGCGAGGGGCGCCATCCCGGCGGCGACGGCCACGCCCGCTCCGCTCGACGAGCCGCCCGGCGACCGGTCCGGGACCCAGGGGTTGCGCGTGACGCCCAGGGCCTCGCTCTCGGTGAAGGGCACGGCGCCGAACTCGGAGGTGGTGGTCTTGCCGAGCAGGACGAAGCCGGCGTCCACGAACCGCCGCACCACCAGGTCGGACGCCGTGGCCGGGCGCCGGTGCGCCCCGGCCGATCCGTAGCTGGTGGGCCAACCCGCCACGTCGAGAAGGTCCTTGATCGGCAGCGGCACGCCGAAGAACGGCGGGAGGTCTTCGGCGGAGTCCGCCCGCGCCACGGTGTCAGCCGCCGCTGCAGCCGCCTTGCGGACGTCGTCGTCGGCGCGGTGGCAGAAGGCGTTCAGCCCGGGGTCGAGCGCGTCGATCCGGTCGAGGTAGCAGTCGGCCACCTCGACCGGGCTCACCTCCTTGCGGCGGATGGCCTCGGCGAGTTCTACGGCGGGTGTGAACGGGTCGATCGACGGGTGGGTCATGAGTGCTGGTCCTCTCCCGAACGGAGCGGTGCGTGCCCGGTCTTGAACACAGTCCTGGGCACGGTCCTGAGCTCAGTGTCGTCGGGTTCCGGGTCCGGGTCTTGGACGAATGTCCGCTCGTGGGTACACGCGTCCGGCAGTCCCGTGGCGCGTAGCCTGTTCGGTATGCGAGCCGTCGAGTCGGCGCAGGACGCCGTGGACGTGTGGGACATCGCAACGCCGTCGCGGCCAGGCCGGTTGCGCGGGGTCGGCATGGCCGGGTTCCGGGCGCGGACCGCGGATCGCGTCGACCTGGCCGTGGTCCCTTACCCGGCCGTCACGCTGGCCTTCGACGTCGGTGCCGGGACGCTCGCCGTCGTCGACTCCGGGGGGCGCGAGCAGCACGACAGCGCCGTCATCGGCATGGCCGCCGACGGCGTGCGGGGCCTCGGGCGCGATGTCGCCTGCCTCCAACTGCGGCTGTCGCCCCTGCTGGCCCACGCGGTGCTGGGTGGCGCCTCGGCGGAGTCGGGCGGGAGCGTGGTGTCCCTCGACGACCTCTGGGGGCGGGAGGCCGCACGCCTGCGGGAGCGACTGTGCGCCGCAGGCACCTGGGAGGAGCGGTTCGGGATCGCGGAGGCCGCGCTCGCACAGCGGTGCGGGGAGGGCCGCATCGTCGATCCGGAAGTCGCCCACTGCTGGCGGCAGATCGTGAGGCACCAAGGAGCGGTACGCGTCGACCGGCTGGCGGACGAGGTCGGCTGGAGTCGCAAGCGTCTCTGGTCCCGGTTCCGGTCGCAGCTCGGCGTCAATCCCAAGCGGGCCGCGCAGTTGGTGCGTTTCGACCACGCCGCGCACCACCTGGCCGCCGGGCACGCCGCGGCACGGGTCGCGGCGGAGATCGGTTACGTCGACCAGTCGCACCTCCACCGCGACGTCATGGCCTTCGCCGGGGCGACGCCCAGGGCGGTCGCGGTCGCCCCCTGGCTCGCGGTCGACGACATCGCCTGGGCTGCTCCCGGCTACCTGCGCGGTTGCTGACGGATCATCAACGATGCCCGGCTGGCAGGTGGGAGGAACATTTCTCCAAGACGGCCGACCGCCGGGCCGGTGACACTGCGGGCATGTCCGAGAACGAGACTGTGCCCGAGAACGAAAAGCTGAACGACCCGCCACTGCCGCGCCTCGACCGGCCACGCTACGGCGTCGACGCGCCCGCCTTCCCCGCCGCGATCGCCGCCCTCGGCACCGCGTCCCTCCTGGCCGCCACGCGGTGGCGCAAGGGACGCGCCGCGACGGCTGCCACCGGCGCGGTGCTGCTCGCCAGCACCGGCGTCTACCTGCACACCACGCTGCGCGGCAAACTGCGCGTCTGGGAAAGCGAACTGGACCGGATCGGGCTGAAGGGCCACGAGCAGCTGCTGGACCTCGGCTGCGGCCGTGGCGCGGTGCTGATCGCCGCGGCCCGGCGGCTGCCCGAGGGGCGCGCCGTCGGCGCGGACCTGTGGCTGGGCAAGGACCAGAGCGGCAACACCCCCGACGCCACCCGTGCCAACGCGTCCGCGGCCGGGGTCCTGGACCGGGTCGAGGTGCACACCGCCGACATCACCGCCCTGCCTTTCGCGGACGCCTCCTTCGACGTCGTGACGAGCGCGCTGGTGATTCACAACATCCCGGCGGACGAAGACCGGTACCGCGCGCTCGACGAGGCCGTGCGCGTGCTCCGTCCCGGCGGTCGGCTGCTGGTCGCGGACTTCTGGCCGATGGCCAGGAAGTACGCCGAGCACCTGCGGCACGCGCACCTGGCGCAGGCGACGCTGCGCCCGCTCGGTCCGGCCTACTGGTACGGCGGCCCGTGGTTGGGGATCACGCTGCTCGATGTGATCAAGTGACGGGCGGCCTCGGCAGCTTCAGTGCAACTGCGCAGGTGACAGGGTGTCCATGCGCCCGACGGCAGGGCCGTGATGCTTCGGTGGGCGCCGAAGCATCACGGTTGGGTGAGGTTCACCTGCGCCCGTAGCGGCGCTCGAAGCGCTCGACGCGACCGGCGGTGTCCATCACGCGGGCGTTGCCGGTGTAGAAGGGGTGGCTCGCCGACGAGATCTCGACGTCGACGACGGGGTAGGTGTTGCCGTCCTCCCACTCGACGGTCTTGGTGCTCGCGATCGTGGAGCGGGTCAGGAACGCGACGTCGCCCGCGCGGTCGCGGAAGACGACGGGGCGGTAGGCGGGGTGGATTCCGGGCTTCATGGGGCTGTGCCTCTCGGTAGCGGGCTGCTGGGTGGTGGCGCGTTGCGGGTTGCCGGGTGGTGACGGGACGTTCCGGCTCGCGCTCAGCGCTCCTCGCGGAACTCGGTGTGGCGGCCGAGGACCGGGTCGTACTTGCGCAGGACCACGCGGTCGGGGTCGTTGCGGCGGTTCTTGCGGGTGACGTAGGTGTAGCCGGTTCCGGCGGTGGAACGGAGCTTGATGATCGGGCGGAGTTCGTTGCGTGCCATGGTCGGCGGTTCTCCAGTCGGGGACGGTGGCCGGTGCCTGTCCGGATCACTCCGGACCGGTCCGGCTCACTCCGGATCTCTCGGTGTCACTCCGGTGGGCTGTCCATCGGAGTGAAATGGAAGTCATTTTCATTTAGTGTACCGTCAGAACGCCCGCCCGCCGTCGCGTATTCCCGCCGTCGACCGGGTGCTCGGTCCTGTCCGCCACGCCAGCTCCGGGGAGACCCACCGTGTCCGCCCACTGCCAGTTGACCGGCCGCAAGCCCGGCTTCGGTCACTCGATCTCGCACTCGCACCGGCGCACCAAGCGCCGTTTCGACCCCAACATCCAGCACAAGCGCTACTGGCTGCCGAGCGAGGGCCGGTTCGTCCGGCTCACGCTGAGCACCAAGGGCATCAAGACCGTCGACAAGATCGGCATCGAGAAGGCCGTCGCCCGCCTTCGCTCCCAGGGGGTGCGCGTCTGATGGCCAAGGCAAGCAAGATCGCCAAGAACGAGCAGCGCCGCGTGATCGTCGCCCGCTACGCCGAGCGCCGGACGGAGCTGAAGAAGATCATCGCCTCCCCGCGCAGCAGCGAGGACGAGCGCGCCGCCGCCCAGCGCGAGTTGGCGCGGCAGCCCCGCGACGCGAGCGCCACGCGCGTCCGCAACCGCGACGCCGTGGACGGCCGCCCGCGCGGCTACCAGGGGGCGTTCGGCCTGTCCCGGATCAACCTGCGCACCATGGCCCACGCGGGCCAGCTGCCGGGCCTGCGGAAGTCCAGCTGGTGACGGGGGACTCGACGGCGCGAGCGCCCAGGGACGGCGGTGCCCTGCTCCCGGTCGTGGTGGTGGCCGGGCTGCACGCCGAGGTGCGGCGCTGGTCCCCATGGAGGAGCGCGGCCCCTGGCTGGCGGCTCTCGACGACGACCAATGGGAGCTGTATCCGCCGCAGCGCCGCGCGACAGCCGCGCTGGAGTGGCATCCCACGTACGGGGACCGGATCCAGCAGCTGGTCTTCACAGCCGCCGGGCTCGACGCCGAGGGCATTGTCGAGCTGCTCGACTCCTGCCTGCTCACCGACGAGGAGTTGGGCGCCGGCGAGTCCGGCTGGAAGGCGCTGCCCGACGCCTTCGAGGACCTCCTCGACCCGTCACCTGACCCGCTACCTGACGATCTGTCACCACTCTTCCAATGAACGAAGGAACGACCAGATGGCCGTGCCCAAGCGCAAGATGTCCCGTAGCAACACCCGGCACCGCCGGGCCCAGTGGAAGGCGACCGTCCCGCAGCTCGTCCCGATCACCGTGGACGGCCAGGAGCACCTGGTGCCGCAGCACCTCGTCAAGGCCTACCAGCGTGGGCTGTTGAAGCCCTGAGAAGGAGGTCCGTGTGTCCGTGAGCTACCTGCGGGTCCGAGCCCGTCACCACCGTGGCCTGTGCAGCAGTCCCTGCCGCCGCAACGCCGCAGCGGAAGCCGCCCGCCCCTGGCCCGGGCCGCCTGACCTCGGCCCCGACCCGACCCGGCCCACCGGCGGCGTCGTCGTCATCGACCCGGGCCGCCGGACGGCCTGGGCCGGGAGCCGGGCGCTGGAGTTGACGCGGCGTGAGTTCGACCTGCTGGCCCACCTGGTGGGCCGTCCCCAGCAGGTCTTCTCGCGGGCGCAGTTGCTCCATGCGGTGTGGCAGCAGCCCGACGTCGGCGGCGGCCGGACCATAGACGTCCACATGACCCGCCTGGCGGCACAAGCTCGGCGACGCCCACCGGGAGTTGCTCGTGACCGTGCGCGGCGTCGGCTACACGTACGAACCCGCACCCACCTGAACGAACGGAGCAGTCCACCACGTCCAAGCGCATCACTCCGCCGTTCGGCGGAGGAGGCGGGGACAGGTCGGTCGCCGGTTCCTCCGTTCGGCGGTGGGCCTGCCACCGGACGGAGGTACCGCCCCACCGGGCGGATTCGGCAGCATGGAATGCGGAACGCCCGCCCGCGCCCAGTGGGCGGGGGCCGCCCCGGCCGTCGTGCTCGGCCGGGGCTTTTGCGTGCCCACGTTCCTCGGCGTGCTCAGAGCGGCTGGTCCAGCGGGAGTTGGGCGGCGCTCGGGAGGTGGCGGTCCAACTCGCCGGGCTCGAACCGGCTCATGCCGATCACCTGCCAGAACTCGCCCGCCGTGGACCCCTGATGCTTGTAGCGTCCCGACGGGGTGAACATGGCCCAGCCCTCGGCCGCGCCGATCAGCGTGGCCTGCGGCACCGGTGCCGTCGTCGCGTCCGGCTCGACGGACCACAGCCGGATCGTGCCGTCCTCGCCGCCCGCCGCCAACTGACCGCCGTCGGGGCGGAAGGAGAGCGTCAGCACGCGTCCCACCGGGCCGGTGAGGGTATGGAGCAGTGTGCCCGTGCGGACGTCCCAGAGGCGGACCACCCCGTCGTCGCCGGCCGTGGCCAGCAGCGGGAGACTCGGGTGCGCGGCGGCGGTCCAGATCGCCCCGGCGTGGCCTCGCAGCCGGTGCACCGGCTCGCCGTCGCGCCAGACGACGGCGGTGCCGTCCCAGGAGGCGCTGGCCATCCAGTGGCCAGCCGAGACCTCGCCCGAGGGTCCGCCGCCGTCGCGGCCGTCGTCGCTGCCGAAGGTCCCGAAGACCACGGTGTAGACGCGGTCGGTGTGCCCCGCGAGTTCGGCGACGAGTTCGCCCTGGAGGTCCCACACCCGGACCAGCCGGTCGTCCGCGCCGGTGACGACGTGGCGGCCGTCGGGGCTGAACGCGATGGACCGGACCCGGCCCTGGTGCTGGGCGAGCGACGTCACCCGCGCGCCCGTGGTCCGGTACCAGAGCTGGACCGAGTCGTCGTCGTTGGCCGTGGCCAGGATGTCGCCGGTCGCGTCGAAGGCCTCGGCCCAAGTGTGGTCGGTCTCGGCGTCGATCTCGCGCTGGAACTCGCCGGTGACCGCGTTCCACAGGTAGACGTCGCCGTCGTTGCTTGCCGTGGCCAGCAGCGCGTCGATGGGGCCGAAGACGGCGGAGACCAGCTGGTCGTTGTTGCCCCGCAGCGTCGAGGTGAGCACACCGGTCGCCGTGTTCCACACCCGGATCCGGCCGTCGTTGCCCGCGACGGCGAGCAGGGAGCCGTCGGGGCTGTAGGTGAGTGAGAAGACCTTGCGGCCGTGGCCGTTGAGGATCCGGCGGCTGCGGCTGGTCGCGGTGTCCCAGAGCCGCACCGCCCCGTCGTTGGCGAGCGTGACCAGGACCGGTCCGGCTCCGGCGGGTTCGCCCTCGGTCGGCGGACGGAACCGGCAGACCCAGACCGAGCCGCGGTGCTGCGGCGGCTGGTGCGGGAGCGGGCTGAGCGGCAGGTCGGGGGGCAGGTCCGGGTCTCGCTCGGAGCGCGGGCTGACGGAGGTGACACCGGGGCCGACGGGCTCCGGGGACTGCCAGGTCCGCACCAGGCCGGTGCTGTCGCCCGCCGCGAGCAGGCCGCCGTCCGGCGAGAAGCTGACCTGGTAGACGGAGCCGACGCAGCCGACCCCCACCCCCGCCGGTCGGCCGGAGACCAGGTCCCACACCCGGACGCTGCCCGCCGTGTCGCCGCTGGCCAGCAGCGTGCCGGAGGGGTGGAAGTCGAGGGTGTAGACGCGGCCGGGGTGGCCGGTGAAGTGGTGCAGCAGGCTCCAGTCCTCCGTGGACCAGACCCGGACGTTGCCGTTCCGTCCGCGTCCGCTGCGTGGGGAGACGCCGATGCCCTGGTCGCCGGTGGCCAGCAGGCGGCCGTCTGGGCTGAACCTGGCCCGGTAGACCGTGCCGTCGTGGTCTTCCAGGCTCGCCAGCCGTCGTCCGTCGGTGGTGTCCCACACCGTCAGCCTGGAGCTGGCGTCGCCGAGCGCCAACAGCCGTCCGTCCGCGCTGAACTGGGCGGTCAGGGTCAGCTTGCCGTGGCCGGGCAGCTTGAGCCGGACGGTGCCGGTGGCCACGTCCCACAGCGTCACCGCGCCGGTCGGGTCGCCGGTGGCGAGCAGGGTGCCCGACTGGTCCAGGGTGACCGGCCAGACGCCGTCGGGGTGCACGTCGAGCCGGTGCAGGCAGGCGCCGGTGACCGGGTCCCAGAGCCGGACGGTGCCGTCGGAGGCGCCCGTCGCCAGCACCGTGGGGCGGAACTTGACCGAGTAGACCCGGCCGGTGTGCCCGGACAGCGTGCGCAGCGCGGCACCGGTCCCCGCGTCGCAGACCAGCACACTGCCGTCCTCGTTGCCGATCGCCAGCAACTCGCCGTCGGGCGCGTAGGTGAGCGGCTCGGGCAGGCGGGCGACGTTCGAGCCGAAGCCGTAGGGGACGCCGACCTTGGCGGGCCGCAGCCCGACCTCGACCGGCATGCCCGGGCTGATCGCGGCCGTGGCCAGCTCCGGCAGTTCGGTCAGCGGGCGGTCGGCCCGGCAGTCGATCAGCGACGCGCGGTTCCAGCGGCTGCCGGTCAGCTGGGCGCCGCTCAGATCGCTGCGGCCGAGGCGGGAGCGGCGCAGGTCGGCGCCGGTGAGGTCGGCGTCGGTGAGCCGGGTGCCGTCCATGGTGGTGCCGACCAGCCGGGCGTCGCGCAGCCGGGCGCCCTTGAAGTTGGCGCCGTCCAGCCGGGCGTCGGACAGGTCGGCCCCGGTCAGGTCGACGCCGGTGAAGTCGCGGTGCGACAGGTCCTCGCCGACGAGCCGCGCGCCGCGCAGATCGGTGTGGGCGGGTATGCGCAGGCGGCTGATCACCCTGGCGGCGTTGGCCCGGGCGACGGCGGAGCGTTCGCCGGGGTCGGCAGCGTCGGCTGCGGCAGTCGCCGTAGCGGGCCGCTCGTCCGTCCCGGTGTCCCGCAACACCGACTGGGCCCAGGTCAGGCAGTCCTGACGATCCGCCAGATCGCAGAGGAACTCCACCGTCAGCTGGCTGAGCACCCGGTGCTCCAGCAACTCGTGGTCGCCGCCCGCCAGTCGCGCCGCCGCCTCCCTGGCGACCAGCCAGTCGGCCACCGAGCGGTGGATGAAGTGGAAGGTTCCCTCGGGCGAGCGGATCAGCAGGGTGCCGGAGCCCATCGCATGCGCCGCGTGCGGGACCGAGAGGCGGTGCTCGGTGAGTGTGCTCAGTATCTCGGCGATGTCGGTGAGTTCGTCCATCCGCAGCGAGGTCCGGCCGGTCTCCCACAGTCGCACCGCCAGCGCCGAAGCGGCGTGCCAGAGCTGATCGATCGTCAGTCCTGGTGGCGCGCCCGGGACGCTGACGCGCTCGCGCTCGTACTGCAGCCAGGCGTCGAAGACCTCCTGGTAGAGGCCGGCGGCGCTCAGCGCCCGGCCCGCCCCGGCCACGGCGCGCAGCCGCTCCTCGTCCAGCTGGGAGACGAAGCTGAGCAGGCGCGGGTTGCCGCACAGGGCCAGCAGGTCCGGGATGCCGTGCAGCAGCCGCATCCGGTCGTCGGCCGCCTGGGCGTCGCCGTAGCGGTTCTCCAGATAGCGGCGGATCTGCTGCTCGTTGAAGGACTCCAACTGCATCACGCGTCGCTGCGGCAGCAGTCCGACCCGCTCGCCGAGCGCGGTCAGCACCTGAGCCTGGGACTTGAAGTGCTGGGTGCGGCTGCTGACGACGATCTTGGCGTTGTCGGTGGCCGCGTCGAGCAGGATCTGCAGGTGGTCCGCGGCGCGGTCGTAGCTGATCTGGTTGACCAACTCGTCGAAGCCGTCGAAGAGCAGGATGATCCGGCCCTGCCGCAGCATGTAGCGGAAGGCGCGCAGCTCGATGGTGTCGACGCCGTGGGCGGCCAGATGGGCGGCGACCAGCCCGTCCAGGGTGTAGGCCTTGTCGAGGGTGCCGAGGTCGATCAGCAGCGGGGTGATGTGCGGGAGCTCCTCCGGCAGCCGCCGGGCCAGCTCGTGCAGAGCAAAGGTCTTTCCGTGCCCGAAGTCGCCCAGCAGCAGCAGGAACCGGCCGTGGTCGGTGTCGAGCAGCCGGATCAGGTCGCCGATCAGGTCCGGGTACTCCACGCCTCCGGCGGGCGCGGTCTCCCGGTAGCGCTGCGGCAGGTAGAGGTGGGGCGGGTACCGGAGGTCGCGCAGCAGCCGCTCGGTCTGCGCACGGGTGTACTCGCGCAGGTCCAACAGCCCCTGGAACTCGGTGAAACTGCGGATCCGGACACCCAACCGCCGGGCCCGGTCCCGCAGTTCGGGCGCGGGGGGCGGGCCGAGATGGACCAGCTCGGCGTCCGGCTCCGTGCCCGAGGCGCGGACCTGGTCAGCGAAGGCCTCGACCAGGTCCGGACCCGGGGTGCCGACGACGGCGGCGATGCGCTCCTGGCGGACGAAGCCGGACTCCTGCCAGGTGGCCAGCAGTTGCGGCGGTGTGCCGCGCAGCCGACGCAGCGTCACCGAGTCGTGGCGGGTGCGGCAGACCTCGGCGATCCGGTCCAGCAGTTCGTCCACCGGCGCGGCCACGGTCCGCGGCTCCCGCGCCGCACCCTGGCCGCCGAAACCCTGGCCGCCGAACGGCCCGGACGACGCGGTCGGCCCGGCCTCCGTCGCGGGCGTGTCGTCCGCAGCCTCGGCGCCGTCGGCGCTGTCGCCGTCGTCCGTGCCCGCCGCGCTGTCGGTGCCGTGCCCGGCGGGCGGGAAGGCCGTCTCCGCGCGGCTCCAGCGGGCCGACAGGTCGACGGTGTCCGATCCGGCCTGGCGGCAGCGCAGGCCGTCGGCGCTGAGCTGGATCAGCCGGCGCTCGGCGGGGTTCTTCGCGCCGAGCACCAGCAACTCGCCACCGGTGACCGCGATCCGGTGCGGCGTCCCGGCGTCCGGGGCGGTGTCGGGGCCGTGCAGCAGCAGGTTGAGCCGCGGCGCGGCCAGGCGCAGGAACAGGTCGCTGTCCCGCAGCGCCTCACGACGCGGACGCGGCGCCTGGTCCAGCGGATGCCGGACCGCGCCGATCCGCAGCCAGCCCGCGTCCTGGTAGGGGCGCAGTGCCTGGGCGAACCAGGTGATCTGCTCGTTGCCGAGACTGCCGAACTGCTCCTCGGTCCGATGGCTGTACGCCATCGAGGAGTTGAAGCCCGCCACGACCGTGTGCAGGTCGGGCACGGGGAAGAGCGACCACGGCTGGTCGGCGTCGAAGACCAGGTCGAGGCCCTGGTAGAGCTCCTGGAAGAGCCGGGTGTAGTGGCGCCACTTGGGCCAGTACGGCGCACGCGGATGGATCTCGTCCGCCTCGCAGCTGTGGAAGTACGCCCGGCACGCGGCCTGGCTCACGTCGTGGCCGCCCGGGACGACGGCCAGCCGCTGCGGTTCCAGGGCGAGCCGGGAGCGCAGCTTGGTGAGGAAGTCCAGCGCCTGCTCGCACTCGCGCGGGCTTCCGGAGGCGGTGAGGTCTCCGGTGACGACGACCAGGTCCGGTGCGGGCGCGCCGCTGTCGGTCAGCTCGACCAGGTCGCTCCAGATCGCGGCCCGCAGCGTGTCCGGCTCCTGACCCCGCCCGAAGGCGGGACCGGCCAGATGCAGCACGGTCAGCGTCTCGCCCTCACGTGCGGTGTGCGGCGCGGCCGGATAGCGCGGCGCGACGGTGGGACGCCGGCGGCCTCCCCAGCCCAGCCCGCCGAAGGGGCTGCGCTGCGAGGGTCCGCGCTGCGACGGTATGGACGCCGTGCGCGGGCCGGAGAGACCGGAGACGCCGGAGACGTCGGGCAGGCCCGGCAGACCGGGCCCGGCCGGGTCGCCGGGGAACTGCGGTCGCTCCTCGGGCCGGGACCGGCCGGTCACGGTGCTCTCGATCCGGGTGAGCAGCAGGTCCTTGGCCGCGGCGGCGTCCTGCACGCCGACCAGGTCGATGTAGGTGATGGTGGCGAGCAGTCCTTCGACTGTGGTGTCGGCCACACGCACGGTGAGTAGTCGCGGGTTGGGCGGCTGCGGTGAGGAGCGCAGCGCGGCCTGCCACTCCATCCGCCCGTACGTCGAGTTCTTGTAGTGGTCCGACAGCACGGCGATCACGGCCGTCGACTCGGTGACCCCGCGGTCCATGAAGTCGATGAAGTCGGTGCCGGGGACGAAGTCCCAGGCCTGGAGCAGCGTGCGGTGACCGGCCTCCTCCAAGGTCCAGGCGATCCAGGCCGCCCACCGTTCGTCGGCGGGCGAGTAGCTGATGAAGAAGTCGAACGGGGCCGAATCACTGTTCGCCATGGGAGAATGGTAGATCCGGCCGCCGTCCGCGGTGGCGGATCGTGAGCGATTGGTGACGTAATCTCTGTTGACGTGGATGCGGAAGTGACGGATTCTCGGGGCGTGGGGACGCCAGGCCCGGGTGATGTCGAGGACCGGAAGCCCGACCCGTCCTCCGGCCGTTCCGTCCCGACCCCTCGGGGCCGGCTGCATCCGCTGGACTGGCTGGCGCTCGGCCTGCTCGCGGGCGGCCTGGTGGCCGTCGTCACCGGCCTGCTGCCGCACGCGTCCGCCTGGGACGCGATGCAGCGCATCGCACCACTGCTCGGCTTCCTCGCCTCGGTCATCCTGCTGGCCGAACTGACCTCCAAGGCCGAGGTCTTCGACGTCCTCGCCACCCGCGTCGCGCGGTGGGGCGGGGGCAGCTACGTACGGCTCTTCGTGCTCTGCGTGCTGTTCGCCTCGGCGACCACGGTGGCGCTCAACCTCGACACCACCGCCGTGCTGCTGACGCCGGTCATGCTGGCCCTGGCCACCCGGGTCCGGATCCCGCCGGTGCCGCTGGCGATGACCACGGTCTGGCTGGCCAACACCGCCAGCCTGCTGCTGCCCGCGTCCAACCTGACCAACCTGCTGGCCGCCAACCGGGTCGCGCTCTCCCCGCTGGGCCTGGTCTGGGTGATGTGGCTGCCCGAACTGGCCTCGGTCGCGGTGACCATGGCGCTGCTGTGGTGGTTCTTCTGGCGCCGCCGCCGACGAGGCGCGGACGCCGGGAGCTACACCCCGCCGCCGGACCACCGGCCAGGAGACCCTCTCCTGTTCCGGATCTGCGCCGTGGCCACGGCGGGATTCCTCGTCACCGTGCTGACCGGCGCGGTGTCGCTGTGGATGGCTTCCACCGCTGCCGCGCTGCTGGTCGTGGCGGCTTTCGCGGTGCGCCGGCGGCAGGAGCTGCGGCTCTCGCTGATCCCCTGGCGGCTGCTGATCATGGTGCCGGGCATGTTCCTGGTCGTCGAGACGCTCGACGCGCACGGCCTGCACCAGGTGCTCGCCGCGGCGATCGGTTCCGACGGCGGCACCGGCGGGGTCCTGCGCGCCTCGGCCGTCGGCGGCGGGCTGTCGAACGTGCTGAACAACCTGCCGGTCTACCTGGCGGGAGAGTCGGTGGTGCCCACGGCCAACCACCTCCAGCTGCTGGGCCTGCTGATCGGCACCAACGTCGGCCCCGTGATCACCCCGTGGGCCTCCCTGGCGATCCTCCTCTGGTTCGAACGCTGCCGCGCCTTCGGCGTCCGGATCCCCCTGCGGACCTTCATGCTCACCGGCACAGCGCTGGCGATCGGCACGGTCGCCGCCGCGACGCTGGCGCTTACAGCCGTGGGCTGAGCAGACAGTTGCACTACTCAGGGCGCGGGCCTCTGCTTGATCAACTGCGCGCGCGAACAACCACCCTGTGCGGATGGCCCTGACGGTTCGGCCTGCCACCTGCGTGGGTGGCTTGTCGCGCAGTTCCCCGCGCCCCTGGGAGTTGCCACCACCTGCGGGATCGAAGACCTCACCCCTGCGCAGCGACCAACGCCAGCAGCTCGTCCACCACTTCCCGCCGCCCGGCGACAAAGCTGAGCTCCGCGCCCGGCCCCAGGCGGTCCGCGAACGGCGTGCCGTCGAAGCCGCGCACGTCCACGCCCGCCTCCAGGGCGAGCAGCAGCCCCGCCGGTAGGTCGACGTACTCGCTGCGGTAGCCCACGAAGCCGTCGATGGTGCCGCCGGCGAGCAGCGCCCATGCGGACAGCGGTGCCCACAGCTGGAGCAGGCGGCGTGCCCGCAGCTCCAGCGCCCCCTTGAGCGCGCTCGCGCGCTCCTCGCCCCGGCCGACGGCGTAGCCCTGCGTCCACGCGAGCAGCGGTCCGGCGGCAGCTCGCACGGACGGACGCGGGGGAGGGCCGGTCATGGGTCCGTCCGGCCCCTGGGCTCCGCCGCCCAGCCGCGCGCTCCAGGTGCGGCCCAGGACCGGATCGTGGACGACACCCACCACCGGTCTGTCCGCCACGCACAGGGCGATGCCGACGCTCCACACCGGCAGTCCGATCGCGACGTTGTTGGTGCCGTCCAGCGGATCGACCAGCCAGGTCCTTCGGGCGTCCGTTCCGGCGTTCTCGAGGACGCCCGCCTCCTCGGAGACGATCCGGTCGGCCGGGTACCGGGCCTGGAGTCGGGCGACGATCAGCTCCTCCGCCGCCAGGTCCAGATCGGTGACCACGTCGCCGCGGTCGCCCTTGGGATGGACGGCACAGGCGCCTAAGCCGCTGCCGAGCCGTCGGCGCAGCAGTCTGCCCGCCGCCCGCGCCGCCGCGACCGCGGTGTGCTGCTCATCCGCATAGGCCGGGAGGAGTGCCGGGATCGGCTCCGGTACCGGAGCGTGGGCCGCGCTCGGGACGGCCCGGTCTGGGCCGAGGACGGGGAGCGGGTCGTGCCGTGGGGCGTGATGCGGACTCATCCATCCTCCTGAGAACCCCTCGAGCGATGTCAGCCGACCGGGCCGGAGCCAGTCTTCGGCGCTCCACCCGGTGCGGCAGACCGTGCAGTGGCCCGAGGGCCAGATCCACGGCATCCTCGACGGACCGGCCGAGCACGACGGTGGCACTGGCCCCGTCGGACTCCCCGGAGACGCCCACAGTGCTGTGGAACTCGCCCGCGGCCATGGTGAAGATCTGTTCGGGGCCGTGCTCCCGCACCGGCTCGGCGCTGAAGCGCACCAGACGTGCCGTCGGCCGCAGGTCGTCGACCCCGTCGGGCGTGCTGGCCACGGCGAAGATCCGGTGGGTCGGCCGGCGCTCCTCGTCGACCACCCGTACCGGTACGTTCCCTATCGCGCCGAAGAGTACGCAGCTGATCAGGTCCCAGCTGTGCGCGTGGATCGCCGAGGTCGTCAGCGCGCCGGTCCCGGGTCGGCCGCCACCCCCCGACGACCCGCCGCCTCCGGACGAGCCGCCGCCCGCCGACGACCCGCCGTGCAGGTGGACGCAGACGCCGTCCCCGCCCTCGCGCAGTACCGGGAGGCAGACGAAGCCCAGCGGGTGTACCACCGCCCGGAGTCGGGTGCGGCCCTGGACCACCGCTTCGAGGGCCGCGCGGGCGTAGCCCAGGAGGCAGGCGGTCTCGCCGCGCTGCGCCGCCCGTTCCAGGGTCGGGTAGTCCGAGCCGCTGTCCATCATCCATCGCTCCGGTGGCGTTGACTGATCGGCCGTCAGGTGCGCAGCTGTCAGGAGTACGGGTTCTCCGGGTGCAGGGCCCTGTCGACGATCTCGCGCACCTCCGCGTCCGACCAGGACATCGGCAGGGGCAGGTCGACGGCGCGGAAGAACTGCTGGACCTCGGACACGGTCGGCTCCTGGGACAGCTGCTCGGGCGCTTTCAGATCGAGCCGCCGGGCCTGGTCGCAGGAGAGCCGGAGCTCGGTGACGTAGTAGTCGTAGAGCGCACGGTCCCGGTCCACGCGGAGGCTGATGCGCCGCGGGTCGTCCTGGGTGATCACCAGGCAGGAATCGGAGAGGTCGAAGCGGAGCGAGGGCGCCACCGACGACAGGTAGACGTCGATCTCCATCTCGTTGGTCCACTGCCGGTACCAGCAGGCGGCCAGCACCGTCGCACAGGCCTCCTTGCGGGCCCGGTCCTCGGTCCACTCCCGCTCGGTGCCGATGTCGCGCGGATCCGCGTGCGTCCTGCGGAAGTGCGCATAGGTCCGGCAGGCCGCCTCGTCGGAGGGGTCGATGATGTTCACCTTCACCTCGAGTGGGCGCCGCGTCCGCTGCGCCTCGCGCACGCACTCAGGCAGTGTCACGGCCCGCAGGTAGGTGCCGGTGCCACCGCGGAACCACCAGCGTTTGGTGTCGGCGCGCGCACGGCGCAGCGCCTCCTCGACGTCGGGGCCGGACAACGACCGCACCATCGCCGTGTCGCTGATGGCCAGCCGGGTCTCGGTCAGGGCCCGCCGCATGTCCACGGTGCGCCGCTTGCGCTCCGCGAGCGAGGCGTACACCAGCGAGGCCAGGACCAGCAGGATCGAGCCCGAGGTGACCGAGCTGCTCAGGTTGTTGGAGAAGATGTCGAGCAGGCCGACGACGACCGCGACGCCCAACCCGACCAGGCCGTCGAGGTTGTGCAGCGCCCACATCACGGCGCGCTCGACCCGACTGCGCTCCTCCAGGCTCTGCTGTTCCACCCGCTGCTGTTCGGCGCTGTGTTGCTCGGTTGCCATCGTCCCCCTCAGGTGCCCGGCACTGCTTCCGGTCGGACCCAGTCGTACCCAGTCGTACCCAGTCGTGCCCAATTCGCCCGGCAGCGGGTCGAGTTCGCGCAGATGGTTCGTCCCGACACTGCTTGGCATGAGCATCCCGCAGGGGACCGATCACGCGCAACGCTCGGGATGTGCGCGTGCTGTGCGCGACAGCTCGTCGAAAATATGACTTGAAGCTTCAAGTTGAACGGTCTAGGGTCGAACTTGAAGGTTCAAGTCGTAGGAGTCGCAGGAGTCCGTCCCGTTCAGCCGAATCACCGAAGGGAGCGTTCGACATGAGCACGCTCAAGATCGCCGTGATCCTTGGTTCCACCCGCCCCGGCCGCAACGGGAAGGCCGTCGCCGACTGGATCGTCGACCGGGCGGGCGCGCGCACCGGCGCGGAGTACGAGCTGGTCGACCTGGCCGACTGGCCGCTGCCCTACATGGACGAGCCCATGCCGCCCTCGATGGGGCAGTACCAGGGCGAGCACACCAAGTCCTGGGCCGCCAAGATCGCCGAGTACGACGGGTACGTCTTCGTGACGCCCGAGTACAACCACTCCATCCCCGGCGTACTCAAGAACGCGATCGACTTCGCCTACGCGGAGTGGAACAACAAGGCCGCCGCCTTCGTCTCCTACGGGACGGTCGGCGGCGTGCGCGCGGTCGAGCACCTGCGCGGTGTCGCCACCGCGGTCCAACTCGCACACGTCAACGCCCAGTTGTGCGCTCGCTGTTCACGGACTTCGAGAACCTCCAGCTCTTCAAGCCCGGCGGGCACCACGACGCCGTCACGGTCAGGCTGTTCGACCAGCTCGAGGCCTGGTCGACGGCGATGCGAACGCTGCGCGAGGGGTCCCGATGAGCTCCCCCGAGGCCGGAGCCGCCGCTGCCGCACAGCGAATGGACGCCGCAGGGTCGTTCGGGATCGGTCCGTGGCAGGTGCGCCGGATCGGCTACGGCGCGATGCAGCTCGCGGGCGACAACGTCTTCGGGCCGCCGCGCGACCGCGACGAGGCACTGCGGGTGCTGCGCGCCGCCGTCGCGGGTGGCGTCAACCACATCGACACCGCGCAGTACTACGGGCCCGGCGTCGTCAACGAGCTGATCCGCGAGGCGCTGCACCCCTACCCGGCCGACTTGGCCCTGGTCAGCAAGGTCGCGGCCCGCCGCGACGAGAACGGCGCGATCCTGCCCTTCGACGAGCCGGACCAGCTCCGCCTGGGCATCGAGGAGAACCTCGCCACCCTGGGTGTCGACCGCCTGGCCGCGGTCAACCTGCGCATGGTCGACCGGTCCGCCGCGCCCGGCAGCAGGTTCGACGCCCAGGTGGAGGCGATGGTCCGGGCCCGCGACGAGGGCCTGATCGACGGGATCGGCCTCAGCAACATCTCGCGGGCGCACCTGCTCCGCGCGGTGGACCGGACGGAGATCGTCTGCGTCCAGAACCTCTTCAACCTGGCGGACCAGGGCTCGCGCGACGTGCTGCAGGAGTGCACGGACCGCGGCATCGCGTTCGTGCCGTTCTGCCCGCTGGGCTGGCCGCGCGGCGAACAGCACGGGCTGCTGGCCGACCCGGTGCTCACGGCGGTGGCCGAACGGCTGCGGGCCACCCCGGTGCAGACCGCCCTCGCCTGGCTGCTCGACCTGGCGCCGAACATCCTGCTGATCGCCGGCACCCGTTCACGCGGTCATCTCGCCGAGAACCTCGCCACCGCCCAGGTCGCGCTGGACACCGAGGCCCGGGCGGCGCTGTCCCGTCGCTTCCCGGGCGGGCAGCCGTGACTTTCCGGGCGCAGGAGCGTTTCCCTAGTGCCTGGAATGCGTGGGAGTCGGCAGACGACAGGGCGTCCGTGGTGGGTATGGTGCACGACGCTTACGTGAGCGACGTGTAACAGTCCGTCCACAATACGGGCCCGGGCTCAGATCGTTGCGACAGGTCCCATACGATCTCCACGCTCCACTTCGTCCATCCGCCGCGCGGCAGGCCGGGCTCGTCCGAGTTCCGGGCCGAGGGCCGCGTCCAGCTCCCGGGGAGATCATGCAGCGCGATCCCGACATGCCCATGTGGCCGGGTCAGGAGGCCCCTGGTTCCCGGCGGCGGAGCAGCAGGAAATGGGTCATCGGCGCGGTGGCCGGTGTGGCCCTGGTCGGTGCGGGCGGCGTGGCCGCCGCGTTCGCGCTGCAGAGCCCCGCGAAGAAGCCCTCCGACAACCTCTCCGCGGACCAGGCCCGGGCGGCCGTGACCGTCACCACGCCCACCGCCGCGCAGGCGGCGGCGACCACCCAGCAGTTCCTCGCCTCCTGGGCGGGAGCGCAGACCACCGCCGCCGCGCAGGCCACCGACCAGCCCGGCGCGGCACAGTCCGCCCTCCAGGGCTACGCCACCGGCCTGCACGCCACGAAGGTCGCCTTCACCGGGGTGACCGCGGGCGCCGCCGATCCGGGGGTCGCGCACGCGGTGCGCACGACGTTCCACGCGACGGCCACAATCGACGGCGGCAACGCCCTCAGCTACGCGGGCTCCGCCGACGTGGTCGTCGTCAACGGCAAGCCGGAGATCCACTGGCAGCCGAGCGTGCTCTACCCCGGGCTCCAGGCCGGGCAGACGCTCACCTACGGCAAGATCTCGGCCACCTCCGCCACGGTGGTGGACCGCCACGGTGCGACGCTGACCGTCAAGGCGTACCCGTCGCTGGTCGGTGTCATCAGCGCGCTCCAGGCCGAGGACGCGGGCAAGGTGACGCAGACGCCGGGCGAGGGCATCGCGATCACCGGGGCGGACGGGAAGACCGTCAAGGTGCTCAAGACCATCCGCGCCGCGGTGCCGGGGACGATCAAGACCACGCTGGACGCGGGGATCCAGGCCGCGGCCGAGCGGGCCGTGAACGACACCAACATCGGCAAGATGCCCGCCGACGTGGTGGCGATCGACTACACCACGGGCGAGATCCGCGCGGCGGCCTTCCGGGGCGGCGACGCCGCGCTGAACGGTGCGGCGGCGCCCGGGTCGACGATGAAGATGATCACCTCGGCCACGCTCTTCGACAAGGCGGGCGCGCTCCCGAGCGACAAGGCCCCCTGCGTCAAGAGCACCGTGATCAACGGGCAGACGTTCCACAACTTCCAGAACGAGATGGACCCGACCGCGGACCTCACCAAGGACTTCGCGATCTCCTGTAACACCGGGTTCATCGACGAGGCCACCGGCAAACTGCACTCCGGCGACCTGCGCGAGGAGGCCCAGGACGTCTTCGGCATCGGCGACTGGCACATCGGCGTGCCGACCACCGACGGCAACGTGCCGGACGAGAACGGCAGCACCAACCTGATCGCCGCCCAGTCCATCGGGCAGGGCCAGGTGACCATGAACACGCTCGCCATGGCCTCGGTGGTCGCGACCATCGCGGACACCGGCTTCCACCAGCCGATCATCGTCCCCGGCCTGCCCCAGCAGACCGCCAAGCGTCCGATCTCCGCCACGACCGCGGCCGAGATCCGGCAGATGATGGTCGTCACGGCCACCGCCTCCTACGGCACCGCCGAGCCGCGCATGCAGGGCATCAACGGTGGCGCCAAGACCGGCACCGCGGAGACGGCGACCGGCACCAACGGCTGGTTCGCGGCGTACGACACCAGCAACCACCTCGCCGTCGACGCGCTCGTCATCGGCGGCAAGGAGGGTGTGCTCACGGCCGGTTACGTCGCGCGCGACGTGCTGCTCGCCGGCTGAGCCCGCGTCAGAAACCGCCTCTCGGCTCACGACCTGGTACGGCCGCCGCTCCCTCACCGGAGGGCGGCCGTTGCCGTCAGGGCGTTGCCCTCGGACGGCCTATGCATCAGGGCGCGTGCACGTCCGCGCGTTCGATTGGGAAGCCTCAAGCCGAGCTGTTCCGTCGTGGCCACCGAAAGGCGTACGTCATGGGCTTCGGGATGCAGGATTTTGCTGTTCGGGTACACAGACCGGTCTTCCGCCCCGCGGAGTGCACCGCGACCGTCGACGAGGTGGTCGAACTTGCGGCCCTCGCCTTCGACCGGGGCGTGCTGCCCGAACGCGTCGAGCGGATGATGCGGGCGACCGGCGTCGAGACGCGGGGCTTCGTCCGTCCGGCGAAGGCGATCTTCACCACCGGTTCCGGGCCGGCCTTCTGGGACGAGACGGCCGACCTGCTGACCCGGATGGCCCGGGAGGCCGCCGAACGCGCCCTGGCAGTGGCCGCTTTGGCGCCGGACCAGATCGACGCGCTCGTGCTGACGAGCGTCTCGGGCTGGTCCATGCCGGGCGTCGACGCCCGGCTGATCCGCAGTCTCGGGCTGCGCCCCACCGTCCGCCGACTGCCGGTTTCGGTGATCGGCTGCGCCGGTGGCGTCTACGGACTGATCCGGGCGCGGGAGCAGGTGGCCGCCCACCCGGACGCCAGGGTGCTGGTCGTGGCCACCGAGGCGTTCAGCATCGGCTTCCAGCCCGGGAACACCAGCACGCCCTCGATGATCTACAAGGCGCTCGGCGGGGACGGCGCGGCGGCTGCCGTCGTCACGTCCGTCGGCGACGTCCGTCCCGGTCCGGCGGTCGAACTGCGGGACCCCTTCGAGCTCCTGGTGCCCGACACCGAGGACGACTACCGGATGACCGTCGATCCCGGAGCGGGGCATCTCGGCTTCACCTCCACCGCCGAGGCCCCGCAGGCGATCCTGAAGGCAGAGGACCACCTCGCCGCCTGGCGCGGCCGATCGGGAGCCGTCGAACCGACGTTCATCGTGGCGCACCACGGCGGCCCGGCGATCCTCGAACGCACGGCGCAGGTCTTCGGCTGCGACCGCCAGCAGTTGCGGCATTCGTGGGAGTCGCTGCGCTGCCACGGCAACATGACGTCCGTCTCCGTGCTCGACATCCTCGCCCGCACTCTCGACGACGCCGACGGACCGCGTCCGGGGGAGGAGGGCCTGATGCTCGGCATCGGCCCGGGGGTGACCATCGCCGCTGCCCGGCTGCGCCGCGTCCCGGCGGTCTGACGCGCCGACAGACGCAGCGGGGCCCGGTGATCGGATCGGATCACCGGGCCCGCCGGGTGTGCTCGGGTGTTCTTCGGCGTGCTTGGGCGTGTCCTGCTGGGTGACCGGGTCAGCCGTGCCAGAGCAGCAGGCTGTGGCTGGAGGCGACGGTCGTGGCGAGCACGACCAGGTCGGCGACGCCGAGGGCGATGCCGAGGCCGGCCCGGAACGGGCGGTTGGTGCGGCGGACCAGGGCGAGCGTGGCCAACACGATCGCGCACGGGCCGAGCACCAGGTTGAAGACGATCAGGCCCGGCAGGCCGAGGATGAACGACGCGACGGCCATCTGGTCGGCGTCGAAGGCGCGTTGACGTTCGGTGAAGGTGTCCACGGGACGGCTCCGAAAGGTGGTCACTGCTGGTGCTTCCGGCGGGCGAGGCCTTCGCGGACACCGAAGACGAGCAGCCAGGCGGAGATCGCCGTGGCGGCGATGAGGAAGGTGGACAAGCTGCTGTGGACGGCCGCGCCCGCCAGCAGGCTGAGGGCGACGAGAGCGATCAGGAGACTCATCGAGAGGCTCTTCTCTCTTGGAGAGTGCAGACGACGGCTGAAATCTCGGCGAACACTTGTGATGACAACTGTTCGCTGACTTCTTCACTCTACGCCGAGTGGCGCATTTCGGCAAACAGTTGTTTACTCAATGGCGTGAGTCACACGCCAGGGGTCCGGGAGGCCCAGAAGCAGCAGTCCCGCCGGGCACTGATGGACGCGGCGCTGCAGTTGCTGGAGCACCAGAGCTTCTCCGGTCTGGGCATGCGCGAGGTGACCCGCGAGGCGGGCATGTCACCGGCGGGCTTCTACCGGCACTTCCGCGACCTGTCCGACCTGGGCGTCGCACTGGTCGAGGAGGCCCTCGCCAACCTGCACGGGATGGTCCGCGCGGCCTTCGCCGAGCAGGGCGACACCGACGAACTGATCGACCACGCCGTCGATGTGATCGCCGACCACGTCCGGAAGCACCCGGCGCACATCCGGTTCATCGCGCGCGAGCGGTTCGGGGGAGTGCGACCGGTCCGCGAGGCGATAGCCGCCGAGTTGGAGAGCTTCACCGACGAGGTCGCCCAGGAGCTGGGCTCGCAGTCCAACTGTTCGGGTTGGAGCCCGGAGGACGTCCGGATGGTCGCCCGGCTCTACGTCGACCACATGGTCCTGACGGCGGCGGCGCTGCAGGAGGCCGACGCGGAGACGGCGGAGCTGATCATCGCGACCGCCCGTCGCCAGTTGCGACTCGTCAGTCTCGGTCGGCGGCACTGGACTTCGGGCTGATCGTCCGGTGGGGCTTGTCATCCGGCTGTGACAGAGGACGGACATGACCGTCGATCTTGGTCCGATATAAATGTTGGTGCCAGAACAGTCAGTAAGCCTTCCTGGCACCACTTCTATCGGGGAACTCTCATGCGCACTGCTTCACGTCTGTCCGCCGCCGCCGTCGTGCTCGCCGCAGGTCTCGCTCTGACCGCCTGCGGCTCCAGCGGGTCCGGCTCGTCCAGCAACGCGGGCGGCACCTCGTCCCCGGTCGCCTCGACCTCGACCTCGACCTCGGCGTCCGCGTCGGCCTCGACCGGGACGTCGGGCAGCACGGGGAGCACCGGCACCACGGGCAGCACCGGCGGGTCGGGGAGCGGCTCGGCCAGCAGCGCGAAGTGCACGGTGCAGGACGTGAAGATGACCGTCACCGGCCCCGACGGACACGCCAACGACCAGCAGGCGGCCCGAGCCACCCTGCACGTGGTCAACAACTCCGCGCACAGCTGCACCCTCACCGGCTTCCCGGGCATCGAGCTCGCCGACGACCAGGGCAAGTCCTCGCCGATCAACGCCGACCGCCACACCGGGATGCAGGTCCAGACGGTGAACCTGGTGCCGGGTCAGTCCGCCCAGGCCGACCTGACGTTCAGCGACGTCAACACCCAGGGCACCTCCTCCGCTCGCTACGTCTGCGCGGTCCAGGGCTCCAAGGTCCAGGTGATCCTGCCGGACACCACCACCCCGAAGTCGGTGCCGGTCTCGGGCGGCATCGACAACGGCGTGCTCAGCGTCTGCGGCTCCCTGACCGTCGACCCGTTCTCCGGTCTGGCGGACTGATACCGCTTGCAACCGCATGTATCAGCTGGCTCTGACAGACCTCTGACGGTCCGTCAGAGCTGGCTGCGGCAGTCGTAGAGGGTCTCGACGCCCTGGTAGGGCATTCCGTAGGCCGCGGGCGAGACCACCGCGCAGTGCGAGGTGACCCACTCGCTCGCCGCCGTCTTCGGTCGGATCGAGGTCGTGATGACGAACCGGAGCCGGCCCTGCTGCACCAGCGTCGCCATCTGCTGCGCGGACGGGAACGGCGTGTTCCCGGTGAAGCCGCCGGTGACCAGGATCGGGTCGGATGTCGCGCGCAGCAGTGGCTCCGCGGGCTCCGCGCTCTGGGTGGCGACCAGGTAGTAGGTGGTGCCGCGGTTCTGCTGGAGGTAGGTCAGCAGCTTGCCGTAGATACCGGCCGGGGCGCCGAAGTTGATCGGGTTGCCGGGCCCGTGGTGCAGCATCTGCGTGTAGCCCGACCCGACCGGTCCCGCCAGCGGTGAGGTCGAGACCCCCGCGTACAGCGGGTTGAGGGCCGTGGAGAAACACCACGCGGCCGGTGCCAGTACCAGTGCCAGCAGGCCCGTCGCCACCGATGCCCAGGTGACCTGGTCGATCCGGGGCCGGGGCTGCGTGCCGCCGCGGGCCAGGCCCGCCGCCGCGCCGAGGGCGAGCAGGCCGACGACGGGCACCAGCCAGACGTCGAAGCTCTTGTACTTCGAACTCACCACCACCGCCCACAGCACGCCGACCAGCAGCGCCGCGAGCAGCGCCCGGGACCGGTCGCCACCCTCCCGGTAGGCGGACCAGGCCGTGGTCAGACCGGCGGCGGCCAGCGCGGCCAGGGCCGGGGCCAGCACCACCAGGTAGTAGTCGTGGATGCCCGAGGACGCCCCGAAGGCGAGGGTGTTGATGACCAGCCAGCCGCCCCAGAGCAGGTAGCCCGCGCGTCCCTGGTCGGTGCGCGGCTCCGCCCGCCGCCAGGCCAGGCCGAGACCGAGGCCCAGCAGTGCGATGGGCAGGAACCAGCTGATCTGCGGCGCGGCGGTGTGGTTGAGCAGCACCGTCCAGCCGGAGCCGCCCACGGGACGGCTCGCCGCGGTTCCCGCGACGCTGCCGAACCCGGGGTTGCTGCTCGTCGCGCTGCTGCCGAAGCGGGACAGGCCGTTGTAGCCGAAGGCCAGCGCGAACGGGTTGTTGCCGGTCGTCCCGTCCAGGTACGGGCGCTGCGACGCGGGCATGATCCAGACCCAGAGCATCCACGAGCAGGAGACGAACAACGCCGTCACGCCCGCGACGACCACATTCCTGAGCCGGCGCCAGAAGTCCCCGGGGGCGGCGAACACGACGACCAGGGCGAAGACCGGGAGGACCACCCAGGCTTGGAGCATCTTCGCCTGGAAGGCGAGCCCGGTCCACACCGCGCAGGCCAGCAGTGGACGCAGACCACCGGTCCGCACCGCGTTCATGGCGCTCCCGGCCGCCAGCACCAGCAGCAGGGTGAGCAGCGTGTCGGCGATGTCGCCCCGGTCCAGGGCGGTGGCGATGGGGGTCACCGCCAGCATCAGCGCGGCCAGCAGCCCCGCCACCGCGCCCGCCCACCGGCTGACGACGCGGTAGAGCACCAGCACCGTGGCGACGCCCTCGACCGCCTGAGGCAGCGCCACCGCCCAGACGTGCAGCCCGAAGATCCGCACCGACAGCGCCTGCGGCCACAGGTAGCCGGGGAGCTTGTCGACGGTGATGCTGCCGCTGGAGTCGAGCCCGCCGTACCAGAAGGCGTGCCAACTCGTCGCCATGGAGCGCACGGCAGCGGTGTAGTACGGGTGCACGGACGTGCCGCCGAGACCCCACCCGTAGAGGTACGCGGCCAGCAGGCCGACCAGCGCCAGTCCGACGGGGACCCAGACCGGCGTCCGTTCGGCGGCGCGGCGCGCCGCACGGGTCCGGCTGCTGCCCGCCTCGGCCGACGACGGGCCGAGATCGGTCGTGGTCATGGGGTGGCACCTCTGCGGCTGTGACGAGGAAAAGGAAGTGGTGCAACCGGAGTGTAAAGGCACTCCCGTCCGCCGAGGCCCACGGCCTTGAATAAAACCCCCGAGGAACGGCGAAACCGGACAGGCCCTTTGGGGAGTCTTCCACAGCGCGGACACAGCCTCGAACGCGATGACGAAATTCTGGTAGGAAAGGAGTCCCTGTTGTGACGTTTTTGTGCCCCCGGGCCCGATAGCGTGCGGTTGACTGTAGGCCCCCACCGGTCGCCACGTGCCTTTCTCTCCTCCGAGAGGTGAATACCCTGTCCACGCCCGCCGTGACGCCGGGGCCGTCGCAGTACGGTCCTGGTCGGCCTCGTCGGCACCGCACCCGGCTCCGGGCCGACATGCCGCTGCTGGGCGGCGTCCGTCCTCCCCTCGCCGCGCTGCTGTGCCTGCTCCTCGCCGTCGTCGCCCTCGCCATGCTGGCGCTGGGACAGACCGTGGCCGAGGACGTGGCGCCCGCCGTGCTCAACTCGTCGCAGCACATCGCCTCCGACACCGCCTCCGACATCCGCGCCGCCGTCAACCAGGACGTGGCGGCGGTCCGTGAGGACGCCACCGCGATCGAAGGCGACCCGGCGACCACCGACGCCGCCTACCTGAAGACCCTCACCGCGCTCGGCACGTCCTGGCGCGGCGCCGCCCTGGTCGACCCGACCACCGGTCAGGAGCTGGCCACGACGGGTGAGGCGTTCCCGGCGAGCGCGGTCTCCTCGGTGGCGGCGAACGAGTCGATCCCGCCGAAGCTGGTCACCCTGAGCAACGGTCAGACCCGGCTGCTGGTCTTCGCCTCGGTCGACCTGCCCGGCCAGGGCACCCGGCTGCTGGTCGGCTCGGACGTGCTGACCGCCCCGGCGCCGGGCGGCGACCTCACCCGCACCGTCGAGGTGGCTGACCGGCACGGCAAGGTCGTCGCCGCCTCCGGCCCGGCGCTGACGACCACGCAGGACCGGCGAATACCCGCTGACGCGTCCTCCGCCGCGGCGCAGCAGGGCGACATCGCCAACAGCTCGACCCGGCCGTCCGGTTACCTGCTGGGCAGCCTGGTGGGTGGCCGCCGGACCGTCGCCGGCTGGGCGGACGTCGCCACCGTCTCCGACGGCGGCGCGGACGCCCTGCACCTGGTCGCCGTCGTGGCCGTCTCCACCCCGCAGACCTCCGCCGTCACCGGCAACTCGCTGGTCGCCCTGGTCGCCGCCGCCTCCCTGCTGGGCGCCGCCCTGCTGATCACCGCGCTGCTGATGCTCGGGTTGCAGCGCCCGCTGCTGCGGCTGCACCTCGCGGGCGCCCGGATCGCCCGCGGCGACGTCTCCCGGCCCGCACCGCAGCCGCGCCTGGGCGAGGCCGCGCGAATAGGCCGCGCGCTGGAGGGGCTGCGCCGCCAGCAGGTCGGCTCGTCCCCCAAGGTGTTCCAGCCGCTCAAGCGGACCTTCGGCGCCCGTGCCCTGGTGCTGCTGTGCGGGTTCGTCCTGGTGGCCTGGTCCGTCCCGCTGCTGTTCGTGCTGGACCGGCCCGCCGGGCCCGAGCAGGTCCCGGTGCAGCTGATCAGCGATCAGCAACTGCGCACCGTCGCCGCCGCGAACCGGGTGGAGAGCAGCCTGGCCACCGGCTACACGGACGCCGCCTCGGTCGCGGCCTCGCTCTCCGCGTCGAGCACGACCGGGCGGATGCAGCAGCTGCTCGGCAGCACGCTCAAGGAGCACAGCCGCTACCGCGCGCTCTACGTGCTGGCCCAGGACGGCTCGGTCCTCGCCTCGGTCGGCCTGCCCCCGCGCCAGCAGCTGCACCACGTCCCGCCGGGCGGCGGTGTGCTGCAGCTCAACACCGGCGGCAAGGTGCCGTCGACGGCCGTCTACGCGGTCGTGCCCAAGCCCGCGCCCGTTGCCGGGAAGCAGCCCGCCGTCACCGGGCCGGGGACGCCGGTCGCCGTGGTCGGCGAGTTCGACACCAGCTACCTGAACAGCGTCCTCAACCACGCCGGCATGGGCCATGTCTGGCTGGTGGACGCCGAGCACAAGGTGATCGGCTCCGACGGCGGCTTCCGCGCCTTCCAGAGCCTGCCCGACTCCTCGCTGACCGGGCTCGCGGTCGACAACCCGGTCCAGCCCGCGAACGCGGTCGTGCCCACCTCCGACGGCACCGCGATCGCCGCTGCCGCGCCGGTCGACGTCATCGCGAACGTGTCGCGTCAGCCCAGCTGGCAGGTGGTCAGCTCGCAGCCCGAGTCCTGGCTGGACCTGAGCGCCAACCGCACGGAGCGGCTGACCATGCTGGTCGGACTGCTCGGCCTGACCGTCTCGGTGATCTGCCTCGGCTGGCTCTTCGTCGTTGTGGTCCGGCCCCTGCGCGACCTGGCCGAGGTCGCCGAGCGCCTGGCCTCGGGTGACCGCCGCACCGTGCTGTACCCGGTCCATCACGACGAGGTCGGCTCCATCACCCGGAGCCTGGAGATCATCCGCCAGCGGCTGGGCGGTGGGAGCCGCGCGTCTGCGTCTTCCAAGGCGACCAAGGCGGGCAAGGCCGGCAACGCCACCGCGCCCCGGAACTGACAGACCATAAGGCCCTAAGGAACGATTCGGTGCTCTTCCTCTACTGCGTGCTGGTGATCTGCTGCGCCGGGCTGCTCCTGGCCGGCATCGTCGAGCAACGACGCCACTACATCTCGCTGGAGCAGATACCGGTGCGGGTGCTGGTCAACGGCATCCGCGGCAAGAGCTCCATCACCCGGCTGTGCGCGGGCGCGCTGCGCGGCGGCAACCTGGTCACGGTCGCCAAGACCACCGGTACCGCCGCTCGGTTCATCCACCCCGACGCCACCGAGGAGCCGGTCTACCGCAAGTTCGGCCTGGCCAACGTGGTCGAGCAGATCGGCATCGTGCGTCGTGCCGCCGTCTACCGGCCCGACGCGCTGGTCATCGAGTGCATGGCCGTCATGCCGGCGCTGCAGGAGATCAACCAGCAGAAGCTGATCCGCTCCACCATCGGCGTCCTGTGCAACGTGCGCGAGGACCACCTTGCCGAGATGGGCCCCACCCTGGACGACGTGGCCCGGTCGCTGTCGCGCTCCATGCCGGAGGGCGGCATCTGCGTGACCGCTGAGCGCGACCGGCTGGCGATCCTCCAGCAGGAGGCCGACAAGCGGAACTGCCGCCTGATCGCGGTGGATCCGGAGACCGTCAGCGACGAGGAGCTCCGCGGCTTCAGCTGGTTCACCTTCAAGGAGAACGTCGCCATCGCCCTGGCCGTCGCCGACCTCCTCGGCGTCGACCGGGAGACCGCCCTGCACGGCATGTGGGAGGCCCCGCCGGACCCCGGCGTGCTGTCGGTGGAGCGCTACCGCACCGACGACGACAAGCGGCTCCGCTTCGCCAACGTCTTCGCCGCCAACGACCCCGAGTCGACGCTGATGAACGTGCGGCAGCTGCTCGACCTCGGCGCGATCCGCCGCCCGCTCAACGTCGTGATCAACTGCCGTCCCGACCGGGTGGAGCGCAACGGCCAGATGGGCGCGATCGTCCCCGACCTGGCCCCCGACACGGTCTTCCTGATCGGCCATCCGACCAAGAGCGCCCGGGACGGCATCCCCGACCACTGGCAGGGCCGGATCGTCGACCTGGGCGGCGACCGGCGCGACCCGGAGGAGCTCACCCGGGACCTGCTCGCCGAACTGCCGGAGGACTCCTCGCTGGTGGCCGTCGGCAACATCCACGGCCAGGGCGAGCTCTTCCTGGACTGCCTGGCCGAGCTGCCGGCGGACGAGGAGGAGGACGACGCCTTCACGCCGCCCGCCCCGGAGGGCCGGTACGCCGAGCTCCCCGAGGGCGTCGAGGATCCCTGGGCCGTGCCTTTCGGCCTGTCCGCGGACTCGCCGACGCTGACGCTGCGCGTCCCGTTCCAGCGACGGCGCTAGCGGCCCTGTTGTGAGCATCAGCCCCACCAGTCGACCCACCGTCGGATCCCACCACGAGGAAGCCCTGTGATCCCCGCCAACGTCACCCCCCAGACCGCCGCGCTGGGTATCGCGCTCGGCCTCGTGTTCTCGCTCATCTGCTACCTCACCACCAACCTCTCGCCCGGCGGCATGATCACCCCGGGCTGGCTGGCGCTGACCCTGGTCACCGACGTCGGCCGGTTCTGGCTGGTCCTGGGCGTCACCGCGGTGACCTTCCTGGTGACGGTGGGTCTGCAACGGGTCGTGATCCTCTACGGCAAGCGGCTTTTCGCCGCGGTGGTGTTGACAGCCGTCGTGCTGCAGATGAGTGTCATGCTGGCTCTGCAACAGGAGTTCCCGCTGCTCTACACCGCACAGACGCTGGGCTTCATCGTGCCCGGCCTGATCGCCTACCAGCTCGTCCGACAGCCCAAGGCCGCCACCGTCATCTCCACCACGGCGGTGACCCTGGCCGCCTACGTCGTGCTGGCGGCGGGTCTGCTGCTGGGCGCCCTGCCCACGGCCTGACCCACGCCGGTAGCCGGCTTCCCCGATCTATGGAGTTCCACCGATGTCCCCGTCGTCCCCGTCCTCTTCGTCCCCCTCCCGTCGCACCCTGCTCGCCGGTGCCGCCGGTCTCGTCCTGGCCGGAACGGCGGGGGCGCTGGGATACGAACTTCACAACCGGGGTGGCACGGGGAGCACGTCCCCCGGCGGCGGGGACGCGGCGTCGGCGGGAGACTCGGGCCCGGTGACGCAGTCCGGTGGCTACCGCTTCCAGCGCCAGAGCTCGCCGGGCCGCACCGTCGCCCTGGACGCCTCGGGCAACCAGCTCGCCGTCTTCACCGACGGCGCCCGCACCGTCGTGCTGCGCGGCCCGAGCCGGACCTTCAGCGAGCCGCGCACCACCGATGCCACGGTCACCACCGAGGCGTGGGTCCGGCTGCTGCCGAGCGAGTGGAAGCAGGGCGAGGAGAAGAGCGCCTGGTTCGCGCAGTGGTTCCCCAGGACGCTGAACGACACCAGTCCGGACGTTTTCGCCGTCGCCTTCGAGTACAGCAGCGCCGGAGCGAAGGACCAGTACAACGCACAGGGTGTCCGTTTTGCGGGAACTGCGCATTTTGGTCCGCGTAATCCGAAAGTCAGCGGACCGCTGGATTTTGCCTACCATGCGGAGCAATCGGACTTCTACGACTATCTCGGAATTCCCTGGACTTTTCCGGATGGAACGCAAGTCCAGCCCGAAAAGGCACGCTACGGCGACGTGGACTGTTCTGGATTCCAGCGGCTGCTCTGGGGCTACCGGATGGGCATGCCGATGCACAACACCGACACCACGGGCGTCGGTCTGCCCCGCCGCGCCTTCGCCATCGCCGCCTACGGCCCCGGCGTGCTGCTGATCCCCAACACCGGCACGCAGGCCACCGCCCTCAGCGTGCTGCAGCCGGGTGACCTCGTCTTCTTCGGCATCCTCAAGGGCCAGCCGGACGTGATCGACCACTGCGGGTTCTACATGGGCCCGGACAGCAACGGCCGTCCGCGCTTCTACTCCAGCCGCTCGGCGGCCAACGGCCCGACCATGGGCGACCTGGCCGGGCACGCGCTGCTGGACGGCACCGACTTCTACGCCCGGGGTTTCCGCGGGGCGCGAAGACTCTAGGCCTTCAGCTCCCACCACGCCGACAGGGCCCCTCGGCGGACCCTTCGGCACGGATGCCGTCGAGCTGCCAAGAGGCCCTGCCGTCCCGCCCGTTACGGGGTCGGGCTGTCCGATCGAGACCCCCGTTCAGGATCGGAACCCCTGCGCTCCGGGGCGGTCGCAGTCGCTACCGGAGCACAGGACGTGCTGCGACGCGCTGAGGACGTGCTGTCAGTGCATCCCGTGTTGCCCGTGCCGTCAGTGCAGGGTGGCGTGGGAGAGGTCGCACTCGTTGGTGTCGTTGGACCAGGTGGCCTGCTCGGCGAAGCTGCCGGTGCCCATGGAGACCATGCCCGCGCCGCCCGCGGTGCCGGGGGAGAGCCAGGCGCACTCGTCCGCGTTCTCCTGGCCGTTGTAGCTGCTGCCGGACTGCTGGTTGGTCCAACCGCCCGCCGGGTACTGGTCGGACATCATCTCCTGCCACTCGTGGCCGAGGGTCATCGTGTACCCGTCCAGCGTTCCGGGCGAGTTGATGAAGCCCACGCCGCAGCCCTGGCCGGAGTCCATGTTGTAGGGCTGGTTGGAGAAGGCCAGGTCGCCGTAGGGCGAGTTGACCGCACCGCCGGTCAGCGAGGAGTCGCCGGTGTAGTCGTGCCAGGCGCAGTACTGGCCCTGGTAGTTGTCCGGGTTGGTGCCCGTCGGCGAGAGGATGACGTAGTAGGCGTCACGGTTGGCGTCGGCGGTGGTGTTGCCGAAGTGCGTCGCCGCGTTGACGGCCTCCTGGCCGAGCTGGTTGCCGGACGCCGCGCTCGGCGAGGCCGCCGAGTTGTCGTACCAGACGCCCGACAGCACGCCACCGGTCTGGTAGGGGATGAAGCTGGCGTTGCTCGGGCAACTGGTCGCCCCGGCGCTGACGTTGGGGCCGTCGCACCACTGCGTCAGCACGGACGACCACTGCTCGCCGCCGGTGCCGATGCCCTTGAACATCTCCTGGGCGGCCGACGCCGCGCCGTCCGCGTCGCCGGAGAAGCTGGCGTCACCGTTGGAGTCGGTGGACTGGGTGCCCCACTGGTTGCCGTAGAAAACCAGGTACACCTTGGCGTGGCCGTCCAGCACGCCGACGCCGTTGATGCCGCCGCCGTAGGACAGCGTCTCCGGTCCGGTCGCGGCCTGCGGGCTCTTGTGGGCCTTGGCCCACGAGCTCATCCTGGCGGCGGTGGTGCGGTTGGGTATGACGCCGTGCCGGTAGGCGTGACCGGTCTGCGGGTCGAACGGGTTCGCGGCCACGCCCGCCGCAGCGGCGGCCGGGGCGTGCGACGGCACGGGCACGGCCGACGCGGAGGGCGCGGTCGCGGCGAGGGTCACGGCGGTGAGCAGGGAGAGGGAGGCCAGGCCGGAGACGGCGAGGCGGCGGGCACGAGGACGTGACGTAACGCCCATGGTGGGGCTCCTTCCGCTGTCGGTCCAGGATCCGGGCCACTGGTGGCGGCACGGCTGGAAGCGACTCGAACGAGGGGTTTCCGCGGATGCCCGATGGCAGACGAGAAGTCAGTGGTCCTGAACCGACTGCCCGTCACCACTGGGCGTGGTGGAGTCAACTGGTGATGACTGGGCACCGTCAATAGAAGGAACGCAGAGGTGCAGAATCCCCACAGCTCCCGCACAAGAATCGACGGTGGCCTCCGCATGGGCCGCGGGGTCGATGGCGTGGGCGGGGAGCCTGTCGGCACAGCCGTCGGTTGTCGGAGCGTCCTGCCGGTTGTTGGCCGTGGCCTGCCGCCCGGGGATCCACTGGTGCCCCACCCGTCCGCCCACTCGTCCGCCCACCCGTCCGCCCGCGCGTCGGAGCGCGGGCGGACCACCGGAACCTGGAGAGCCCTTACCCGATGACGACGTTCGTCGACACCCCCGGCCTGCTGTCCCACTTCGTCGCAGGCAACCGCTCGCGGGCGGCAGGCGCCGGAGTGGACCCCTTCGAGTACGAGCGGGTGACCGCCACGGTCGCATCGCTGCGGGAGTGGCCCGCAGCGTTCGAGCGCACCGGCCGCGCCCACCTTGAGGCGGGGGAGCGGGCGGAGGCGGCCGGACACTCCGTCACGGCGGCGGTGGCCTACCGCACCGCCGCGGCCTGGCTCCACTGCGCGACCCTCCTGCCGCACCCCGACCGCGAGGCGCTCGTCCGCGCCGAGACCGCCGCTGACGAGGCGATGCGCAGCTCGCTCGCCCTGGCGGAGCCGGACGCGGCGCGGATCGAGGGGCTCGGGTTCGTGGGCTGGCTCCGCCGTCCCGCCGGGGTGGACCGGCCGCCGGTGGTGGTGATCGTCCCCGGTCTGGACTCCAGCAAGGAGGAGTTCCACGATGTCGCCGACGCCCTGCTCGCACGGGGCCTGGCGGTCGCGGCCGTCGACGGCCCGGGGCAGGGTCTGCTCGCGGTGAGCTCGGCGCCCGAGCCTCGGTACGAGAAGGTGGTCGGCGCGGTCCTGGACCACCTTGCTGCCCGTCACAGCGGGTTGGACCACGAGCGGATCGGTGTGATCGGACTGAGCCTGGGCGGCTTCTACGCTGCCGTGGCTGGCGCCCGTGAACCGAGGGTGCGTGCGACCGCCACGGTCAGCGGTCCCACGGTCCTGCACTGGCCCGAACTGCCCGCCTTCGTCACGGAGACACTCGCCCAGCGCTGCGGATCCCTGGACGGTGCACGGGAGTTCGCGGGGCAGATAAACCTGCTGCCGCTCGCCGACGCCATCGGCGGGCCGTTGCTGGTCGTGGACGGAGGCCAGGACCGGATCCCGGGCGTGACCAACGGCGCTTCATTGGCGACTGCTGCTGCGCAGAGCGAGTACCTGCTCGTGCCGGACGGGGACCACCTGCTCGGCAACGCAAGGGCGCAGTGGCTTCCACACACTGCGGACTGGCTTGTGGCACATGTCGGTCAGGACGCCATCGCGTCGGACTCGGCCTGAGGGCACACGGGCATGACCACGTCGGCGGTCGCTTTGAGGGCCGGCTCGAAGCCGAATGCCGACGGGAAGTTGACGGACCGTCAACTGTGGTTATCGGCCTGCCCGTCGGCCCGGCGTCGCGTGGTCAGAACCAGTGCAGGCAGTGCGGGGCACGCTCGGCGCGGAAGAGGGCGTCGGCGAGGGCCGCCGCGCCGGGGCGGTGGGCGTGGATGTGTCCGGCGCGCACCAGCGTGCTCGGTGCGGTGCCGCCGAGGTAGAGCGAGGCGAGGTCACTGACGTCCAGGGACAGGTCCGGCTCCCGGTCGGTGGGAACGCAGTCGGCCTTCCCGTCCCGGACCGTCAGCAGGTAGCGGGCACGCTCGCCGAGGAACGGGTCGTCGACGTCCAGGACCAGCTCTCCGTCGGTGGACCAGCCGCGCGCGGTCAGGGCGCTCGGGATGTCGAGCAGGCGGACCCAGAGCCAGTCGGTGTCGTCACTCACCTCGGCCGCACGGAAGTCCGCCAGCTGCCAGCGCAGCGGGTGGTCGGGCGCGACCTGCTTGAACACGACCCGGCCGACCAGGTCGTGGTCGAGCGCGAACCGGGCCAGGGCGGTGGCCACGGCGTCGTCGGCGGCGATGGTCTCGTCGACCGTCAGGGTTTCCTTGTCGCGGGTGTAGCTGGCGTACCCGTCGGGGACACCGTCGGCGTTCCGGTGGACGGCGACGTAGCGCGGCGCGCGGGCGACCGGGGGCTGCCCCGCGCCCGACGCCCACCAGCGGTGCGGCCGGGACAACGCGCCGGGCTGGGCGCGGCGGTACCGGTCGTAGACCTGCTCCAGGATCTCGCCGCACTCGGCACGACGCAGCACCTCGATGGAGCCGGCCGCCTCGCGCACCTCCCCGTGGCGTGCCCTCGGGAGGGCGAAGGCGCCCTGGTGTCGCTGGACCGTCAGTTGTCCGGTGTAGGTCGCCGGTCCGTAGCCGAACCTGCGGTAGATCACGGCCTCGGAGGCCAGCAGCACCGAGAGCGACTCGCCCCGGGCGCGGAAGTCGGTGAGCTGTTGCCGCATCAGGGCGGTCAGCGCACCCTTGCGTCGGTGCGAGGGCAGCACGCCGACGCCGGTCACCCCGGTGGCCGGGACGAGGACCTCGCCGGGCAGCGTGAGCTCGAACGAGTACGCGCCGGCGGTGCCCACGGGGCGCCCGTCCGCCGCGACGGCGAGGAGGTTCCGGTCCATCTCGAACGCCGCCCAGAAGACCCCGCCGCCGTCCGCGTCCGGGGTCTGACGGAAGAGGCCGAACGCGGTGTGGAGTGTGTCGACGAAGACGTCGAGGTCCTGGTCGGTCGTGGGACGGATCTCCATCGCTGGCGCTGCCTCTCTCCGGTGCCGGGGCAGCACGACCCGTGATGCCCCGGCACAGTGCAGCGTCCGCACAGCCACAGGGTCAAGGGGTTTACGGACCGGCGGCGACCGGTCAGCTCACCCCGAGGGGCTCAGCCGAGCTGGTCGAAGAGGGAACGGTCGAAGAGGGAACGGTCGATGGCCCGCTTGAGGATCTTGCCCGTCGCGCCCTTGGGGAGCGTGTCGACGAAGGCGACCAGGTGCGGGACCTTGTACGCGGACAGCCGCTCCTTGGCCCAGGCACGCAGCGCCGCCGCGTCCGGAGTGGCGCCCGGACGCAGGGCGATCGCGGCGGCCACCTCCTCGCCGTAGTGCGCGTCCGGGACGCCGATCACGGCCGCCTCGACGACGTCGGGGTGCTCGTAGAGGACCTCCTCGACCTCGCGCGGGTAGACGTTGTAGCCGCCGCGGATCACCAACTCCTTCTTGCGGTCCACGATGTGGAGCTCTCCGGCGTCGTCGATCCGGCCGAGGTCGCCGGTGGCGAGCCAACCGTCGTGCAGCACCTCGGCGGTGGCTTCCGGACGGCCCCAGTAGCCCTTCATCACCACCGGACCGCGCACATGGACCTCGCCGATCTCGCCCGCCGCCAACTCCGCTCCGTCCAGGGCGCGGACGGCGATCTCGCAGCCGGGGATCGGCGCGCCGACCGACCCGACGGTGGTGGCGCGGTCCGCGACCTGGACCGTGGCGGAGCCGGTGGTCTCGGTCAGCCCGTAGCCCTCCAGGATCGTGCAGCCGAAGCGCTCCTCGAAGGCCCGCTTGACCTCTCCCGGCAGCGAGGCCCCGCCGGAGGAGGCGAGGCGCAGCGAGGCGAAGTCGGCCGGGTCGGCGTCGCCCGAGGCGTGCAGCAGGGCGTTCCACATCGTCGGCACGCCCGCCGTCGTGGTGAGCCGCTGGTCGCGGATCATGGCCAGCATCTCGTGCGGGTCGAACCGGGGGAGCAGCGACAGGGACGCACCGACACGCATGGTGGTCGCGAGGATGCAGGCCTGGCCGTAGACGTGGAAGAGCGGCAGTGCGATGCCCGCGCGGTCGTCGGGGCCGAGGTCGTGGATCCCCTGGTAGATCGATGCGCAGGCGTGCAGGTTGCCGTGCGTGAGCATCGCGCCCTTGGGGCGGCCGGTGGTCCCGGAGGTGTAGAGGATCGCGGCGGTGTCGTCCGGGGTCGCGTCGGTGGGTGCCACGGTCGAATTGCCCTCGGGTGTCAGGCCGTCCAACTCCCGCTGCAGCTCCCAGTACGGCACGCCGATGGCGGCTGCCGCCACCGCGGGCGCGGGGGAGACCGCGTGCCAGCCCAGGACCAGGGAGATCCCGGCGTCCGTTCCGATGTACTCCAGCTCCGGCGCGGGGGCCATGGTGTTCGCGGTGACCGCGATCGCTCCGACGGACAGCACGCCGTAGTAGGCCGCCACGAACTCGGGGACCGACGGGGCGATCAGCAGTACCCGCTCCCCGGCCCCGATCCCGGCCGCGCGCAGCCGCGTCGCGACGGCGGAGGCGTTGTCGCGCAGGGCGGCGTAGGACCAGCGCTGACCGGCGGTGCCGTGGAGGGCGGTGCGCTGCGGGGCGGACTCGGCGTGGTCCCAGACGGGTTGCGCGGCGTTCGACATGGGTTCCCTTCCGGAGGGCGGTCCGAGGGTGTTCCGTGGGTCATCCGTGCGACCGACCCACGGTATGGATGAATCCAACGTCGGGTTCAATATGCATGTCCGGGCACCGAGCGGGGAAGACGCGGAAGACATTGAATCCGACGTCAAGTTTGACTAGCCTCGCTCCCATGGCCACCGACAGCAGCACACTCGCCGCGTGGCAGAAGCTGGCCGTGCGCCAGGTCGCCACCAACGGCATCGAGCTCCGCGTCTTCGGCACCGGAGAGAGCAGCGAAGGCGACGGTGTCGCGGACCTCCCGCCCGTTGTCCTCTGCCACGGCTTCCCCGAGCTGGCGTTCTCCTGGCGTCACCAGGTCGGCGCGCTCGCCGACGCGGGGTACCGCGTGATCGTGCCCGACATGCGTGGCTACGGCGGCAGTTCCCGGCCCGCCGATCCCGCCGCGTACGACATGGTCACCCTCTGCGCCGACCTGACCGGGCTGCTCGACGCCCTCGGCCTCGCCGACGCCGTCTTCGTCGGCCACGACTGGGGCGCGGCCGTCGTCTGGCACCTGGCTCTGCTCCACCCGGACCGGGTGCGCGCCGTGGCCGGGCTCAGCGTCCCGCCCGCGCCGCGCGCGCCCGTCGCGCCGCTGTCGATCCTGCGGTCGCGGATGGGCGAGGACTTCTACATCTCCTGGTTCCAGACGGCGGAGCCCGAGACGGCGCTCCGTGCCGACGTGCGGCGCACGCTGCTCTCCCGCCGCGCGCCGACGGCCGCGTGGGCGGCCCGCGACGAACCCGCCGAGCCGCGTCCGGACTGGCTGGACGAGGACGAACTCTCGCTCTATGTCGAGACGTTCGAAGAGACCGGGTTCACCGGCGGCCTCAACTACTACCGGAACATCGACCGCAACTGGCAGTTGATGGAACCGCTGGACGGCCGCACGGTCGACCAGCCGTCCTTCTTCGCGATCGGCTCCCGCGACCCGGTCGGCAAGTTCAGCGCCACCGACCGGCTGGACCGCGTGCTCACCGACCAGCGCGGGCAGCTCGTGCTGGACGGCGCGGGCCACTGGATCCAGCAGGAGCGCCCCGCCGAGGTCAACGCGGCCCTGCTGGGCTTCCTGGACTCGCTCCGCTGACCCCGTTCTATGGACCCCGTTCCGCCGACCCCGTTGCGATGACCGCGTTGCGACGACCGGGGCCGGGGAGGGCCGATTGCTATCATCGGCTCGTCGAGAAGCACGTCGAAGGGACACTTGTGGCAGGCCAGGTCCCGACCGACGGCGGCTCCGCTCCCGCCGCGCTCTCCGGCACCTCGCATCCGGCGGGTGAGCGGATCACCAGCCCGCGCAGCGCACGCGGTGAGCGGACCCGCAACGCGCTCGTCGCGGGCGCCCGCGAGGTCTTCGAGCGCGACGGCTATCTGGACGCGCGGATCACGGACATCTCCAAGGCCGCGGGTGTCGCGTCCGGCTCCTTCTACACGTACTTCACCAACAAGGAGGAGATCTTCGCGGCCGTCGTCGAGCAGGTGCAGGAGGAGATGCTCCATCCGCACCTGCGCGAGCGCACCGGGATCACCGACGCCCGCGAGCTGATCGACGCCTCGAACCGCGAGTACCTGCGCTCGTACAAGCAGAACGCCCGCCTGATGGCCCTGTTCGAGCAGGTCGCGCAGATCGACCCGACCTTCCGCGCGTTGCGCATCCGGCGCGGCAACGCGTTCGCGCAGCGCAACGCCAAGCTGATCAAGCAGCTCCAGGAACGCGGCGAGGCCGATCCGTCGCTGGACCCGCTGGTGACCGCGCACGCGCTGTCGAACATGGTGAGCCGGATGGCCTACACCGTCTACGTGCTGGAGCAGCGCATCGCCTTCGAGCGGTTGGTGACCACGCTCAACCAGATCTGGTTCAACGGACTCCAGCTGCGCGAGCCGGGTGGCCACGGGTCGGACTAGCCCCGGAGTAAGCCCGAACCAGCCGTACCGCAAAGGGATCTGACGTCATGTCGGGTCCCTTTCCGCTGTCCGTGCGCAGGTCCGGCCACGCCAGGGGAGTACTTGAACTTGACGTTGGATTCAACTATACAGGGAACGTATCCGGTCGCCCATGACCTGGCGGCGGCCCGAAACTCCTGGCAGGAGCCCCTCATGTCCCTGTTCGAGCTGTCGGAGCGCGCCCAGAAGTACCAGGCCGAGCTGCTGGACTTCATGGACACGCACGTCTACCCCGCCGAGGCGGTCTACGAGGAGCAGATGCGTGCGGCGGGCGACCCGCACGCGCAGCCGCCGGTGCTGGAGGAGCTCAAGGCGGAGGCGCGCCGCCGGGGTCTGTGGAACCTCTTCCACCCGGACCCGAAGTGGGGCACGGGCCTGACCAACCTGGAGTACGCGCCGCTCGCCGAGATCATGGGCCGCAGCGCCCACCTCGCGCCGGAGGCGACCAACTGCGCGGCGCCCGACACCGGCAACATGGAGGTGCTGACGCTCTTCGGCACCGAGGAGCACCAGGAGAAGTACCTGCGGCCGCTGCTGGACGGCACCATCCGCTCCGCCTTCGCGATGACGGAGCCGGCCGTCGCCAGCTCCGACGCCACCAACATCGAGCTGCGGATGGAGCGCGACGGCGACCACTACGTCCTCAACGGCCGCAAGTGGTTCGCCTCCAACGCGCTGCACGCCAACTGCACCGTCATGATCGTGATGGGCAAGACCGACCCGACCGCGCAGCGCCACCGTCAGCAGTCGATGATGGTCGTCCCGATCGACGCCCCCGGCGTCACCGTCCTGCGCGGCCTGCCGGTCTTCGGCTACCAGGACCGCGAGGGCCACGCGGAGATCACCTTCGAGAACGTGCGCGTGCCGCTCACCGACGTGCTCAAGGGCGAGGGCGAGGGCTTCGCCATCAGCCAGGCCCGGCTCGGTCCGGGGCGCATCCACCACTGCATGCGCGCCATCGGCATGGCCGAGCGGGCCCTGGAGCTGCTGTGCCGCCGCGCCCTGTCCCGGACCACCTTCGGGAAGCCGATCGCCGAGCGCGGCAACATCCAGGACTGGATCGCCGAGGCGCGCATCGACATCGAGCAGATCCGGCTGCTGACCCTGAAGGCAGCGTGGATGATGGACACCGTCGGCAACAAGGCCGCCCGCACCGAGATCGCCGCCATCAAGGTGGCCGCGCCCAACGTCGCGCTCAAGATCGTCGACCGGGCCATCCAGGTCTTCGGCGCCGCCGGGGTCACCGACGACTTCCCGCTCGCCAGCGCCTACGCCCACCTCCGCACACTGCGGATCGCCGACGGCCCGGACGAGGTACACAAGGCGGCGATCGCCAAGCAGGAGCTGGCCAAGTACCGAAACGCCGAAGCCCGAAACGCCGCAGCCGGCAACGCCTGAGCCTTCGGGAGGACGCGTCATGGAGACCTCACTCGCCGCCGCGACGGTGCTCGCCGAGCGCCGCGGCTCGGTCCTCGTCCTGACGTTGAACCGCCCGGAGCGGCTCAACGCCTGGACCTACGCCCTGGAGGACCGCTACTTCGACCTGCTCGACCAGGCGGAGGCCGACCCCGGCGTCCGCGCCGTCGTGGTGACCGGAGCCGGGCGCGGCTTCTGCGCCGGCGCCGACCTGGAGGACCTCGAGGCCGCCGGGAACGCGGACGCGGAGACGCTCGCGCGGATCCCCGCCCGCAGTCGCCCGCGCACCCGTCCGCTCACGCTGCGCAAGCCGCTGATCGCCGCGGTCAACGGCGCGGCGGCCGGGCTCGGCCTGGTCCAGGCGCTCTACTGCGACATCCGCTTCGCTACGCCCGAGGCCAAGTTCACCACGGCGTTCGCGCGTCGCGGACTGATCGCCGAGTACGGCATCGCCTGGCTGCTGCCACGCCTGGTCGGGGTGAGCCGGGCGACGGACCTGCTGCTCTCCAGCCGGGTCGTGCGCGGCCAGGAGGCCCTGGCGATGGGCCTGGTGGACTTCGTCGCCGAGCCGGACCAGCTGCTGGACGCCGCCGTCGCCTACGCGACGGACCTGGCGGAGAACTGTTCCCCGTGGTCGATGAGCGTGATCAAGCAGCAGGTGCAGCGCAGCCTGGACAGCAGCTTCGCCGCCTCCGTGGCTGAGGCGGACGCGCTGATGCTGGAGGGCTTCCAGCGCCCGGACGTGCGCGAGGGCGTCGCCAGCTACCTCGAACACCGTGCCCCGGCCTTCCCGCCCCTGGAGCCGGAGGCGCTGACGTGACGTCAACTCTCTTCAACGACCCGCTCCCCAAGGCTGTGCTGACGGACTTCGGCGGGGTGCTCACCACCGACATCTTCGCCTCGTTCCGGGCCTTCTCCGCGCGCGTCACCGGCGACCCGCACGCGGTGGAGCGGCTCTTCCGGGAGGACGAGGACGTCTCCCGCGCCCTTGTCGAGCACGAACGCGGACGCGTGCCGCAGGCGGAGTTCGAGCAGGCGCTCGCCAAGGGGCTGCGGGGGCGTGGTACGGACGTCGCGCCGGACGGCCTGCTGGCCGCGCTGAGCGCGGACATCCGTCCGGACACGCGGATGGTGGACGCGATCCGCCGCCTGCACGCGGCGGGGGTGCCGGTGGCGCTGGTGTCCAACGCCCTCGGCGACGATCTGTACCGAGACGTCGACCTTCCGGCGCTCTGCGACGTCGCGGTCATCTCCAGCGAGGTGGGCGAACGCAAGCCGGGACGCCGGATCTACACGATCGCCTGCGAGCGGCTGGGCGTCGCGCCGGAGGACTGCGTGCTGATCGACGACCTGGAGCAGAACCTCAACGGTGCGGCGCGCCTGGGCATCCGTGGGCTGCACCACGTCGACAGCGCGGCCACCGTCCGGGCCCTCCAGCAGCTCTTTCCGCAGGCCTTCCCGCAGGCCTTCCCGCAGGCCTTCCCGGAGAGCGGGGCCGGATCCGTCACTCCTTGAGGTCGGTGCCCGCCTTCATCAGCAGTTCGCTCGCGAGCGCGTTGAGCGCGCGGGCCGCCGCGGTCTCCTCACCGACACGCAGTTGCTCCGGGTCGTTCTCGTGCCGGGTCGCGTGACCGCGTGCCCGCAGCTCCGTGCCGTCGGGGAGTCTCAGCATGGCGGCGGCCCGGGTCTTGCGGTCGACCTCTTCGAACTCCATCTCGATGTGCCAGCCGACGATGGTCTGCATGGTGCCCACCTCCTGGCGTAGCCGTACACCCATCCAGCCTGCGCCCGCCCTGGTGCGACGGCATCCGGAACCACGGCCCGTGCCGGCCCCTACGCTGGCACCGTGACCGATCCCCTGCTGCCCGGACTGACTGGCCTGACCGGACTGAACGGCCTGACCGACGTCGACGCCGACACGTCCGGCGAGAAGCTCGTGCGCTGCTCGGGATGCGGTCGCCCGCTCCGCGACCCCGCGAGCCGGGCGCGCGGCCATGGCCCCGTCTGCACCGAGATCCGCCTCCTCGAGCCGCCGCGCGGCGAGCAGCAGGAGACGCTGCCGGGACTTTAGGCCCTGTCGAGCCCGGCTCATGGACGGTTGCCTACCGTCGGGGACGAGGCTGAGCTGAGCAGCCTGCGGGCGGCCCCGGCGCGCACCCCCGTCGCGCCGGGGCCACAAAACGCCCGAGCCAAAAGGCCAAAGCCAAGGGCCACGAAAAAGCCAAGGGGCCCCTCACCGCTGCTGCGGAGAGAAGCCCCTGGCGTCGACCGAGTCAGTACGCCGAGACGTGCTCCCGCTCCAGCTCGGGCTCCGGCGTGCTCTGGACGTCGACCTTGGTGACGGCCAGGTACGCGACGCCCACCACGATCAGCGCGGCGAGCGCCAGCGCCACCGGGCCGTCGCCGAAGCCCAGGCCGCCGGTTGCGGTGGGCTTGCCGAAGCCGTCGGCCAGGGACGCGCCCAGCGGCCGGGTGATCACGTAGGCGGCCCAGAAGCAGGCGACCGGGTTCCAGTTCAGGAAGCGGTAGCCGAGGGCCGGGACCAGGATCAGCGCCGCGAAGATACCCGCCGAGGTGAAGTACCCCAGGTGCAGCGTGAAGGCGGTGAAGTCGCCGAGCGCGGTGCCCATGGCGAAGGTGGCCACGACCGTCGCCCAGTAGAACGCCTCGCGCCGCGGGTTGTCGATGCTGTGGATCGACAGGGTGCCCTCGGTGCGCTTCCACACGAAGAAGACCAGGAACAGCAGCACCGCGTACAGCGCACTGGAGAGTGTGTACGGCACGCCGAGCGCGACGTGCATCACATCGGCGGCCATGGTGCCGAAGATGCCGACCATGGCGACGGAGAACCAGTACGTCCACGCCCAGTAGCGGCGAATCCGGAACTGGAACGCCAGCGCGACGACGAACGCGACGAAGCCGATCCCCACCGCTATCTGCGGCACCATGGCCCCGACCAGGTAGTCCGAGGTCGCCTCACCCATGGCGGTGGACAGTCCCTTGACGATCCAGAAAGCGGCGACGATCCCGGGGACACGTAGAGCGGCGCCCTGGACACCGGCGGCAGCGGTGACCGAACGGGCGTGACGAGCGGGAGAAGTCATCCGCTCACCTTAAGGGGCCACCGTAAACGTAGGGTGAGCGCCCCGCCCGATCGTCGCCTCCGCACGCTCCCTCCTTGATCCCCGCCCGTGGCAAAATCGCCGGGTGCAGATCGGGATGCTGGGCCCACTGGAGGTTCGCACGGACGACGGCGGCCTGGCCGACGTGCCGGGCGCGCGGTTGCGGGGACTGCTGGTCGCCCTCGCGCTCAAGCCGGGGCACGTGGTGCCGAAGGCGACGCTCGTCGACTGGATCTGGGGCGAGTACCCGCCCGCCGACGCCACCAACGCGCTGCAACGCCTGGTCTCCCGGCTGCGGAAGGTGCTGCCGGAGGGTGCGGTCGAGGGGCAGCCGGACGGCTACCGGTTGACGGTGGCGCCCGACGCCGTCGACGCCGTGCGGTTCGAGCGGCTGGTCAGCGCCAGTCAGGCAAGCCGCCCGAGCGGGGCGAGCCGGGTGCGCGGGGCGAGCGAGGCCCGCACCGAGGACGGCTCCCGTCACGTGCCGCTGCTCCGCGAGGCGCTCGACCTGTGGCGCGGCGCGGCGCTGCAGGACGTGGGGCTGCAGGACAGCGCCGCGTTCGACGCGGCCGTCGCCCGGCTCGAAGCGCTGCGCCTGACCGCCACGGAGGAGCGGCTCGACGCGGAGGTCGCCCTGGGACGCGGCGCGGCGCTGGTCACCGAGCTGAGCGACCTGGTGGCCGCGCATCCGGTCCGTGAGCGGCTGGTCGCCGCGCTGATGCGGGCGCTCGTCGCGGCCGGTCGCGACAGCGAGGCGCTGCAGGCGTTCCAGCGTGCCCGCGAGGCGCTGGTGGACGAGCTGGGCGTCGACCCCTCGCCGGAGCTGTCCGCGCTCCATGTCGCGCTGCTGCGCGGGGAGTTGCATGGGCTGCGTGAGGTGCGTGAGTTGGGTGAGGTGCGTGACGCCACGCGCGGGGAGTCGGGCCGGCCCGGGGAGCCGGAGGCCCGTCGCACCAACCTCCGTGCGGAGCTGACCAGTTACGTCGGCAAGGACGCCGACGTCGTCGCCGTCCGCGAGCTCCTCGGCGGGCACCGGCTCACCACCCTGATCGGGCCCGGTGGTTCGGGCAAGACCCGGCTCGCCGGGGAGACCGCACGCACCATGCTCGGCGAACTGCCGGACGGCGCCTGGCTGGTGGAGCTCGCCCCGATCGGCCCGGACGGCGACGTCGCGCAGGCGACGCTCTCGGGGCTCGGTCTGCGCGACACCCTGCTCGGCGACACGCCGAACGCGGCGGATCTGACGGAGCGTCTGATCACGGCGATCCGCGAGCGCGAGGCGCTGCTGATCCTGGACAACTGCGAGCACGTGATCGAGCCCGCCGCGGTCTTCGCCCATCGGGTACTCGGCGAGTGCCGGCGCCTGCGAATCCTGGCGACCAGCCGGGAACCGCTCGGCATCACCGGGGAGGCGCTGTTCCCGGTCGAGCCGCTGGCCCTGCCGGACGCCGACGCGGACGCGGCCGAGATCGCGGCCTCGCCCGCCGTCCGGCTGTTGCAGGACCGGGCCGGGGCGGTGCGCCGGGACCTCGCCGTCAGTGCCGTCAGCGCCGTCACTGCCGACGGCGCCGTCGACGCCCGGACGCCGGCGACCGTCGCGACGATGGCGCGCGTCTGCCGGGCGCTGGACGGTATGCCGCTGGCGATCGAACTGGCCGCGGCCCGGCTGCGGACGATGTCCGTCGAGCAGCTCGCCAACCGGCTCGACGACCGGTTCCGGCTGCTGACCGGTGGCAGCCGCACCGCCCTGCCGCATCACCGGACGCTGCGCGCGGTGGTCGACTGGAGCTGGGAGCTGCTCACCGAGGCCGAACGCGCGGTGCTGCGGCGGCTCTCGGTCTTCGCGGGTGGCGCGAGCCTGGAGGCCGCCGAGCGCGTCTGCGCGGGCGACGGGGGCGACGGGGGCGACGGGGGCGAACAATATGGGGTCGAACAGAACGGGGTCGAGCAGGCGGAGGTGCTCGACCTGCTCACCGCGCTGACCGAGAAGTCGCTGCTGGTCACGGCGGGCGGCGCGGTTCCGCGCTACCGCATGCTCGGCACGATCAAGGAGTACGCGGGGCACCGGCTCGCCGAGGCGGGTGAGGCCGAGTCGGCGCGGCAGGCGCATCTCGCCTACGTCACCGAACTCACCGAGACCGCGGACCCGCATCTGCGTCGCGCCGAACAACTGGAGTGGCTGGCCGTGCTGGAGGCGGAGCACGACAACATCGGTTCGGCGATGCGCGGTGCGCTCGCGGCCGGTGAGGCGCAGGCGGCGATGCGGCTCGCGGCGGGCGCCGGCTGGTACTGGTGGCTCAGCGGGCAGCGCACCGAGGGCATGGAGCTGATCACCGCCGCCGCCGGCGCGCCCGGCGAGGTGACCGACGAGGTCCGGGCCATGGTGTACGGCCTGGTCGTGCTGTTCGTGAGCTCCGGGCGCGGCGACGCGCAGGAGGCTGCGGAGTGGATCCACGAGGCGTCCCGGTTGAGCCTGCGCGGCCGGGGCGGCTACCCGTTGCTGGCGCTCGTCGTCGCAATGGAGCGCCTGCTCCAGGGACCCGACCAGCTGCTGTCGGCCTGGGAGCCGCTGCTGGAGGAGGAGGACCCCTGGGTGCGGGCCCTCGCCCGGCTGCATCTCGGCAAGACCCGGATCCTGCTCGGCGAGGGCGGATCCGAGGCGGAGGCATACCTGGAGGCGGCCCTCGCCGAGTTCCGGGCCATCGGCGAGCGGTTCGGGATCTCGTTCGCGCTGTCCGAGCTGGCGGACCGGATCGCCACCCGCGGGGAGTTCGCTGCCGCGTGCGATCTCTACGAGGAGGCGATCGCCGTCGTCACCGAGCTCGGCGCCACCGAGGACCTCATCCGGATGCGCTCGCTCCAGGCCAAGTTGTACTGGCTGCTGGGCGAGGAGGAGGCTGTCGCCGCCGCCCTCGCCGAGGCCCAGCGGTGGGCGGAGCAGGTGACCTGGCCGAACGCACTGGCCGAACTGGCCCTCGCGAAGGCGGAGCTGGCCCGGTGGGGCGGGGCTGCCGATGACGCTCGCAGCCAACTGGACGTCGCCCTGGTGCTGTTGGGCGAGGATGCCGAGCTTGTGCAGATCCGGGCGCTGAGGCACGACATGCTCGGCTACCTGGTCGGTGATCTCGGTGACCTCGGCGAGGCACGGGCGCACCGTGCGGCGGCCTGCGCGGCGGCGGCCGAGGCGGGACACGCCTTGCTGATCGGGCAGGTGCTCGTCGGCGTCGCGGACTACGCGCTCCGCCGCGACCAGCCGGAACAGGCAGCGAAGCTGCTTGCGGCGAGCGCGGCCGTGCGCGGCCTTACGGACCGGTCGAATCCGGACGCGGCCCGGATCGAACGGACCGCGCGGAACCGCCTCGGCGAACCGGAGTTCGCCGAGGCGGTTCAGCAGGGGACGCAGACCGAGTGGTCCCGGCTGGTCGAGGCTGTGCTGGCCCGCTGACGTCAGGCTCGCTTCCTGAAGGTGGAGACCGCCCACAGGTACCCGACGAGGGCCAGCCCGATGCACCATGCGAGGCCCTGGATTGCGGTGCCGGTCGCCACGTGGCCTCCCGACAGCAGCCCGCGCAGAGTCTCGATGATCGGGGTGAAGGGCTGGTATTCCGCGAACTGCCGGATGCCGGGGCCCATCTTGCTGGCGGGCACGAACGCGCTGCTGAGGAACGGCAGCATGATCAGCGGCACGGTGCCCATGCCCGCCGACTCGGGGGACTTCGCGGCCAGGCCCATGGCGACCGTGAGCCAGCTGGCCGCGAAGCCGAGCAGCAGCGACAGCCCGACGACGCCGAGCCAGTCGAGGGCAGTCGCGTCCGAGCGGAACCCCATCGCGAAGCCGACGCCGACGATGACCGCGTCAGCGATCAGGCCGCGCACCGTCGTTGCGACGACATGCCCGGTCAGCACCGCGCCGTGGGAGACGTCCATGGTCCTGAAGCGGTTGATGATGCCCTTCGTCATGTCGTCGTTCACGGCTGTCGCGGTCGGCCCCATGCCGTAGCTGAGGGCCATCACGATCAGACCCGGCACCGCGTAGTCGACGTACTTCCCACCGACGTTGAAGGCGTCACCGAAGACATAGACGAACATGAACATCATCACGACTGGAAACAGCACCGCCTGGAAGACCGTGGCGGGGTTCCGGACCGTGTGCTTGAAGTTCCGGCGCAGCATGATCGCCGAGTCGCCGAGGGAAACCGAGAGCGTGCTCATCGTGCGATCGCCTCCGTGGTGGTGGTCGAGGTGGTGGTCGAGGTGCTGCTGCTGGGGTTCGCGCGGCCGGTCAGGGCGAAGAAGACGTCGTCCAGGTCCGGGGTGTGCACCGAGAACTCCTCGGCGTTGACCGCGTGTTCGTCGAGCCGGTCCAACAGGGCCCGCAGCGACCGGGATCCGCCGTCGCTCGGTACGCGCAGCGTCAACTCCTGGTCGTCCCGCGTCGATTCGGGCAGGAACCCGGCCGCGGTGTCCAGCGTCCGGGCGTCGGCGAAGCGGAGCCGGACGTGGGTGCCGGGGATCTGCCGCTTGAGCTCCAGCGGCGTGCCCTGGGCGACGATCCGGCCCTGGTCCAGCACCGCGATCCGGTCGGCCAACTGGTCGGCCTCCTCCAGGTACTGCGTGGTGAGGAAGATGGTGGTGCCCTCGGCCACCAGCTCGCGGACGATGTCCCACATGGTGCGCCGGCTGCGCGGGTCTAGACCCGTGGTCGGCTCGTCCAGGAAGATGATCTGCGGGTTGCCGACCAGCGTCATCGCCAGGTCCAGCTTGCGGCGCATGCCGCCCGAGTAGGTCGACGCCATCTTGTCGGCCGACTCCACCAGGTCGAACCGCTCCAGCAGGCCCGCGACGACCTTCTCGGCGGAGCGGATCCGCTTCAGGTCCGCCATCATCCGCAGGTTCTCACGACCCGTCAGCAGCTCGTCCACAGCGGCGAACTGGCCGGTCACGCCGATGACCTTGCGCACCTCCCTGGTCGCGGTCACCACGTCGTGCCCGCCGACGCGCGCGCCGCCCGCGTCGGCCTTCGTCAGCGTCGTCAGGATGTTGACCGTCGTCGTCTTCCCGGCCCCGTTCGGGCCGAGCATCGAGAAGACCGACCCCGCCTCGACGTCGAAGTCGACGCCGTCGAGAACGATCTTGTCCCCGTACGTCTTCTGCAGCCCCTGGGCTGCGATCACCGTGTTCCTCATGCCGACTACGATCCCGAGCGGCCCTGACACGCCTCTGTCACGCCGCTGACACGGCAACTGACACGGTGATGTGCGGCATCACCGCAGGTCAGCGGCGTTCGGCGCCCGCAGTCGCGTCCCCGTCCCCGCCCGCAGCCCCGTCCCCGGCCTCGGCCCCGCTCCCGTTACGGATCAGGTCGACGACCTCGGCCGTGGGGCGGACGTCGCCGAAGCTGCGGTAGACCACGCGGAGGCTGGCGTTGTGGGCCTCGTCGGTGCCGCCCGCGCAGGCGTCGGCGACCATGATCACCCGGTAGCCCAGCTGGGCCGCGTCGCGGGCGGTGCCCTCCACACACACGCCGGTGACGGTGCCGCAGAGCACGACGGTGGTGATCTCGCGTTGTCGCAGCAGCGCGCCGAGTTCGCTGCTGCCCGGGAAGAGCGCGCTGGTCGCCGTCTTCTCCATCAGCACGTCGCGCTTCTCGTCCACGGCCAGGTCGGGCCAGAGGCGTTCGGGCAGTGGGCCGGTGCCGCCGGAGGTGCGGAAATTCTCGGCGGCGACGGGTCCGTAGAACTCCTCGCGGACCGGCAGCGCGCCGCCCCCACCGGGCAGCACCCACACCACGCTGCCGCCCGCCTCGCGCAGCTCGTCGGCGAGCCGGTTGACCTGGGGCACGACGCCACGGAAGTAGGACCCGTCGAAGAACGGCACCATGTCGACCACCACCAGCGCGGTGCGCTGCGGGTCGAGGTGGGTGAACGCGTGGCGGCGTCCGCGCCGTTGCTCGTGCCGCCGGTACTCGTACGGGTCGATCCGCCATTGGTGCAGGTGCGGTTCGATGTCGAAGTCGGTCACGGGCCCTCCTCTGACGCGCGACGGCGCGGCACCGCCATCGGGGTGTTGGGTTCCCGGATCCGGAGGAAGTAGTCACCCCGTGCGGTGACCGACCCGCGGCCCGCGCTGCGCCTTCGTTGAACTCCAGCCCGCCTAAAGGTCTTTGGCGTACACCCGAAAACGCGATGGGCACCACCGTCAGGACGCCAGGAGGGGCACGCGATGGAAGAGTTCTTCGAGTACGCCGTGCGGACGGAACGCCCCGGACGTCGCCCGCATGTCGTCGAGTTCAGCCGGTTCCACGGCGACGCCGAAGCCTACCGGCGGCACGAGGCGGCGCAGTGGGGTGACGAACGGGTCCACCTGCTCACCCGGTTGGTGCGTCGCACGCCCTGGCAGCAGGCGACGAACGTACCCGCGGTGCCGGTCGCCGTCGTGGCCGGCGGCTGAGACGTGGGCTGAGACGTTGGCTCGGGCTCAGCGCACGTCCACGTCGACCACCCACAGGACGGCCATGAACGGGCAGATGGCGCCCGGGCCGGGAACGCACCTGCGGACGGCGGTGATCCGCCCCGTCCCGGGGCCGGTGGCGTGGAACAGCGCCTCCGCGTCGCCACTGGGTGACGTGGTCCCGACCGACTGCGCCAGCACGTCGGCGGACGACGACATCGGCGTGCTCCAGGCCCAGGTGTCGTTCTCGCCCCGGGCCCCGCTCAGGCGGACCTCGATCACGTCGCCGCTGGTCACGTCCACCGTCCGTCCACTGTCGGCGTTGGTCAGCACCACGGCGGCGACGGTGGGGGCGGCGCCGACGGAGGCACGGACGTCCGGCCGGTGGGCCGCGACAGCGTCCGAGGTGACGGTCAGTGTGAGCGCGGTGGCGGCCAGTGCCGCGACGGTGGCGAGCTTCTTCACATCATCCCCAACGAGAGGGTGTACGGATTCGTCACCGCAATGCCTCGGCGTACGCATGTGCGGCTGCGAGATCGCCGCTGTCGGGCCGCGTCCTGTTGATACCACCGATGAGCCTGAAGGGCAGCCAGGTGTCGTAGCCACGGCAGGAGAAGGCGTCCGCCACCGTGAAGCCCTTCTGTTCGAGCCGCCGTGCCAGCGGACGGGTGAACGGCCGGAACGGCGGCTCGGGCAGACCGCTGGTGGCGAACACGAACGCCCTGCCGTGCCCACCCACGGGGAGCTCTCCGGCGAACCGGCGCAGGCTCGGATGGAACCTGCCCGAGAAGATCCCGGAACCGAGACCCACAAGGTCGTAGGCGGCCAGCTCGGCCGGATCGATCTCCTCGGGCTGGACCACGGGGGCGGACAGGACCTTGCCCATGACCTCGGCGATCCGCTTCGTGTTCCCGTGCGACACGGACGCGCAGACGATGACGGCCTTCATGACGAGCTCCTCGCACTTCGGACTCCCGCGTGACGTTGCGACATTGCGATGCTGTGACGCGTCACGCGCGGCGCCGCCGTGTCGGCCACGCCCGAAAGGTGGACAGGATGCGGCCGCAGGATGTGACATCGCGCGGAAGGTCGAGCACCGGTCGGCGCAGAGGAGCAGGTCACAGCCCGGAGCCGGACCAGTCCACCGACTGGGGCGGCACGTTGGGCGAGCCGACGTTCAGTTGGATGTCCTCGTGCGGCTGGAGCGTGATGTCGCGCGGGTTGCCCGAGTACTGCTTGCCGTTGACGTAGGCGGTGACGGGGCCCTTGGCCGGGCCCACCTGGTCCGTCGAGAGCGGCTGGCCCCAGATGTCGAAGAATTGACCCAGCGTGTACTTCGCCTCGGTCGGCGACTCGACGTGGATGATGCCGTCGGACACGTGGGTGTGCAGCCAGTAGTAGCAGTTGCTCGCGGAGACGAACGTGCCGCCGTTGGCGGCCTGCGGCACGGGCTGCACCACGCCGATGCCGTACGGGACGGAGCGCAGCTGCCCGTTCACGTACACGGCGAGGTGGGTGTGGATGTGGTAGGCGACCTGTTCGCTCGCGTCGCAGGAGATGCCGTCCACGGGCTTTCCGCTCGCTGCGGAGCTGATGGAGGCCAGCGCCGGGCCGCTCTCCACCGTGATGCCCTCGGGGCCGCGGTTGGAGGTCGTCGACGACTTCGGGAAGTTCAGCACGATGACCACGACGACGGCGGCCGCCACGATCACCGCTCCCACGATCAGCAGCAGGCGCCGTCGACGTTCGGCCTGGCGGGCCGCAGCCTGCTGGGCCGCTATCTTGGCCCGGCGGCTCTGGCGGCCAGGTTCGTCACCGTCCCTCGCCATACCCACTCCCGGTGGTGTCCGACGTCGCGCACCTCACTCCACACTCCAGCGTGGACGCCCCACCGAGGGCACGCCACCCGAGCCGGGCGGGACGGGCCTCGCGATCCGGCCTCAGGGGTGGGTCGGCAGGTGGAACAGCTGCTGGAAGATCAGCATGGCGACCTTGTCGGCCGGGGCCGATCCGTCGGGGGACTGGTTGAGGTCCAGCAGCACGACCACGGTGGCCTTGAGCGCCGGATCGTAGGCCTCGAAGCTGTTGTAGCCCGGAATCTGGCCGTCATGGCCGAGGAAGCCCAGGAAGTCGACGATGCCCAGGCCGTAGCCGGGACCGTTGGGGGAGGTCCGGACGAAGGTCAGCCGCTCCCGCTGCAGCTCGGGGCTGAGCAGCGTCCCCTCGGCCAGTGCGGGCGCCCAGTACAGCATGTCGTGGACGTCGGAGTAGGCCTCGCCCGCCGCCCAGGTCCACGACGGGCTGGCGGTGGTGACGTCGTCGGGGACGCCCGCGGACCAGTCCGCCCAGGCGGCGTCCTTGCCGGTCAGCATCGGCGCCGTGAGGCTCGCCACGTTGGAGACGGCGAGGTATCCGTGCGAGTAGGGGCGCGGCAGCTCCGTGCCGTTCGGCATCCCGGTCCCGTCCATGCCGAGCGGACGGGTGATGCGCTGCTGGAACTCGTAGGCGAGCGGGTGGTGGGTGAGCTGCTCGATGATCAGGCCCAGCAGGACGTAGTTGGTGTTCGAGTAGTGGAATCCGCGGCCCGGGTCGAAGTAGGAGCGGTGACGGAACGCGATCCGCAGCAGTTGGTCCGGCGTCCACCGCGTTTGCGGCGCCTGGTCCAGCACGCGGTTGATGCCCAGGTCCTCGCTGTAGTTGTAGAGGCCGCTGGTCATGTTGAGCAGCTGACGGACCGTCATGTTCGGTCCGTCGGGCACGTCGTGGCGGAAGCGGCTGACCTTGTCGTCGAGCGTCAGCAGATGCTCCTGCACCAGCTGGAGGATCACGGTCGCTGTGAAGGTCTTGGTGATGCTGCCCACCCGGAAGTGGTCGGCCGGGTCCATCGGCCGTCCCGTGGCGAGGTCGGAGGTGCCGAGCGCCTTGATCCAGGTGCCCGAGCCGGGCGTGCTGACGGCGATGACGCCGCCGGGGACGCGGAGCCGCTGCAGCTCCGCGACGAGTTCGGGCGTCAGCGTGGCGGCGTAGGACGGCTCGCTGCGGACCTGCCGCAGGCCGGCTGTTGCCGGGGTTGCCGGGGCGGGCGTCGCCAGGGCCAGCGGCAGCAGTGTGGCTCCGGCCGCAAGCAGGGCACCGAACCGGCGGCGTGCGAAGGCCGGACGAGCGAAAGTCGGACGAGCGAAGACTGAGCGAAGGGGCATGGTCGCCTTCCTTGGTCACCCGATCCACTCTCCGGACAGGCTGTTCCTGAGCGGCGTCGGTGCTGTGTCGATGAAACGACCGCAGTGCGACTCGCTCGGCGGGTTGCTCCAGCAGTGGGCGTGTCCGCGTAACTGGTCCAGACCTCATATATTGGTCCAGACCTTGACAACAGTGCTGGTCCAGCCCCACATTGACGATGTCTCAGTGCAGAGCGGCGCCGCCTGCATCACTCTCCACCCGTTATGTCAACGTCGGCTTACCTCACGTTCCCCCAGACGAAGGTGACGAGATGCGAAGACTGGGAGCGATGCTTCCCGCGACGGCTGTCGCGACGCTGCTCACGGCGGGCACCCTGGTGCTGACCGCCGGCACCGGGCACGCCTCCACCACGGCGGCGCTCGGCAGCAACTGGTACGGCTCCGCGCCGTACTACTACACGCTCGACTCCAGCGCCCCGGACCTGGGCCAGGTGATGTCCGCGACCGGACAGAAGGCGTTCGAGCTGGCCTTCGTCCTGGCCCCCAACGGCGGCGGCTGCACGCCGACCTGGGACGGCACGGACCCGGTGTCCTCCGACACCCAGGTCGCCGCGGTCGTCAACGAGGTCCGCGCCGACGGCGGGGACGTCTCCGTCTCGGCGGGCGGCTACGGCGGCACCAAGCTCGGCCAGGAGTGCGGCACCCCGGCGGCCACCGCCGCCGCGTACCAACAGGTCATCAGCGCCTACGGGTTGCACGCGATCGACTTCGACCTGGAGGAGCCGGAGATCGAGAACTCCACGGCGATCAACAACGAGTTGGGCGCCGCGCAGATCCTCCAGGCGAACAACCCGGGGCTGTACGTCTCGGTGACGATCCCGTCGACCACGTCCGGTGCCAACTACTTCGGGCAGCAACTGCTCGACAACGCGAAGACGCTCGGCTTCACCCCGGACAACTACTCCATCATGCCCTTCGACGGGGGCTTCTCCGGTGCGGCCAGCCAGATCACTGCGCTCCAGGACTTCAACACCCAGCTGACGAACACCTTCGGCTGGAGCTCGGCGACGGCGTACGCGCACGAGGGTGTCTCCGGCATGAACGGCCGGACGGACAGCGCCGAGTACTTCTACCAGTCCGACTTCCAGACGGTGTTGAACTTCGCGGAGTCCAACGGCATGTCCCGGTACACGTTCTGGGACGTCAACCGCGACCGCGAGTGCAACCCGCCGAACAACAACGGCAACCTGTCCGGTGAGTGCAGCAGCGTCACCCAGAACGCCTACGACTTCACCAAGTACACGGCCGAGTTCGCGGGCGCGACCCCGCCCACCCCCTCGCCGACCCCCACCCCGACGGCGACGCCCACACCTACACCTACTCCCACCTCCACGTCGACCTCCGGCGGAGGCGGTAGCTGCGCGGCGGCGTGGAGTGCCTCGACCGCGTACACCGCCGGCCAGCAGGTCTCGTACAACGGCCACAACTGGACCGCGAACCAGTGGAACGACGACGAGGCCCCCGGCGGCCCGTCCGGCGCCTGGAACGATGACGGCACCTGCTGACCTGCCGGAATGGCAATGCTGACGCGCCGCCCGGTGACCTCACCGGGCGGCGCGTTGCACGTCAGCGGGCGGAGAGCTCGAGGCCCCCTCAGGATCGGGAACGGCCAGGAAGCGGCCCCGGCTGCTGCCGCGTGGCACTCGGCAGACGCCGATCCTGTCGGACTCCCGGCGTAGCCTGCGATCCATGACCAAAGTGCTGTGGCACATCACCATGTCCCTGGACGGCTTCATCGCCGCGCCCAACGACGACATGGCCTGGATCGCCGACTACGTCGGGCCGAACCCGGCCGTGACCGAGGTGATGAGCCGGATCGGCGCCCTGCTCATCGGCGCCCGCACCTACCGGATCGCCAGGGCGGAAGGCGGCAGGCCCTACGGCGGGGCCTGGACCGGCCCGCAGGTGGTGCTCACCCACGCCGCGCCCGAGGCGGCAGCCCCCGGGTTCACCTTCGTCGACGGTGTCGAAAAGGCGGTCGCGGCGGCCAGATCCGCGGCCGCACCGGGCAAGGACGTGGTGGTCCTCGGCGCGAACGCCGCACGGCAGTGCCTTGACGCGGGCCTGCTGGACGAAGTGCTCGTCCACAGCGTGCCGCTGTTGCTCGGCGACGGAGTCCGCATGTTCGAACGCCCCGGCGGCGCGGGCATCCAGCTCGATCCGATCAGCGTGACGCAGGCGGGAGCCGTCACAAATCTCCTCGCCCGCATCCGAAGCTAGGTGTGCCATCTCGTGAGATTGGTGCCAGTTGGCCGACTGCGCATGCGAGCTGTCCATGCAACGGGGGAGCTATGGGCGCCGGTAGTGGCCCGCCTGCGGCTGGGTCAGCGGAGCAATCTGCCCGGGAATGTGCGCTGTTCGCCCGTGGGCAGCTCGACTACCAGTGCGTCTGGACTGCGCCAGAAGCGGCAGCCGGCGGGGATGAACACAGGATGCTCCAGCTCGAACCACCCAATGCGGCTCGCAAGGAGGAGTCGCGGAGCGACCGGACGTGAACCCTCGAATTCCACAGGCTCATTCTGGCGGAGGGTCAGCGCAGCGGGTAGGCGCTGAGCTTGGGAAATGAATCCAAGCGCGGTCGGTTGCGACATGTGATGTCGCATCTGCTAGGGGGATGCAAGATTGATCCTTGCAAGTGCCAGCTCTGAAGAGTGATTGCATGGGTATCTGCGTCCACCCATGGGTACCACTTCGGCAACCTTCGGTCGTCCGGTTGTAGGGAGTGGTTCTGTGAGCAGATCCGACGCGTCCGCGCTTGCGCCGACCCACCCGTCCGTGCGGTTGCACGGGCTGCTCGACGCGCCTAGCGAGGTGACGGTCACTCAGTTGCGTGAGCTGCCCGTGAGCCGGGTCGAGGCGCGGTTCGACTGCCTCGGGAGTGGGGAGCAGCGGCACCGGTTCGAAGGGCCGCGGTTGTGGGACGTGGTGCGGGCGGCGCGGCCGGTGGTGGATCTGCGGGGGCGCAAGGCGCGGCTGAGGTTCCTGCTGGCGGTGACCGGGGCGGACGGGCACTGCGCCGTCGTGTCCTGGGCGGAGATCGACCCGGACTTCGGTGGGCAGCAGATCCTGCTGGCCACCAGCGTCGACGGGACGCCGCTCGACGAGCACGGGCCGCAGCTGGTGGTGCCCGGGGATCACAGTGGGGCGCGCTACATCAGCGGGATCACCGACGTGTGGGTGGGTCCCTTCGAGCGGTGAGCCGTTGCGGCGGTGAGCCGTAGGAGGCTCCTGATCCCGTAGGCTCGGCGGATGGCGAAGTACTTCGACGTGCATCCGCAGAATCCGCAGTCGCGCATCCTCGACAACGTGGTCGACCTGGTCCGGGGCGGGGCGCTCGTCGCCTATCCGACGGACTCGTGTTTCGCGCTCGGATGTCAGCTCGGCAACCGTGACGGGATCGCCCGGATCCGGACGATCCGTCAGCTCGACGATCGTCACCACTTCACGCTGGTGTGCGAGAACTTCGCCCAGCTGGGTCAGTTCGTGCATGTCGACAACCGCGTGTTCCGCGCGATCAAGGCGGCGACGCCCGGGAGTTACACGTTCATCCTGCCCGCGACCAACGAGGTGCCGAAGCAGCTGCTGCACCCGAAGAAGAAGACGGTCGGCGTGCGGATCCCGGACCACGTCGTCACCCAGGCGCTGCTGGCGGAGCTGGGCGAGCCGCTGCTTTCCAGCACCCTGCTGCTGCCCGGCGAGGAGGAGCCGATGACGCAGGGCTGGGAGATCAAGGAGCGGCTCGACCACGTGGTCGACGCGGTGCTGGACTCCGGGGACTGCGGCACCGAGCCGACCACGGTCGTCGACTTCTCCGGCGGGGACGCCGAGATCGTGCGCCGGGGCGCGGGCGACCCCGCGCGGTTCGAGTAGCGCGCGTCAGGACCCGGCCGCCTGGCGACCCGGCAGCATGGCGAGTGCCTGTGACCGCTGGGCGACCAGCTCGTCGTAGGTGCCGTCGCGTTCGGCCCGGCGGTGCATCAGCACGCCCTTGACCAGGATCTCGTGTGGCGTGGGGTCGGCCTGGAGCAGGTCCATCACATCGGCGGCGTAGTCGTCCAGGTCCAGCGCGCGGGGGTTGAGCTCGGCCTGCTCGGGCGTGGTGGCGACGGCTGGCGGGACCAGCTCGGCGACCTCGACACCCGTGCCGAGCAGCTGCGCCCGCAGCGCCTCGGAGTAGGCGTGCACACCGGCCTTCGTCGCGGCGTAGGTGGGCATCGGCGGGAACGGCAGGAACGCGATGCCGGAGGTGACCGTGATGATCGTTCCGGTGCCGCGCGCGATCAGGTGCGGGGTGAACGCGTCGACGACGCGGATGGTCCCGAGCAGGTTGGTGTCGACCGTCCGCTGCGCGGCCTCGAAGTGGGCGGGATCGCGCAGGTCCTCCAGGAGCATGACGCCGGACATCGTCATGACGGTGTCGAGGTCCGGATGGTCGGCGAGGATCGTGTCGCGGGCCCGGTCGACGCTCTCCTGGTCGGTCACGTCGAGGGGAACGGTGGCGAAACCCTCGGCGGCGAGCCCGTCGAGCAGGTCGGTACGGCGACCGCCGATGACGACGGTGCTGCCCGCGGCGCGGAAGCGGCGGGCGAGTTCGAGTCCGATTCCCGAGGTGGAACCGGCGATGAAGATGGTGCGGTCGGAGATGTCCATGGCTTCAGCGTCGACCGGTACGCCCGCGGCAACCAGTGCCCCCGCTGTCCGGGGTCCTGACAGGGCCCCTCTCAGACCGTCGGTTCGTACGGAACCGGACCTACGATGGGGCCATGAGCGAGGACGACCGCGTCAGCCTGCTCGGCGAGTACCTCCGTGCCCGGCGGGCGCTGGTCACGCCCGAGCAGGCGGGGATCCCGGCGGGCACCAACCGGCGCGTCCCCGGGCTGCGCCGCGAGGAGGTCGCCATGCTCGCGGGCATCAGCGCCGACTACTACCTGCGGCTGGAGCGGGGCCGGGACAAGAACCCCTCGGCGCAGGTCCTGGAAGCGCTCGCGCGGGTGCTGCAGCTCGACGACCTCGAACGCGAGTACCTGCTCGACCTGGGCCTGGCCGGCTCACGCCCGAGGCGACGCCCGCGTCGGAAGCCCGAACGCGTGCCCGCGCGGCTGCACCAGCTGCTCTCGGCGGTGCAGGTCCCCGCGTTCGTCGAGGGGCGCGCGTTCGACGTGCTGGCCTCCAACCGGCTCGCGGTCGTGTTCAACCCGCGCCTCCAGCCCGGTCAGAACCGGCTCCGCTCGCTGATGCTCGACCCCGAGGAGCAGGCGTTCCAGCAGGACTGGGTGCGGTCCTCGGAGGGGTTCGTCGCCGCCTTCAGGAAGTCCGTCGGCGACGACATCGACAACCCGCGCTTCGTGGAACTGGTGGGTGAACTCGCCCTGGCGAGCGAACGGTTCCGCACGCTCTGGGCGCGCCACGACGTCCGGGGCCTGGACGGCGGCACCACCACGGTGAACCACCCCGTCGTCGGCGAGCTGCAGCTGCACCGGGAGAAACTCCCGGTCGAGGGCGTGCTCCTGGTCCTCTACTACGCCGACGAGGGCAGCGAGAGCGACGAGAAGCTCCGCTTGCTCGCCTCCATGGCCTCCGTCCCCTCCACAGCCTCCACAGCCTCCACGTCCACCGACACGGCGGCTCGTACGCTGGGGACATGACGGTTCTTCAGCTGGACGACATCGGCGCCGTCGTGGAGGACCTTCCGGCGCCGTCGGGCCGGCCCAGCGGATCGGCTGACGCCTGAGCCACCGGGTCGAGCCGCCGGGCCGAGCGACGGAACCGTGCTCCGCGCTACGGTGCGGGCTGGGGCTGGGTGACGCAGTGGATGCCGCCGCCCTGGTTGCCGAGGTTGTCGATGTTGAGCTGGACGACGGTCCGGCCGGGGAAGGCGCTCTGCAGCACGGACTTGGCGTTGGCGTCGGCGGTGGTGTCGCCGAACTGCGCGGAGATGACCGCGCCGTTGCAGACGTAGTAGTTGGCGTAGGAGTCGACGAAGTCGGCGCTGGTGGCGCGGATCAGGTTGTAGTCCGGCGACTCCAGCGCGGTGACCGCGATCGCCGCGCCCTGCGCGTCGGTGGCCGCCGACAGCGTGCCGTACTGCTGCTGCTCGTCGTTGGACCAGATGTCCGGCGGGTCGGCGGGGTTGGGGGTCTGGACGAGGCCGCCGCCGGGGGAGAGGAAGCGGGACGTGGCGTCGACGTGGTCGTCGGTGATGTCCTGGCCGCTGATGCCGGTGAACCAGATGACCTCGGACGCGCCGTAGGCGGCGCACATGGCCTGCTCGATCTGGGCCTGCGTCAGGCCGGGGTTGCGGTTGGAGTTGATGATGCTGCTGCGGGTCGCCATCAGCGTGCCCGCGCCGTCGGCCTCGATCGCGCCGCCCTCGCTGACCAGCCCGGCGGCGGTGAAGTCGACGCCGAGGTAGGCGGCGACCCGCTGGGCGACCAGGGCGTCGTGGGCGTGGGTCTGCTTGTTGCCCCAGCCGTTGAAGTTCAGACCGACCGCGTCCAGGCCGCCCGCTCCGTTCGTGCGGAAGACCGGGCCGGAGTCGCGCATCCAGCAGTCGTCGATCGGGATGGTCCCGATCACGGTCACGTGCGGGTTGGTGCAGGCCCGCTTCGCCGCCGCGACGCTGGCGGAGTTGGCGAGCAGGTAGACCGGCTCGTACGTGGCGATGGTGTTGGCGATACGCGCGATGTCCGTCTGCATGCCCGCGAGCTTGCGGCCGTAGATGGCGGTGCTGTCGGGCCAGGCCATCCAGGTCCGGGTGTGCGGGACGCTGTCGAGCGGGACGGCGAACGTGCCGGTGGCTGCGGACCGCGGGTTCCGGGCGCGGACGCCGGGTGCGGCGGTCGCGGCGCGGGCCGTTCCGGCGAGGCCGGTGGCGACCCAGGCGGCGCCGGCCGCGGTCAGTCCGGTGGCGGCGAGGAAGCGGCGCCGGTCGAGCGGGCGGGCGTGGGGTGTGCTCACGGGCGATGTGCCCCCGGGCGGTGTACTCACGGGGTCGTGCGGGCCGTCTGCTCTGCCGTGCTGGTCCATCCCAGGCCTCCCTTGGTCGGGGCGCGCAGTTGCGCGGCTGACCGGGAAGCTATAACTAACCATGCGCTCGGTCAATAAAGCGCGCAAGAGTGGGTTCGGCCCACCCCGTCGGTCGGCGTGGCTAAGGTGGGCGAGTGGCGACGGAAGCAGGCGGAGACGTGGAAGACAGCGCACCTCAGGGGGCCAGGAGCGCAGGCGCGGAGGTCCGCGCCGCCCGCAAGCCGCGGGTGTCGGCGAAGGGCGAGCAGACCCGGGCCCGGCTGATCGCCGCCGCACGGAGCCTGCTCGCCGGGACGGACGACGTCCCGTTCACCACCCGCAACGTCTCGGCGCTCGCCGGGGTGACGCACGGGATGTGCCACTACCACTTCAAGGACCGCAGCGACCTGATCGTCGCCGTCGTCGCGGACATCCGCCCGGAGTGGATCACGCCGATGGAGGAGGCGGTCGCCGAGCCCGGCACCTTCGCCGAGCGTACCGAGCGCGTGATCGCGCTGCTCGCACAGCCGGAGGCGGCGGACCTGGCGCGGATGCACTCGGCGCTGCACTGGTTCTCGCTGACCGACGACCGGGTGCGGGTCGCCGTCGAGGCGGAGTACGGGCGTTGGCGCGAATGCTTCGTGGGCCTCTTCCGGGTGCTGGCGCTCGAACGCGCCGAGCGTGGTGGGAAAGCAGGCGTGGTGGACGCGTTGACGCTCGGTGAGGCGCTGGCCGCAGCGGCGGACGGACTCGCCGCCATCCAGTCCCTCGGGTCGGAGGTGGACGCGCAGGCGGTGGTGCGGGCGCTGGTCCACGGCCTGGCCGCCGGCGCGGACCGGCTGGCTTCGGCCACCTGACGGACCGTCAAGCAGTGGGCGGCGGTGCCGTATCCGACGCCCGCGCCGCCTTCTCCGCAGCGTGGGCGCGGCGTTCGGCGCGTACGCCCAGCGCCACGGTGACGGCGAGGCTGGCGGCGATGATCGCCTCGGCCCAGAAGAAGGCGACGTAGTCCATCAGCGAGCCGATGGGCGGGCTGCCCGGTGCCGCGTTGCGCAGTCCGACCAGGGCGAACAGGGTCGCGGCCATCCAGCCGAGCGCGGGCCAGACCAGCCCCTGTCGCCTGCGGACGAGGACCTCGGCGCCGCCGAGCACCGCAAGCGCGAGTGCCCACATGGCGAGCATCATGAACCACGCGAGGATGAACGTCCCGCGCGAGCGGCCGACCCGGGCGTCCAGCCGGGCCGCCTGGCCCGCCGAGGCGCTCTTGGTGGGACGCACGACGAAGAACGGGTCGGAGTCGCTGAACGTGATGGCCAGCGGCACGGGTCGGCCGTCCACGGTGGCGATCCAACCTGCCGACAGGTCGTAGTGGTCGAACGGGTAGTCCGTCGACGTGCCGTCGTAGAGTCCGGCGCTGACCACCTGGAGCGGGGCGGGCTCGCCGGAGATGGTGTGGAAGGTGGTGGTGGTCAGCGAGACGGTGGTGATCTCGACGTTCTTGGTGAAGACGAGCGAGTCCGGCTCCGCCGCGAGGCTGCCGTGCGGGATCGCGGTGACCGACAGCGAGAGCTCCAGGGCCGAGGTGTCCACGCCCTGGCTGGTGATGTCGAGTTCGACCCAGTCGGGGGCGGACGGGTTGCCGACGACGGTGACCTGCTGACGGCTGCTGCGCTCGTTGAGGTACAGGCCCACGCCCGCGCCGCAGAGCAGCGCCACGACCAACGCCAGGACCAGCGGATTCCGGAACGGACGCAGCACTCGCCAGCGGGAGGGCCGACCGCCGACCGCCTTCACGACGCGGACGCCTCGGGCGACGCTTCGCTCGACGCGGCGTCCGCCGCCGGGTCCGAGGGGGCCGAGGCGTCGGAGGACGCAGCCGAGGCCGAGGAGGAGCAGCCGGTCAGGGCGGCGGCAGCGGCGCGTCCCGCTCCGGTGCGGAGCAGGGTGCGACGGTTCAGGCCCGGCTGGAGCATGGCGTCCCGATCGGTGGTGACGGGTATTCAGGTGTTCAGGCGCTTTGCACCATTATCTCCGCACGGACAGCGGTCACAGCGCTCGGCGCGCGGCGGCGATGAGCTTGGGGTTCCAGCCCGGGCGCGGGACGGAGTCCAGCAGCAGCCGGGTGTAGGCGTGCTGCGGGTCGGCGAGGACGTCGGCGGTGCGGCCCGCCTCGACGATCCGGCCGTGTCGCATCACCACGACCTCGTCGGTGACGCAGCGGACCACCCCGAGGTCGTGGGTGATGAAGAGGTAGCCGATCCCGGTGTCCCGGCGGATGTCACCCAGCAGGTTGAGGATCTGCGCCTGCACCGAGACGTCCAGCGCCGCCACCGCCTCGTCCAGCGCCAGGACGGCCGGTTCGACCGCCAACGCGCGGGCGATGGCCACGCGTTGGCGCTGGCCGCCGGAGAGCTGCCGGGGGAGGGCTGCGGCTTCCCGCGCGCCGAGGCCGACCTGGTCGAGCAGCTCGCCCACCCGGCGGTCGTGGTCGGCCCTCCTCTCGGGGAAGTGCAGCCGCAGCGTCTCGCGCAGCACGCCGCCGACGGGCACTCGCGGATCGAGGGAGAGGAACGGGTCCTGGAAGACCATCTGCACCTCACGGGCGCGTTCCAGTCGCGTCGAGCGGCCGTGTCCCGCCGGGCCGGACCGGTCCTGGCCCCAGACCAGGACGCGGCCCGCGTCGGCGCGTTCGAGTCCGACGATGATCCGCGCGGTCGTCGTCTTGCCGGAACCGGACTCCCCGACGATCCCCAGCGATCCGCCCCGAGCCAGGTGGAAGGAGACGTCGTGGACCGCCTGGACGCTGCCGAAGCTCCGGTGCAGGCCGGTGATGTCGAGCACCGGGTCGCCGCCGGCGCTGTCGGCGCTGTCGGCGGGCAGGGCGCCGGCCGCAGTGGTGTCAGTCATGGAGGGCGCTTTCTGCGAGCTGGTCGGCGAGCCGGTCGCTGTGGTGGCAGGCGACGAGCCGGGACGGTTCGTCCGGCACCGGCAGGTGGGGCGGCAGGTCCTCGGTGCACACCTGGGTGGCGAAGGGGCAGCGCGCGGCGAACAGACAGCCCGTCAGCTCCTCGCGCAGGCTGGGCGGTTGGCCCTGGATCGCGGCCAGCCGCCCGGCCGGAGCGTCGAGACGGGGGGTCGAGCGCAGCAGCGCGGCCGTGTAGGGGTGGCGGGGCTGTTCGAACAGCGCCTCGGCCGGACCGGTCTCGGCGATCCGGCCCGCGTACATCACGTAGACGCGGTCGCTGATGGCGGCGGCCAGGCCCAGGTCGTGGGTGACGAAAAGCAGACCGGTGCCGAACCGTTCGCGCAGGTCGTCCAGGAGGCCGACGACCTCGGCCTGGGTGGTCACGTCCAGCGCGGTGGTGGGCTCGTCCGCCAGGATCAGTGCCGGGTCGCCCATCAACGCGGCGGCGATCATGACGCGTTGCAGCATCCCGCCGGACAGCTGCCCCGGGTACTGCCGCAGCACCCGGTCGGTCAGACCGACCGCTTCGAGCATCCGCACGGCGCGCTCGGTCGCGTCCGCGTCCGGGGTCCCGGCGTTCAGGCGCAGGCTCTCGGTGAGGAAGTCGCCGACGCGACGCAGCGGGTTGATGGCGGCCCGAGGGTCCTGGAAGATCATGGCCGCCGTGTGGGTGCGCAGCCGCCGCAACTGCTTCGCGTCCATCGTCAGCACGTCCTCGCCCTGGACGGCCACGGTGCCCTCGGTCGTCGCGCCCGGAGGCAGCAGCCGCAGCACACTGCGCGAGGTGAGACTCTTGCCGGAGCCCGACTCGCCGACCAGCGCCACGGTCTCCCGCGCGCCGACGGTGAGATCGACCCCGGCCAGCACCGGGCGTGCGGCACCGGGGAGTTGCAGCCGCAGCCCACGGACGTCCAACGTGAACTCAGGTGTTTTCGCTGGTGTGGTGGTCATCGGTCCCTCCGGGCGACCTGGTCGGCCCAGCGTTCGCCGACGACGTTGAAGGCGACGACGGTCAGCACGATCGCGGCGCACGGCAGGATCGCCGAGAGCGGGTAGCCGGACTGGATGGCGCTCTCGCCGTCGAAGACCATCCGCCCCCAGTCGGGCGTCAGCGCGGGCACGCCGAGACCGAGGAAGGAGAGGCCGGCCAGGTCGATCAGGGCGTAGCCGAAGTTGATGGTGGACTGCGCCAGCACCACCGGTGCGATGTTGGGCAGCACATGGCGCAGGCAGATCTGCAGCCCGGAGTGCCCCTGCACCCGATACGCCTCCACGTACGGCCGTTTACGCTCGGCCAGCACCAACGAGCGGGTGAGACGGCTGACATAGGGCAGGTAGGCCACGCCCAGCGCGACGACCGGCGCGATCAGCCCCTCCCCGTAGATCGAGACGATCAGGATCGCCAGCAGCAACCCCGGGAAGGCGAAGACGAGTTCGGTCGTGCGCGAGAGCAGCGAGTCCAGCCAGCCGCCGCGCCATCCCGCCGTGACGCCGACGACGACGCCCACGACGGTGGAGAAGACGACCACGCCCAGCGGTCCGAGCAGCGAGGTGCGGGCGCCGGTGATCAGCCGCGACGCGGTGTCGCGTCCGGAGCCGTCGACGCCGAGCGGATGGCTGGCGGACGGTCCGGCCAGCGCGTTGCCGAGGTCCACGGCATTGGGGTCGTGCGGGGAGAGCCACGGCGCGAGCAGTGCCAGCAGCACGACGACGGCGAGGAAGCCCAGGCAGAGCAGGTAGAGCCAGGGGCGGCCCGTCCTGTTCCGGGACAGCCGGAGCCGGGCCAGCCCCGGTCGGCGGACGAGTGCGGTGGTCATCCGGTCGCTCCTCTCGCGCCGAGGGCGACCCGGGGGTCGACCAGTGGGAGCAGCAGGTCGACGACGAAGTTCACGAGCATGAAGATCCCGACGATGATCAGCGAGATGGCCTGGACGACGGGGAAGTCCTTCGTGGTCGTCGACAGGTCGAGCAACTGCCCGATGCCGTCGACGCTGAAGGCCGTCTCCACCAGGACGGTGCAGATGAGCAGGGTGGAGACGATCAGGCCGCCCATGGTCAGCACGGTGCCGAGGGTGTTGCGGAAGACATGACGGTGAATCACCTGACGCTCGGTCACGCCCCGGCTGCGGGCCACGGTGACGTGCTCGTGGCCCATCGCCTCCAGCATCGCGCTGCGGGTGACCCGGGCCAGCATGCCGATCAGGTAGAGCGCCAACGCCAGTGCGGGAAGCGTGAGATGCCAGAGCATCGAGCCGAACCCGCTACCACTGCCGCCACTCGGGAACCAGCCCAGCTCGACCGAGAAGAGCCCCTGCAGCAGCACGGCCGCCACGAACGAGGGCGTGCCGACGGCGAAGGTGGTGCCGACCAGGATCGCTCCGTCGGTCGCGCCGCCGCGCACCGCGCCGATCCAGCCGAGCGCCAGGCCGACGGCCACGACCAGCACCAGCGCCAGGCCCACCAGCAGCAGCGTGCTGGGCAAGCGGGCGCCGATCAGCGTCGAGACCGGCGTCCGGTACTCGATGGAGCGGCCGAAGTCGCCGTGCAGCACCTGGCCGAGCCAGCGCAGATACTGCTGCCAGAACGGGTCGTTGAGGTGGTACTGATCGTTGATCGCCTGGTACGCCGCGGGGGAGGCGGAGCGTCCGGAGAGCAGGAAGCTCGCCGGGTTCCCCGGGGCCAGGTACATGGCTCCGAAGATCAGGAACGAGGCGGCGAGCAGGGTCGCGGCCATCTCCGCCAGGCGTCGCAGGGCGAAGCGGGTGAACGTCATCCCGCAGCCCCGATGTCGGCGGCCCACGGGTAGTACAGGTAGGAGATGGTGGTGGGCGCGCCCGTGATCCGCTTGTTCAGGAAGACCGCGGTGGGCCAGTTCGCCACCGGGATCCACAGGTTCTGCTGCACCGCCAGTTGCTGCAACTTCGCCTCGACCGCCAGGCGCTGGGCGGTCTTGTCGGTGCCCGTGGCCTGCCGGACCAGCTTGTCGTAGGCGGGACTGCTGTAGCCCGCGTAGTTCTGGTAGTTGCCCGTCTCGAAGTTGGAGAGCAGGTCCATCGGGTCGGTGATGGACAGGTAGTACGTCTCGGGGAACATGTCGATGCCCTGGCGCGCCTTGGGGTCGGTGAACAGTGCCGAGAAGGCGTCCGGGGCGATCGTCCTCACCTGGACGTTCAGCCCGATCTCGGTCCCGGCCGCCTGCACGGCGGTCGCCAGCAGCGAGACGTCCTGACCGATCGCGCTGGTGGCGATCGTCACCGTCTTGCCCGTCGCCCCGGCCTCCTTGACCAGCTCCTTGGCCTTGGCCAGGTCGGGCGTCGTCGAGGGCAGCGAGTCGAAGGCGGCCCGCAGCGTCGCCGGGTCGGCCCCCGCCCAGGAGGCCTTGTCCGTCAGCGCGTCGGTGGCCTGGCCGTTGCCCGCCAGCCCTTGCTTGACGAAGCCCGACCGGTCCAGCGCCAGCGACAGCGCCTGCCGCACCCGGGCATCACCGAGCACGCCCTTCATGTTGGTGACGTTGACGTTGACGGTGCTCAGGCTCTCGCCGAAGTAGAGGGTGCCCACCCCGCTGTCGCGCAGCCGTTGGTAGCTCTCGGTCGGGATCAGGTAGCCGCCGTCGACCGCGCCGGTGAGCATGGCGTTGGTCCGGGCCGAGGGGTCGGTCAGGAACTCGAACGTCACCTTGGCGGACTTGGCCGGGGTTCCCCAGTAGTCGGCGAACCGGTCCAACTCGATGGACTGGCCCTTGTTCCAGGCCCCGAGCTTGAACGGCCCGGTGCAGTCGAGGCTGCCGGTGCCCCAGTTCGCCCCGGCCGCCTTGATGCCCTTCTCGCTGGCCACCACGCCGGCGGCCGTGGCCATGTACTGCGGAAAGAGGGCGTCCGGCGTCCTCAGTTTCACCGTCACCTGGAGCGGCCCGGTGCTGGTGATCGAGGCGACGTTCTGGAAGACGCCCGCCCAGGCCGCGCCGACCTTCGGGTCCGTCTGCCGGTCCAGGCTGTAGACGACGTCGTCGGCCGTCATCACGCTGCCGTCGTGGAAGTGCACGTTCGGGCGCAGGTCGTAGACCCAGGTGGTCGGGTTCGGGTGCAGCGCCTGCTGCGCCAGGCCCGGGACCTCCTTGAGCTGCGGCGTCCACTTCATCAGGCTCTCGCAGACGTTGGACAGGATGGTGTTCGACGGGTAGTCGAAGGCCATCGCGTAATCCAGGGTCAGCGGCTCCGCGTACGAGGCCCAGGTGAACGAGGCGAGGTCGCCCTTGGGGAGCGGCGTCCGGGCCGACAGCGCGAAGGCGCTCGCAGGCAGGCCCGTTCCGGTGCTGGGCGGGCCGGAGCAGGCGGCGACCAGTCCGAGCGCGGCGGCGCCCGCCACGACGGCTGCGGCGCGGCGCCTGCTGCGGCGCCCGGTGCGGCGCCCGGTTGTGGGGCGGTCCGATCTGCCGGACGGGGGCTGGGGTTGGGGCATCGGAGCTCTCTTCCATCTTCCGGCCCACCGGGGAAGGCGGCGGGGGGAGGTCAGCGGCCATGGGTGACGGAGCGTGCCAGCGTGAGAGGGACGACCTGAGGGACGGCTTGAGGGACGACTTGAGGTATGACCTGACACACGGTCAGGCGCGGGGAACCTGTTGGGTGATGCAGTGGATGCCGCCGCCGCCCCAGGCGACGCCGGAGGTGGGGACGCCGACCACCTTGCGGTCGGGGAAGGCGGAGGCGAGGACGGCCAGCGCGCCCTTGTCCTCCTCGGGAACGCCGCCGACGGGGACCACGACGCCGCCGTTGGCGAGGTAGAAGTTCAGGTAGCCGACCTCGGTCCGGCGGCCGTCGACCTCGACGAAGACGCTCTGCGGCAGGTCGACGATCTCCAGCCGGCGGCCCTTGGCGTCCACGACGCGCTCCAGCACCGCGCGGTTGGCGCGCATCCGCTCGTGGTCGGGGTGCTCCGGGTCGCTGGGCAGCTGGACCACGACCTTGCCGGGCGCGACGAAGGCGCAGACGCCGTCCACGTGGCCGTCGGTCTCGGTGTCCTCCAGGCCGCCGTAGGGGAGCCAGATGATCGTGGTGACGCCGAGCATCGCTTTGAGCTCGTCCTCGATCTGCTCGCGGCTCAGGCCGGGGTTGCGGTTGGGGTGGAGCAGGCACTGCTCGGTGGTGATCAGCGTGCCCTCGCCGTCCACCGTGATCGCGCCGCCTTCGAGGATCATCCCGGAGGGGAGGCGCGGGACCTCGAAGTGCTCCAGCAACAGGGCGGAGACGCGGTCGTCGGCGTCGCACGGGTGGTGCTTGCCGCCCCACGCGTTGAAGCGGAAGTCGACGCCCGCGCGTCCGCCCTTCCCGTCGAGGACGAAGATCGGGCCGGAGTCGCGGAACCAGGAGTCGTCGATGGGCATCTCGATCACCTCGACACCGTCGCCGCACAGCTCGGCGGCGTGCTTGCCCTGGCCGGGCAGGGCGACCATGGTGACGGGCTCGAACTCGGCTATCGCGCGGGCCACCGCGGCGTACTCGCACCGGACGTCGTCCAGCACCGCGCCCCACAGGTCCAGGCGGGTGGGCCAGGCCATCAGACAGCGCTCGTGCTCGGCCCACTCGGCCGGCATACGGAAGGACACGGGGATCTCCTCAGGGTGCGGGAGGCGGGTTGGGTGCCCCGAATCATCCATCGAACTGAAACTTCAGTCAATACAGCGTCGCCGAGCAAATTCGACCCCAACAAACAGTGGAAATTCGGGCATTACGCTGCACGAAGGCGCAGAGATCCGAATGCGACGACGCGCTCGGGGCCGTGGATCACGCCTGGAGGGGGTCGGTCGGTGCAAGGTACTGAAGAACTGGTCAGCTTTCTCGTGCGGTGGCGTAGTCTCTCCGTCTGTGTCAGACCGTCGAACCGAGATCCTGAGAGCCGCGACCCGAGTGATCGCCCGCCGCGGAGTGCGCGGACTGCGCGTGGGCGAGCTGGCCGCCGAGGCGGGCGTCTCGACGTCCTTGATCTACTACCACTTCGTCGACCGCGCCGGGATCCTGCGCCGGACGCTGGAGTACATCAACGACCGCGCCGACCGCTATACCGCCGAGCGCGGCGCGGAGGAGCTCGATCCCCGCGCCGACCTGGAGCAGGCCCTGCTGCTGGAGCTCCAGGACACCGCGGAGGTGCGCGAGAACAGCACGGCCTGGGGCGAGTTGCGTGCCAGCGCGATCTTCGAACCGGACCTGCGCGAGGCGCTCGCCAAGGCCACCCTGACCTGGATCCACGAGACCGCCGAGCTGATCGGCCGGGTCCGCCCGCAGGGCACCGCCCCGGCCCATGCCGCAGCCGCCGAGCGGCTCACCTCGCTGCTGGAGGGCCTGAGCATGCGCTGGCTCAGCGGCTCGCTCCCCATCGAGCACGCCCGCCGCCTGCTCGCGGAGGCGATAGCCGTCGAGCTGGACGCCATTGGGTCGGAGGCCCTTTCCCTGGGAGGCAGCGCCCCGGAGGTCGGCGTCCCGGAGGCCGTCGCCGACTCGGACCGACAGAGCTTGACTGAATTTTCAGTCGATGCCACTGTGAAGGCATGAACGAACCGCGCTCCCTGTTCGGCCGCCTCTTCGGCGGGGCACAGCGGCCCGCCGCACGGATGCCGGCGGAGCAGCGGGGGAGGGTGCAGGCCGACGACGTCCCGCACGCCCGTACGTGGATGTCCTGGCCCGCGTCCCGGTCGATCTGAACCTCCACCTCGTCAACGGTGCGGTCATCACGGCCCAGTTCGGCGACGCTTTCGTCTCCTCCTACATCAACTTCTTCGTCGCCAACGGGGCCGTCTTCATGCCCAAGTTCGGCGACACGGACGCCGACGCGAACGCGCAGCAGATCATGCGCGACCACTTCCCGAACCGTGACGTCGTCGCGCTGAACATCGACAACATCGCCTCGGGCGGCGGCGGCATCGACTGCTCGACCCACGACCAGCCCGGCACCCCGGCCCAGTCCTGATCCCGATTCCCCTTCGGCTTCCCCTTTAGCGAGGCATCCGCACATGCGACTCACCCCCACGGAGAAGGACCGGCTGCTGCTCTTCACGGCAGCCCAACTCGCCCGCTCCCGCCAAGCACGCGGCCTGCGGCTGAATGTGCCGGAGGCGACGGCGTTGATTGCGGACACGGTGTGTGAGGCGGCTCGGGACGGGCGGCGGTTGGCGGAGGCGATCGAGGCCGGGCGCAGTGTGTTGTCGGCCGGGGATGTGTTGCCGGGTGTGGTGGATGTGGTGACGACGCTTCAGGTGGAGGCGGTGTTCGAGGACGGGACGCGGTTGTGTGT